>NZ_JBWXUE010000023.1:0-83382 GCF_057158765.1 Kitasatospora sp. NEAU-69
CCGAACCCGGAAGCTAAGCCTTACAGCGCCGATGGTACTGCAGGGGGGACCCTGTGGGAGAGTAGGACGCCGCCGAACAATCATTCAGGGAAAGCCCCTGGCCAGCAATGGCCAGGGGCTTTTTCGCATTCCGGGCCGGTGGTTGGTCGCCGGTGGCTGCCGCGGCCGGGTAAAGTCAGGGCCGCACAGTCACTGTAAGGACAGGAGGCCCCCGGGTGGAGGTCCAGGAGACGCGCGTCCAGACCGACCGCGTCCTCACCATCCCCAACGTGCTCAGCATGGCCCGCCTGGTCGGTGTCCCGGTCTTCCTCTGGCTGATTCTCTGGCCCGAGTTCAACGGGCCGAAGAACGACGGCTGGGCGATCGCGATCCTGATGTTCAGCGGGGTCAGCGACTACCTGGACGGCAAGCTCGCCCGCAGGTGGGGTCAGATCAGCCGGCTCGGTCAGATCCTCGATCCGCTGGCAGACCGCCTGTACGTGTTCTCGACGCTGCTGGGTCTGACCTGGCGCGGCATCCTGCCGTGGTGGTTGACCGCGATTCTGCTTGCTCGTGACCTGTTCATCACGTCGTTGTTGCCCATTCTCAACCGGCATGGTTACGGGCCGCTGCAAGTGACTTTTCTCGGCAAGGCGGCGACCTTCAATCTGATGTACGCCTTTCCGCTTCTGCTGCTCGGGCAGGGCGACGGCTGGTTCCACGCCACCGCGAACGCCGTGAGCTGGGCATTCATCTGGTGGGGCACGGTCCTGTACTGGTGGGCGGCGATCCTCTATGCCATGCAGACCCGCCGGCTGGTCAAGGCCGACACGCTCGCGCACGGCTGACGTACGCCAACCACTGCGGGGTGGCGAGCGGCGACGGCCGGTAATCGTGGCGCAGTTAACCGGTCCATCCGCGCGTCGGACGATTTCAGCCGGGTAGAGGAGTCCTGGAACGGTTTGATGGACGAGGAGTCCATCGCCGCGAAGGAGGACGCACCCGCAATGAAAGCCGTTGTGATGGCAGGAGGCGAGGGAACTCGTCTCCGCCCGATGACTTCGAGCATGCCGAAGCCGCTCCTGCCGGTTGCCAACCGCCCGATCATGGAGCACGTGCTTCGCCTGCTCAAGCGGCACGGCCTTACCGATACGGTCGTCACCGTGCAGTTCCTGGCGTCACTGGTGAAGAACTACTTCGGTGACGGCGAAGACCTCGGCATGAATCTCACCTATGCCAACGAGGAGGTCCCACTCGGCACCGCAGGCAGCGTCAAGAACGCCGAGGACGCGCTGCGCGACGACTCCTTTCTGGTCATCTCCGGAGATGCCCTCACCGATTTCGATCTTTCCGAGCTGATCGCCTTTCACCGGCGCAAGGGCGCGCTGGTGACCGTCTGCCTCACCCGGGTCCCCAACCCGTTGGAATTCGGTATCACGATCGTCGACGACGAGGGGCGCGTGGAGCGCTTCCTGGAGAAGCCGACCTGGGGTCAGGTGTTCTCCGACACGGTGAACACCGGCATCTACGTGATGGAGCCGCAGGTCTTCGACTACGTTGCGGCCGGCCGCTCGGTGGACTGGTCGAGTGACGTCTTCCCGCAGTTGCTCAAGGAGGGCAAGCCGGTCTACGGCTATGTCGCCGAGGGCTACTGGGAGGACGTCGGCACGCACGAGAGCTACGGCAAGGCGCAGGCCGACGTCCTGGACGGCAAGGTCGACGTCGAGCTGGACGGCTTCGAGATCTCGCCCGGCGTCTGGGTGGCCGAAGGCGCCGAGGTGGACCCGGAGGCGATCCTGCGCGGTCCGCTCTACATCGGCGACTACGCCAAGGTGGAGGCGGGCGTCGAACTGCGCGAGCACACGGTGCTGGGCAGCAACGTGGTCGTGAAGCGCGGCGCGTTCCTGCACAAGGCGGTCGTGCACGACAACGTCTACGTGGGTCCGCAGACGAACCTGCGCGGCTGCGTGGTCGGCAAGAACACCGACGTGATGCGCGCGGCCCGGATCGAGGACGGCGCGGTGATCGGCGACGAGTGCCTGATCGGCGAGGAGTCGGTGATCGCGAGCGGGGTGCGGGTCTACCCGTTCAAGACGATCGAGGCCGGCGCGTTCGTCAACACCTCGGTGATCTGGGAGTCGCGCGGGCAGGAGCACCTGTTCGGCGCGCGTGGTGTGTCCGGGATCCTCAATGTCGAGATCACCCCGGAGCTGGCCGTCCGGCTGGCGGGCGCGTACGCGACGACGCTGAAGAAGGGCGCGACCGTCACCATCGCGCGTGACCACTCGCGTGGTGCCCGTGCGCTCAAACGGGCGATGATCTCGGCGTTGCAGACCAGCGCGATCGACGTCCGCGACCTGGAGAACGTGCCGATGCCGGTGGCCCGGCAGCACACCGCCCGGGGCAGCGCCGGCGGGATCTTCCTGCGCACCACACCGGGGGTGCCGGACTCGCTGGACATCCTCTTCTTCGACGAGCGCGGCGCGGACCTCTCGCAGGCCGGTCAGCGCAAGCTGGACCGCGTCTACGCGCGCCAGGAGTACCGCAGGGCGTTCCCGGGTGAGATCGGCGACCTGACGTTCCCGTCCAGCGTCTTCGACTCGTACGCGGGCAATCTGCTCCGGGCGATCGACACCACGGGGGTCCGGGAGGCCGGGCTGAAGGTCGTGGTGGACACCGCGCACGGCAGCGCCGGCCTGGTGCTGCCGAGCATCCTGGGCCGCCTCGGTGTGGAGGCGCTGACGGTCAACGCGGGCCTGGACGAGGCGCGGCCGACCGAGGACGTCGAGGAGCGGCGGGCCGGCCTGGCCCGGCTCGGCGCGCTGGTGGCCTCCTCCCGGGCGGCGTTCGGGGTGCGGTTCGACACCGTCGGCGAGCGGGTCTTCTTCGTGGACGAGCTGGGGCGGGTGATCGAGGACGATCGGGCACTGCTGGTCCTGCTCGACCTGGTCGCGGCCGAGCGGCGCAGCGGTCAGGTGGCGCTGCCCGTCACGACGACCCGGATCGCCGAGCAGGTGGCGGCCTACCACGGCACCCAGGTCAGCTGGACCACCACCTCGCCGGACGACCTGGCCAAGGCGGCCGCCGCCGAGGGCACGATCTTCGGCGGGGACGGGCGTGGCGGGTTCGTGGTGCCGGAGTTCAGCGGCGTGCTGGACGGCGCGGCGGCCTTCGTCCGGCTGGTCGGACTGGTGGCCCGCACCCAGCTGACGCTCAGCCAGATCGATGCGCGCATTCCGCAGGCGCACATGCAGCGGCGCGACATCGCCACCCCGTGGGCGGCGAAGGGAATGGTGATGCGCTCGGTGGTCGAGGCGGCGGGCAACCGGCGGCTGGACACCACCGACGGCGTCCGGGTGGTCGAGCCGGACGGCCGCTGGACGCTGGTGCTGCCGGACCCGGCCGAGGCCGTCACCCACCTGTGGGCGGAGGGCCCGGACGACGACGCGACCCAGGGCCTGCTCGACGAGTGGGCGGCGGTGGTGGACGGCGCCGGGCGCTAGCGGGGAGCTCTGCGGCGGGCCCCGGGCGGGCGGCTCCCAATCCTGGGGGCTGTTCACCGGGGTCCGCCGCGACATGGGACGATGTCCCGCATGCCAGCGAAGCGACCACCGAGTGTCAGGGACCGCCGGTTCGCCCGCCCTGACGCTTCGATGTCCTTGCTGACCACGGTGATGGACCAGAGCCTGGACGAGGGCTACGCGGCCGCCGCCCGGGCCCGCGGCGAGGTGGGCCGCCGCCGGCTGCCCACCACCGCCAGGGGCCGGTTGCTGCTGGCCGCCGGGCTCGCGATGGCGGCCGCCGTGGTGACGATCAGCGGGGTGAACGCGCACGAGGCCGAACCGGCGCTCGCCAAGCAGCACGACGCGCTGGTGCAGCGCGTCACCGATGCCACGGCGGCGGCCGACCAGCTGCAGCGCCAGGTGGAGTCGTTGCGGGCCCAGGTGGACCGGACCCAGCAGCACGCGCTGCAGGACTCCGGCGGGGACGCAGGACTGCCCGCGCTGGCCGGTTCGGTGGGGACCGGCGCGGTCACCGGGCCCGGCCTGAAGCTGGTCATCGACGACGGCAGCGGCACCGACAGCGGCGGCGGGCTGGACCCGCGGCTGGCGGGCGGCTTCGGCACGGGCCGGCTGCACGACCGGGACCTCCAGCTGATCGTCAACGGCCTCTGGCAGGCCGGCGCCGAGGCGGTCGCGGTGAACGGGCAGCGGCTCACCGCGCTGTCGGCGATCCGGGCGGCCGGAGACGCGATCCTTGTCGACAACCGCCCGCTGGTGCCGCCGTACACGGTGCTGGCGGTGGGCGACGAGAAGCGGCTGCCGGGCGCCTTCCAGGACAGCATGGGCGGGCACTACCTGCGGATCCTGCAGGACAGCTACGGGATCAAGGCCACGACCACCGCGGAGCACTCGCTGGACCTGCCCGCGGCGGTGGGTTTCACGCTGCGCGTGGCGGTCCCGGAGGACGGCGCGAGCGCCGCAGCCACTCTTTCGACGTCGACGACAGGAGCACCCACGCCGTGATTGCCGTACTGGGTCTGGTGGCCGGGGTGATCGCCGGACTCTTCGTCCAGCCCGAGGTGCCGGCCGCGGTGGTCCCGTACCTGCCGATCGCCGTGGTGGCCGCGCTGGACGCGGTCTTCGGCGGGGTGCGCTCGATGCTGGACGGGATCTTCGACGACAAGGTCTTCGTGGTCTCGTTCCTCTCCAACGTCGTGGTGGCGGCGCTGATCGTCTTCCTCGGCGACCAGCTGGGCGTGGGCTCGCAGCTGTCCACCGGCGTGGTCGTGGTGCTCGGTATCCGGATCTTCTCGAACGCGGCCGCCATCCGGCGCCACGTGTTCCGGGCCTGAGGCCGGGGGAGCGTCGATGACGAAGGACGAGCTGCCGGGCGACGGGCCGCGCGAGGACGCGGAGCGGGTGCGGCCGGAGGGCGAGAGCGCGCAGGCGGCGGCCGTGGTGGTCGCAGCGGCCGAGGAGGCCGAGGAGCCGGCGGCGCCCGCCGTGCCGATCCCCGAGCAGGCCTGCGAAGCCGCCCCGACTCCGGTGACGACGGCTGAGCCCGCACCGGAGACGGCGGCGGAGCCGGAGCCGGAGGGACCGGAGTCCGAGAGACCGGAGCAGGAAGAGCCCGAGCCCGAGCCCGAGTCCGTCGAGCCCGCCGAGGCTTCCGAGCAGCCGCAGCCGGCCGCCGGTGCCCGGCCCGCGCCGGACGGCCGGGCCAGGCTGCGCAACGCGATCTGGCCGCCACGCGCCTCGCGGGGACAGCTCGTGGTCGCGCTGCTGCTCTTCGCGCTCGGCCTGGGTCTGGCGATCCAGGTGCGTTCGACCAACGACCACAGCGCGCTGCGCGGCGCCCGCCAGGAGGACCTGGTCCGGATCCTGGACGAGCTGGACAGCCGGCAGCAGCGTCTCCAGCAGGAGAAGGCCCAACTCGACGAATCCATGGCCCAGTTGGAGAACAGCTCGAATCAGGCCAAGGAAGCCCAGGAGCAGACCCTGAAGAAGGCGGAGGAACTGGGCGTGCTGGCGGGTACGGTCAGGGCGACCGGTCCGGGAATCGTACTGACGGTCGATGACCCCCAGGGGCAGGTCAAGGCAGATATGCTGCTGGACACCCTGCAGGAACTCCGAGCGGCGGGGGCGGAGGCGATTCAGATCAACGATGTCCGAGTGGTGGCCGGTACCTACTTCACCGACGCACCGAACGGCGGCGTGCAGATCGCCGGCAAGGCCGTCTCGCAGCCGTACCGCTTCACGGTGATCGGGAGTCCGCAGGATCTGACGCCGGCGCTGAACATTCCGGGGGGCATCGTCCGTACTCTTGAGAAGGAGCAGGTCGGTACCGCCATCTCGGAGCAGCAGAAGGTCACCGTGGACGCGCTCGCCGTGCCCGCGCCGTCGCAGTTCAGCAAGCCGGCGGCGAGGTGACGGGCCGTTCGCAGCAGCTGACGCTCCGTCGGCTGGACCGCCTCCCACCTGCGTCTGCGGGTGGCCCCCGGTGCACAGCGCGCGGGGCTCGTCGGTCACACTGTGAAGTACCACTCCCGCAGCCCCGGCTCGATGCCGGGCCCGCAGCCTGTCCGAGGTTCTCACCCTGCCCCGCGGGCGGGTCTGTTTCACGCAAGGGGATTCGCCCGTGAGTCTGTTCTCTAAGCTTTTCGGCCGCAACAACCGCCGCGCTGCCGCGGTGGAGGCGCCCACCGCGCGCCACCGCCGGGAGGAGGATGAGCTCGGCCAGGTCCCCGGCATGCGCCCTGCCCCGCAGGAGGGCTACCAGCACGCCGGTGAGCGCCCGCTCTTCCGTGACGGTGGCTACGGCGCGTCGGTTGACCCTTCGGGCGCGCCGCGCATAGGTTTCCCGACAGGACCCTCAACCTCTGGTGGAGGGTTTGCCCCGGGTCCCTACGCCGGGCACGTCCCAGGGGGAGTGCCGCACCAGGAGGCTGCGAACTTGACCGGCCCGATCGTCTGTCCGCGGTGCGGCAACCAGAACCCGGCCACCGCCCGGTTCTGCAACAACTGCGGTTCGCCGCTGCGCGGGGCCGGCTCGCCCGAGCTGCCCGCCGAGACCACCTCGACCATCTCCATCTCCGGCCTGGAGTCCTACGACCCCAGCGCGACGGGCACCGGGGCCACCCCGGCGCTCTCCGCCGAGGTGCTGGCCGCGATCGACGCGCTGCCGCCGGGCTCCGCCCTGCTGATCGTGCAGCGCGGTCCGAACTCCGGCAGCCGGTTCCTGCTGGACGCCGACGTCACCACGGCCGGCCGTCACCCCCAGGGCGACATCTTCCTGGACGACGTCACCGTCTCGCGCCGGCACGTGGAGTTCCGTCGTCGCCCCGGCGGCTTCTCGGTCGCCGACGTGGGCAGCCTGAACGGCACCTACGTCAACCGCGAGCGGATCGACGAGGTCGGCCTGAACAACGGCGACGAGGTGCAGATCGGCAAGTACCGGCTGGTGTTCTTCGCGGGACCCCAGCACTACTGACGCAACGGCAGGCAGTTGCTGCTCCCCCCGGCCGACCAAGCGTCGGCCGGGGCCGGGACGGGCGGGGAAACCACACCACGACGTCGGCAGGAGAGCGCGAGTGACCTCGAACCAGATCGTGACCGGCCCCCGGCGCCCGAGCAGCCCACAGCGGCGGCCCGGCGAACGCGGCGGCGATGACCTGCTGAGCATCGGGGCGGTGCTCGCCTTCCTGCGCGACGACTTCCCCGACATCACGATTTCGAAGATCCGCTTCCTGGAGGCGGAGGGGCTCGTCGAGCCGCAGCGCACGCCCTCGGGCTACCGCAAGTTCGGCCCGAACGACGTCGAGCGGCTGGCCTACGTGCTGCGGATGCAGCGTGACCACTACCTGCCGCTGCGGGTGATCCGCGAGCACCTGGACGCGATCGAGCGCGGCGAGGCGCCGCCCGCGCTGCCCTCCGCCGAGGCCCGTCCCGGGCCGCTGGAGGAGGCCGACCGCGAGCTGGGCGCCGCCACCGGCGTCAGTGCGGCGGGGGTCAGGCTGGGCCGGGCCGAGCTGCTGGCCGCGGCCGGCGCCGAGGAGCGGGACCTGGCCGAGTGGGAGTCCTACGGCCTGGTGGTGCCCGGCCCGGACGGCGGATTCGACGCCGAGACGCTGCAGATCGCCCGGCTGGTCGCCGAGCTGGGCCGGTTCGGCCTGGAGCCGCGCCACCTGCGCCAGGTCAAGGCGGCGGCGGAGCGCGAGGTGGCCCTGGTGGACCAGGTGGTCGCACCGCTGCGCCGGCACCGCAATCCGCAGACCAGGGCGCATGCCGAGACCACCGCGCGCGAGCTGGCCACGCTGGCCGTCCGGCTGCACGCGACCATGGTGCAGGCCGGGCTGCGCGGCAAGCCCCGCCCCTGAGCCGCCCCCGCCCCTGAGCCGTCCCCGCCTCCTGGCGCGCCCTGCTGCCGTCTGCGTCTGCGTCTGCGGCGACACGCCCGGTGTCCGACTCGAGTGCCACCGGAGCCCCGCTGGGGTGCGACTCGGGCGTGGCAGGTGTGCGAGCGGTGACCGGTCGCGATCGCGCCGGGAGTTCGACCGCCGATCGAACGGTGATCGATCGGCGATCGAGGTCGGCCGGTCCGGAACCGGACGGTGACGCGGGCAGGAACCGCCGGCGTCCGGCTGGTGACCTGCCATTCGTCCCCGTCGCGGCGCCGTCTCGGCGGGGCCGGATGGTCGGTGTGCCACCTCACGGAGTGCGGCACGTGGCCGGGCCGCGAAGGGCCGCGCTTTCATATCCGGGTGTGGGGCCATAGGGTTGCCTTGTGAATGAGCTCGACGTCGTGGGTGTCCGGGTGGAGATGCCCTCCAACCAGCCGATCGTCCTGCTGCGCGAAGTGGGCGGCGACCGGTATCTGCCGATCTGGATCGGACCTGGCGAGGCGACCGCGATCGCCTTCGCCCAGCAGGGCATGACTCCGATGCGTCCGCTCACGCACGACCTCTTCAAGGACGTGCTGGAGGCGCTCGGCCAACAGCTGACCGAGGTGCGGATCACCGATCTGCGCGAGGGCGTGTTCTACGCGGAGCTGGTCTTCACCGGCGGGGTCGAGGTCAGTGCGCGGCCGTCCGACGCGATAGCGATCGCGCTGCGGACCGGGACGCCGATCTACGGCGCCGAGGAGGTGCTCGCCGAGGCGGGCATCGCGATCCCGGACGAGCAGGAGGACGAGGTCGAGAAGTTCCGCGAGTTCCTGGACCAGGTCTCGCCGGAGGACTTCGGCGGCAACGCCCAGTGACACCCCGCTCGTGACACCGCGCTCGTGACACCCAGCTCGGCGGGGCGGCGGATCGATCCGAAGCTGCTCGTAGTCGATCGTCTGTTTTGCCAAAATGTTCGGTCCTACCCACACTAGGGGCACGCGAAACCACTCGGTGGAGTGAAGCTGTTTCGCGGCCCCGGCGTGGCGATCGTTGACGCGTCTCGGGCGACTGCCTACCGTCAGGGGTGGCCGCCGGGACGTTCGCTCTGCCCGGCACCCGGAGCCATCAGTGGACGGAGGTTGGCATGAGCAGCAGCGGCGATGAGGCGGCCGTCGGAGGCAGCCCGTGCGCTCTCCACGTGTCGCGCGGCACCCGGGCCCGGACCGGCCGTTCCTGGGAGCAGCAGGCCGCCGACACGGTGGCCGAGCTGCCGCGGGTCGGGCGTTTCCCGGCCGTGCAGGCGGGCCAGCCGGCCCTGGAGCGGATCGCTCCATCCTCGGACCTGCTCGGCTACCGCGGTCCGACGGCCTGCGCGGCCGCCGGTATCACGTACCGTCAACTCGACTACTGGGCCCGCACCGGGCTGCTGGAGCCGAGCGTGCGGACCGCCACACCGACCGGTGCGCAGCGGCTCTACAGCTTCCGCGACATCCTGGTGCTGAAGATCGTCAAGCGCTTGCTGGACGCGGGCGTCTCGCTGCAGAACATCCGAGTGGCCGTCACTCATCTGCAGTCCAGCGAGCTGGCCGACCTGGCCGGGCTGACCCTGATGAGCGACGGCGCGACGGTCTACGAGTGCACCTCGCCGCAGCAGGTGGTCGACCTGCTGAAGGGTGGTCAGGGCGTCTTCGGCATCGCGGTCGGCGCCGTCTGGCACGAGCTGGAGGCGAACCTCGGGCGGCTGCACGCCGAGCGCACCGACACCGGCGAGACGCTGGTCGGCCACGACCCCGCCGACGAGCTGGCCCAGCGCCGCAACCGCGCGGTCTGACGCCTCGTCGTACCGCCTCGTGGCACGGTCTCGTCGCACTGTCCTGATCCTGCAACAGCGGCCCGGGCGGAGAACCGCCCGGGCCGTCCGCATCGTCCGGCCCGATGACAAGTGATCATGGGGAGGGGACATGCGGGCCATCGTGGCCAAGGGCGGCGAGCACGGTCGGCGGTTGCTGGGCGTGCTGCGCGGACGGCGGCGCCAGCGCCGGGCGTTCCAGGCACTGGTGCTGTTCTGCACACTGGCACTGGCGCCGAGCGCCTGGCTGTTCTGCGCGGAGGACGGGCGGATCCGCAGCGCCGCCGACGTACCGGCCGAGCCGGTGGCGGTCGTCTTCGGCGCCGGTGTGCAGGACGGCGTGCCCTCGCCGTACCTGGCGCACCGCCTGGACGCCGCGCTGGAGCTCTACCGGACGCACAAGGTGCAGGCGATCCTGGTCACCGGCGACAACAGCCGCACGTCCTACAACGAGCCGGGTGCGATGTACGACTACCTGGTCGGGCGCGGCGTCCCCGACGTGCGGGTGGTGCGCGACTACGCGGGCTTCGACACCTGGGACTCCTGCACCCGGGCCAAGCGGATATTCGGCGTCGACCACGCGGTCCTGGTGAGCCAGGACTACCACGTGCGGCGCGCGCTGGCGCTCTGCCGGGCGGCCGGGATCGACGCGTACGCGGTCGGCGTGCCCGAGCCGCGGGACGCGACCTGGTACGCCGGTACCGTGCGCGAGCTGCCGGGCGCCGTCAAGGCGTCGTACAACGCGGTGTTCCGCCCGGATCCGGCGCTGCTCGGGCCGGCCGACCCGGGCGTCGCGCGGGCGCTGGCCGACGCGGCCCACGACCGCACCGCCGCCCGGTACTGACGGGCCCGGGACCGCCCCGGCACCGACGAGCGCTGTCTGTCAGACCCGTGCGGGATGATCGGCCTTGTGCGGACAGTGCCGAGCATCATCCACCTCGACATGGACGCCTTCTTCGCCTCGGTGGAGCAGGCGGCCAAGCCGAGCCTGCGCGGCAAGCCGGTGATCGTCGGCGGGCTGGGCGGGCGCGGAGTGGTCTCCACCTGCTCGTACGAGGCGCGGGTCTTCGGCGTCCGGTCGGCGATGGCGATGGCGACGGCCCGCCGCCTCTGCCCGAACGCGGCCTACCTGTGGCCGCGGTTCACCGCCTACCGGGCGGTCAGTGAGCTGGTGATGGCGATGCTGCGCGAGCTCTCGCCGCTGGTCGAGCAGCTCAGCGTGGACGAGGCGTACGTCGACCTGGCGGCCGGCCCGTACGGCCCCGCGCTGGCGGCCGCCGGGCCGGGCGACGGCGCCGAGCTGGTCCGGGCGATCTGCCAGGACCTGCGCGCGGACATCGAGGAGCACACCGGCGGGCTGACCGCCTCGGTCGGCGCGGCCGGCTCCAAGCTGATGGCCAAGATCGCCTCCGAGCAGGCCAAGCCGGACGGGCTGGTGCTGGTCACTCCCGGCCAGGAGCGCGCGGTGCTCGGTCCGATGGCGGTCCGGGCGCTGCCCGGTGTCGGTCCCGCCACCGAGCAGGTGCTGCACCGGGCCGGCCTGATGACCGTGGCGGAGGTCGCCGAGCTCTCCGAGGACGAGCTGAGGCGCCTGCTCGGCAAGGCTCACGGCGCCGGCGTGTCGGCGATGGCCCGGGGGCTGGACGACCGGGCGGTGGTGCCCGACCGGGACGCCAAGTCGGTCTCGGTGGAGGACACCTACGAGGTGGATCTGGCCGACCGGGACCGGATCCTGCACGAGCTGGACGAGCTGAGCGCCCGCTGCGTGCGGCGGCTGCGGGCGGCCGGGCGGTCCGGGCGGACGGTGGTGATCAAGGTGCGCCGCTTCGACTTCTCCACGCTGACCCGGTCCGAGACGCTGCGCGGGCCCACCGACGACGAGCGGGTGATCGCGGGCACCGCCCGGCGGCTGGCCGGGCAGGTCAACCTGACCGGCGGGATCCGGCTGCTCGGCGTCGGCGTCTCGGGCCTGGCCGACTACACCCAGGAGGACCTCTTCGCGCAGGCCGCGGCCGAGTGGGAGGAGGAACAGGAGGCGCTGGCAGAGGCGGCGGCAGCGGATGCGGTGGCGGCGGACTCGGCGGAGGCGGTTGCGGAGTCGGCGGCGGCCGGGAGCGGCCCGCAGGCCGACGGCGTCGCGGAGCCGGTGGAGCCTGCTCCCCGGCAGCGGATCTGGCTCCCGGGGCACGACGTGCTGCACGAGCAGTTCGGCCCCGGCTGGGTGCAGGGCAGTGGGGTCGGCCGGGTGACCGTCCGGTTCGAGACGCCGTACAGCGAGCCGGGGCGGGTGCGCACCTTCCTGGTGGACGATCCGGAGCTGACCCCTGCGGACCCGCTCCCGCTGCTGCCGCCGGTCGATCCGGCCGACTGAGCCGACTGGGCCAGGACAGCACTGTGCCCCGCCCGGACTGCTGGAACTCAAGCGGCCCGGGCGGGGCACAGTGTCACGCGGTGGCCGGCGGTGGCCTGTGCGATGCCCTCGCGGGCCGCCGCCGGCATCGTCGGCGCCACCGATCCCTGGGCGGCGCCGGCAGGCGCCTCGTCAGGCGCCGGTCTTGGCGGGTTCCGGCTGGCTGCTCGGCTGGCCGGCGGCGACCGGCGCGGCCGGGGAGCCGGCGGCCTTGCGGATCGCGAACGGCACGGCGGCGGCGACCAGGCAGACCACGGCGGTGACCCAGTAGGCGTGCTTGTAGGCGTCCAGGGTCGGGATCTGCACCTTGACCAGCGCCGCGATCGGCGGCGGGAACTTGATGGTGTCCCCGGTCAGGATGGCGCCCATCACGGCGGTGCCGATCGCGCCACCGACGGTGCGCAGCACGGCGTTCATGCCGTTGGCGATGCCGCTCTGCTCGGCCGGCACGGCGCCGTTGATGTAGGCCGGCATCGCCGCGTAGGCCATGCCGACGCCGAGGCCGAAGAGCGCGGACGCGAAGTAGACGTCGCCCTCGGCGCTGTGGCGCAGCGCGAGGTAGGCCATCGCGGCAGCGCCGAACAGGCCGCCGAGGACCAGCGGCAGACGGGGGCCGCGGCGGCTGATCAGCATCGCGCCGAGCGGGGCGGCGACCATCGAGCCGATCGCGGAGGGCAGCAGCAGCACGCCGGCGTGCAGCACGGTGGCGGTGAAGCCGTAGTGCGCGAGCTTGGCGGGCGTCTGGGTGAAGTTGCTGATCACCAGGAAGGAGCCGTACATCCCGAAGCCGATGAGCAGGCCGGAGATGTTGGTGAAGGCGACGGCCGGGCGGGCCATCATCTTCATGTCCACGAGCGGGTGCTTGACCTTGACCTCGATGAAGCCCCAGATCAGCGCGACCACTGCGGCGACGGCGAACAGGCCCAGCGTCTTGTTGGAGGTCCAGCCCCACTCGTTGCCCTGGCTGACGGCGACGAGCAGTGCGCAGAGCCAGCCGGCCAGCGTGATCGCGCCGAGCGGGTCGGCGCCGCCGGTCTTGTCCACCACCGGGTCCTTGGGCACCCGCAGCAGCACCAGGCCGACCGCGATGAGGCCGAAGACCAGGCCCATCCAGAAGATCGACTTGTAGCTCCAGTGCTCCAGCAGCAGGCCGGTGGCGACCAGGCCGAGGCCGCTGCCGACGCCCATCGAGGCACTGATCGCGGCGACGCCGCCGGTGACCTTCTCGCGCGGCAGCTCGTCACGGACGATGCTGATCGCCAGCGGAAGCACGCCACCGCCGGCGCCCTGCAGCACGCGGGCGATGATCAGCATCGAGAACGAGTGGGTGGAGACCGCGAGGCCCGAACCCAGCACCAGGCCGGTCAGTGAGATCAGCAGCATCGGCTTGCGGCCGTGCAGGTCGCCGAAGCGGCCGAGCAGCGGGGTCAGCACGGCGGCCGAGAGCAGGTTGGCCGTCATCACCCAGGTGATGTTCGAGCCGGAAACCTTCAGCTCCAGGGCAAGCGAGGGCAGGATCGGAACGACGGCGGTCTGCACGATGCTGTAGGCCAGCATCGCGAGCACCAGCGCGGGCAGGACCCGGGCGCCGCTCTGCTTCACGGCCGTGGTGGTGGGCTGTGGCGCCTCACTCACGGTGGCTCCTTCAGGGATGGGCTTCAGCAGCCCTCGAGGCTGCTTCAAGCTAACGACAGTCAATGTAGTGAAGTAACCATGCCCTCAAGTGCTTCAATCTGTCAAATATCGACCGGTGAAGCTTTGTTGCGGCCGACAACGCCGATACGGCCCGGACCTGGTGGAAGACCAGGTCCGGGCCGTACCGGGGGAGTTGGGAGCGGGGTCAGGCCGTGGCGCTGTCCGGCTCCCGGGCGGCGGCCTGCGCCGGGGGGTGGGCCGGCGCGTTGGCCGGGGCGTGGTGCGTGGCGGCCTGGGTGTCGGCGTGCTGGGCGTCGGCATACCGGGCATCGCCGGCCTGCTGCTCCGGCGCGGTGCTGTCGTGGATCTCCACCTGCTCGCGGCGCAGTTCCTCGCGGATCACCTGCTCCTCGGTGTAGCGCTCCACCACCAGGCGCACCCGCTCCAGCGGCGCCAGGTACTTGCGCACCGCCGGGCGTTCCTCGTGCAGCGTCACCTCTTCGACGGCCTCGGCGATCTCCTGCGCCGAGAGCGCCGACCGCTCGGCCTCGCCGACCGGGACCCGCTCCACCCGGACCCGCTCCTTGACCACCTGGATCCGCTTCTCCACCGGTTCGGTCACCACGTACTTGCGCATCCTGGCGGTGCCGAGCACGTGCCACTCGTTGGTGATCTCAAGACGCTCCTCGCGCAGCGTCAGCTCGATCGGGCCGGGCGGCGGCATGGTCGCGCCCGGGCCGGCGACCGGTCGGCTCGCGGCGGCCTGGGCCGGGGTGGAGCCCGGCGCCGGGGGCTGGCCCGGGGCCGGCATCGGCGGCTGGGAGGGCGGGGTGGGGTCGACCGGCTTGTCCAGGCCGATGGTCGCGGTGCCGGGGCCGGTCGGCTGCGCCGTCGCCGGGCGGGCCGCCATGGCGCCGCCGGTCGCCGCCGCGGCCGGCATGCCGGTCTGCGTGCCGACGCCGAAGTCCAGATCGTCCGGGTGCCGGGCGGGCGCCGGGGGCGGCAGCGGGCGCTCGACGCCCGGTGAGTCCAGCCCGTAGTAGCGGTACAGCTGGAGCTCCTGGGCCGGCGAGAGGTGCTGGCCGACGCCGAAGTCCGGCGACTCCTTGATCAGCGACTTGTCGTAGGGCACGCGCAGTTCCTCGCCGGAGAACTCGCTCGTGGTGAGCGGCACGAAGGCGTCCCGCCCGAAGATTCCGGTCCGCACCGCGGCCCATTCCGGCTCACCGGTCGCATCGTCGAGGTAGACCTCGTCCACCGTGCCGATCTTGTCGCCGTTGCGGTCGACGGCCTTGTGCCCGATCAGGTCTCGGGGGTCGATATCGGTCTGCACGCTATTTCCTCCAGCTGGTTACTGCCTGTCGATTCACACGAAAAGCCACGAACCGGACGGTGGCGAGCCGAGCGCGGCCGTCCGTGCGCGCACTGGACCAAGTGGGGGAGTGGATTCGCTCACCTGAGCGGTCGTTCGGTGCGTTCTCGCTGGTACCCTGGGCGCGACCGCCGAGCCCGCTCGGGAGAGTCCCCGCCCCCGACCGAAGGGGAGCGAGGCGCCGAAGGAGCAAACCCTCCCCGGAATCTCTCAGGCATCCGTACCGTGCGGGATAGGTCACTCTGGAAAGCAGGGCAGGACCCCCGGCGAGGGAGCCGGTGGCCACCACCCTCACCGACGGTGCAAGCCGGCGGGGCGTCAGCCTCGCGCGGGCGAAGCTCTCAGGTCCCGATGACAGAGGGGGAGGGTCTGTCGGGCTCGCCCGCCGCAGGCCGATCCGCTGTCCACAGTGGCGAAGGCCCTCCCCCCGGCGTGCGTGCCCCCGCCGGTCCGTGACCAGGAGGCCCGACCACCATGACTGCCCAGCCGACCAACGGTCGTTCTCGCAGCGCAGCCACCCTCAGCGAGCTCGAGGCGGCCAGCCCGTTCGAGTCGCGCCACATCGGCCCCGACGCCGCCGCCCAGGAGAAGATGCTGGCGCAGGTCGGTTTCGGCTCGCTCGACGAGCTCTCCGCCGCCGCCGTCCCCGAGGCGATCCGCAGCATCACCGCCCTGGACCTGCCGGACGGCCGCAGCGAGGCCCAGGTGCTCGCCGAGCTGCGCGAGCTCGCCACGCACAACCAGGTGCTCACCTCGATGATCGGCCTGGGCTACTACGGCACCCACACGCCGCCGGTCATCCTGCGCAACGTCATGGAGAACCCCTCCTGGTACACGGCCTACACGCCGTACCAGCCGGAGATCTCGCAGGGCCGCCTGGAGGCGCTGCTCAACTTCCAGACCCTGGTCTCCGACCTGACCGGCCTGGAGACCTCGGGCTCCTCGCTGCTCGACGAGGGCACCGCCGCCGCCGAGGCGATGGCGCTGGCCCGCCGGGTGACCAAGGTCAAGGGCGGTGTCTTCCTGGTTGACGCCGACACGCTGCCGCAGACCCTCGCGGTGATCCGCACCCGGGCGCTGCCGACCGGCGTCGAGGTGGTCGTCGCCGACCTCGCCGAGGGCATCCCGGCCGAGATCGCCGAGCGCGGCGTCTTCGGCGTGCTGCTCCAGTACCCCGGTGCCTCCGGCGTGGTGCGCGACCTGACCGCCGTGATCGAGCAGGCGCACGGCCTGGGCGCGATCGTCGCGGTCGCCGCCGACCTGCTGGCGCTCACGCTGCTCAAGTCGCCGGGCTCGCTCGGCGCCGACATCGCGTGCGGCACCTCGCAGCGCTTCGGCGTCCCGATGGGCTTCGGCGGCCCGCACGCCGGCTACCTGTCGGTGCGCGCCGAGTACGCCCGCTCGCTGCCCGGCCGCCTGGTCGGCGTCTCGGTGGACGCCGACGGCCACCGCGCCTACCGCCTCGCGCTGCAGACCCGCGAGCAGCACATCCGCCGCGAGAAGGCGACCAGCAACATCTGCACCGCGCAGGTGCTGCTCGCCGTGATGGCCTCGATGTACGCCGTCTACCACGGCCCGGACGGGCTGGCCGACATCGCCCGCCGCACCCACCGCTACGCCGCCGCGCTGGCGGCCGGCCTGCGCGCCGGCGGCGTCGAGCTCGCCCACGAGGCGTTCTTCGACACCGTGACCGCCAAGGTCCCGGGCCGGGCCGCCGAGGTCGTCGCCGTGGCCCGCGAGGCCGGCGTCAACCTCTACCTGGCCGACGCGGACACCGTCTCGGTCTCCTGCGACGAGACCACCACCCGCGAGCACCTGGACGCCGTCTGGGCCGCGTTCGGCGTCGTCGGCGCCGAGGTCGAGGAGGCCGCCGACACGCTGCCGGCCGGCCTGCTCCGCGAGGACGAGTACCTCACCCACCCGGTCTTCCACAGCCACCGCTCGGAGACCTCGATGCTGCGCTACCTGCGCCGCCTCTCGGACCGGGACTACGCGCTGGACCGCGGGATGATCCCGCTCGGCTCCTGCACCATGAAGCTGAACGCCACCACCGAGATGGAGGCGGTCACCTGGCCGGAGTTCGGCCAGCTGCACCCGTTCGCGCCGATCGAGCAGGCCCAGGGCTACCTGACGCTGATCCGCCACCTGGAGCAGCAGCTGGTCGAGGTGACCGGCTACGACGCCGTCTCGATCCAGCCGAACGCCGGCTCCCAGGGTGAGTTCGCCGGTCTGCTCGCGGTCCGCGCCTACCACCACGCGAACGGCGACACCCAGCGCGACGTCTGCCTGATCCCCGCCTCGGCGCACGGCACCAACGCCGCCTCCGCGGTGATGGCCGGCATGCGCGTGGTCGTCGTCAAGACGCTGACCGACGGCGACGTGGACGTCGAGGACCTGAAGGCGAAGATCGAGCAGCACCGCGAGCAGCTCTCGGTGCTGATGGTCACCTACCCGTCCACCCACGGCGTCTTCGAGACCCAGATCACCGAGATCTGCGGCCTGGTGCACGAGGCCGGCGGCCAGGTGTACGTGGACGGCGCGAACCTGAACGCGCTGGTCGGCCTCGCCAAGCCGGGCAAGTTCGGCGCGGACGTCTCGCACCTGAACCTGCACAAGACCTTCTGCATCCCGCACGGCGGCGGCGGCCCGGGCGTCGGCCCGGTCGCGGTCCGCGCGCACCTCGCGCCGTACCTGCCGAACCACCCGCTGCAGGGCGAGGCCGGCCCGGCCACCGGTGTCGGCCCGATCTCGGCCGCGCCGTGGGGCTCGGCGGCGATCCTGCCGATCTCCTGGGCGTACGTGCGCCTGATGGGCGGCGAGGGCCTCAAGCGGGCGACCCAGGTCGCCGTGCTGAACGCCAACTACATCGCCAAGCGGCTGGCCCCGCACTTCCCGGTGCTCTACACGGGCCCCGGCGGTCTGGTCGCGCACGAGTGCATCATCGACATCCGCCCGCTGACCAAGGAGACGGGGGTGACCGTGGACGACATCGCCAAGCGCCTGATCGACTACGGCTTCCACGCCCCGACCATGTCCTTCCCGGTGGCCGGCACGCTGATGATCGAGCCGACCGAGTCCGAGGACCTGCACGAGATCGACCGCTTCTGCGAGGCGATGATCGAGATCCGCGCGGAGATCGAGAAGGTCGGCTCCGGCGAGTGGTCGGCGGAGGACAACCCGCTGCACCACGCCCCGCACACCGCCGCCACGCTGGCCGGCGACTGGACGCGCGGCTACTCGCGGCACGAGGCGGTCTTCCCGGCGGGCGTGAACCCGGCGGACAAGTACTGGCCGCCGGTGAGCCGGATCGACGGCGCCTACGGCGACCGCCACCTGGTCTGCTCCTGCCCGCCGCTGGACGAGTACGGCGTCTGACGCCCGGTGAGCCGGTGACCGGCTAGCACGTCATGAAGCCTCGGTGGTCCGCTGACCACCGAGGCTTCGTGACGTTCCGGGTTCGTTCAGACCGCGAGCAACGAGCGGCGCGGGGCGATCACCCGGCCGTCCGGGAGCAGCTCGCCGGTGTCCTCGAAGAGCAGGACGCCGTTGCAGAGCAGGCTCCAGCCCTGCTCGGGGTGACGGGCGACCGGGACCGCCGCCTCCCGGTCGGCGGACTCGGCCGACGGACACTCAGGTCGGTGCTGGCACATCGTCGTACCTCGCTTCACTCACGATCCACGCCCCCCGCAGCGGCATCGGCCCGTGCCCGGCTCGGGCAACCGGCTCTGGAAACACCGTTGAAGTTGGTCGGATCCTGTCCCGCCGGTCCAGGTGTGAACCGGCGCTTCTGTGGGTAGGACAGGGGGTCCTTCCACGCTTCCTCCAGTGTCTGCCTCCCGGGCCCGTCCCGCAGCTGTTTTGGTGAGTTGTGCCACAACTCCGGGGCAGAGATCACCCATTCAGATGGCTGGGCCGCCGCGCGGGCACACCGACGGGCCACCCGGTCATGGCACGACCGGGTGGGTGCGGAGTAGTCCGGACGGGTGATTGGCGCACGACTGGTTCGCGCACGGGTGACGTGCTCTGCGAGTGACGTGGGTCGCGGGTGCCGCGCACCCGGCCGGTGACTAGAACGCCGGGACCGCCGCCAGCGTGGAGGCCGCCGCCGCCGTTGCCGCCGCCGCGGCCACCGCGGCCGAGCCGGCGGCTCGGCGGGTGAGCAGGGCGAGCAGTTGGCCGGCCGGGTAGGCGTGGTGGGCGGTGATGCCCAGCGGGGCCGGGGCGAGCGGGATCAGCAGGTCGTCCGCCGGATCGCCCTCGGTGCCGTGCAGCCACAGCGCCGTCGCGTAGTGGCCCGGCATCGACAGCAGCCGCGCCTGATGGGCCGTCGGCAGCGGTTGGGCGAGCTGCCAGGCCTGGGCGAGCGTCTGCACGGTGGAGTCCAGGTACGGCCCGGTCGCGAAGTGCGCGAAGGAGTGGCCCTCCGAGGAGCGCACCACCTCGGCGGCCGCCAGTACCTGGCCGCCGCTCTTGATCAGGAAGCGCCAGCCCGTCCTGGGTGCCGCGGCCAGTTGGCGCACCGTCGTCGTCCCGGGTGGCAGCTGGTGCACGGCCAGGGGATGGGACGGCAGTAGCGGGCCGGTGGGACTGCGCAGCGTGGCGGCCCCGGACTGCCGCAGCGCGGACTCCGAGGTCAGTGCGGCCAGTACGGCGCGCAGCGCGCTGGGCGGCGGCTGGGGCGTTTGCAAGGTCATGGCGGGTCGCCTCTCCGTGCGAGATCGGCGTGCGAAGGCGGCATACCGGCGTGGCGCGAAGGGCCGGGTCCGGTTGGGCGTGATCGCGTGGCTGGGCGCGCGCGAGTGGACTCCGCGACAAGCGGGCAGCCGCCCTGGCGGGCAGCAGGCAGCACGGAGCCTCTCGAACAAGTGCGCAGGGTGACATGTCTATCACCTTCCGTCGTTCTCGGCAAGTCGTAATTTGGGTGAGAAACCGTCAGTTCCCTTGTACTGCAAGGTATTAGCCGTTGCGCGGTGATGGCTGCAGCGGGCCGCGGATGCCTGGGTATCGATCTTGGGGATGGGCATGATGCTTGGCACGGCGGCACCGGCCTGAGGGGGGCATCCATGGGCGAGAAGGTCATCGCGACCCGGGCGGACCTGGCGGACCGACAGCAGTACCGGCTCAAGCTGCAGGCCTGTCAGGAGGCACTCGACCGGATGCTGCGGGAGAACCGCTTCGACCGCCCGAGGGCCGTCCTGGGTCTGGAGATAGAGCTCAACCTGGCGGACGAGCAGGGGCAGCCGCTGATGCGCAACGAGCAGGTGCTCGCGGCGATCGGCTCCGCCGACTTCCAGACCGAGCTCGGGCAGTTCAACATCGAGGTCAACATCGCGCCGCACCGGCTCAGCGGGCACGTCTTCGAGGAGCTGCGCGAGGAGATCGACACCGGATTGCGCTACGCCGACCGGCGGGCCGCCGAGGCGGGTGCCCGGATCATCATGGTCGGGGTGCTGCCGACGCTCGGGCTGGAGCACACCGGGCTGGACTCGATGTCCCACAACAACCGGTACAGCCTGCTCAGCGACCAGATCATGGCCGCCCGCGGCGAGGACATCGCGCTGGACATCGAGGGTGTCGAGCACCTGGTGCTGGAGTCGGTGACGATGGTGGCCGAGGCCGCCGCGACCTCGCTCCAACTGCACCTGCAGGTCACCCCCGACCGGTTCGCACCGGTCTGGAACGCCGCCCAGGCGATCTCCGCCGTCCAGGTGGCGCTCGGCGCCAACTCGCCGTTCCTGTTCGGCCGCGAGCTGTGGCGGGAGACCCGCCCGGTGCTCTTCCAGCAGGCCTGTGACACCCGTTCGGCGGAGCTCAAGGCCCAGGGAGTGCGCCCCATCACCTGGTTCGGGGAGCGCTGGGTGGACAGCGCGCTCGACCTGTTCGCCGAGAACCTGCGCTACTTCCCCGCGCTGCTGCCGATCTGCGACGACGAGGACCCGGCCAAGGTGCTCGCCTCCGGCGGGGTGCCGCGACTCGGCGAGATGCGGCTGCACAACGGCACCATCTACCGCTGGAACCGCCCGGTCTACGACGTCGCGGACGGCGTGCCGCACCTGCGGGTGGAGAACCGCTGCCTGCCGGCCGGCCCGACGGTCGCCGACACGCTGGCGAACGCCGCGTTCTACTACGGCCTGGTCCGGGCGCTCGCCGAGCAGCCGCGACCGATCTGGACGAAGCTGCCGTTCGACCTGGCCGACCGGAACTTCCAGACCGCCGCGCGCTACGGCATCGACGCCGCCGTGCACTGGCCGCGCCAGGGGCGGGGGGCCAAGGGCGGGCCGGCCGAGGTGCCGGTGGTCGACCTGGTGCTCGGCGAACTGCTGCCGCTGGCCCACCAGGGGCTGGACGAGTGGGGCGTGCAGCCCGCCGACCGGGACCGCTACCTGGGGATCATCGAGCAGCGCTGCCTGCGCCGGACCAACGGCGCGGCGTGGCAGGCGGCGACCGTGCACCAGCTGCGCGAGCGGTACGGGATGGACCGGGGGGCCGCGCTGGCCGCGATGACCCGGCGGTACATGGAGCTGATGCGGGCGGGCGAGCCGGTGCACACCTGGCCGGTGGGGTGAGCCTGAGCTGGTGAGCTGGTGAGCTGGTGAGCTGGTGAGCCGGCGCCGTTGCGTTCATGGTGGGCTCATCGTGGTGTGACAAGATGATCCGCCATGACGATGGCACCCCCCACGCAGCCCGATCACGCCCTGCCGCCCGGCGATCGCGGGCGCCGGCTGCTCGGCGCGGAGCTGCTCATCGTGCTCGGTCTCTCGCTCGGCGCGAGCGGGATCAGCGCGCTGATCAGCTTCGCCGACTCGCTCACCCAGAACGTCGCGCTCTCCCAGCAGACCGCCTCGCTCAACGCCTCCGCTGCGCCCGGCCGGCCGTGGATCGACCTGGCCTGGCAGCTCTACTACATCGGCCGCGGCCTGATGCCGGTGGTGCTGGTCGGCTACCTGCTGGTGCGCGAGGGCAGCTCGCTGCGGGTGCTCGGCTTCGACCTGCGCCGCAAGGCCGGCGACCTGGGCCGCGGCGCGGCCGTCGCGGCGGTGATCGGCGGCACCGGCCTGGCGCTCTACTTCGGTTCACGGGCGGCCGGATTCAACCTCACGGTGGTGCCCTCCGGGCTGCCCGACGTCTGGTGGCGGATCCCGGTGCTGATCCTCTCCGCCTGCCAGAACGCGGTGCTGGAGGAGGTGGTGGTGCTCGGCTACCTGGTCCGCCGGCTCGACCAGCGCGGCTGGGGCCCCTGGGCGGTGCTGGCCGCCAGCTCGGTGGTGCGCGGCTCCTACCACCTCTACCAGGGGGTCGGCGGGCTGATCGGCAACATGGTGATGGGCGCGGTGTTCGTGCTGCTGTACCGGCGCTGGGGCCGGGTGATGCCGCTGGTGGCGGCGCACTCGCTGATCGACACGGTCGCCTTCGTCGGGTACGCGCTACTCGCCGGGCACGTCAGCTGGCTGCCGACGGGGTGAGCGCGCCGTCCAGCACGGTGACCGCCCGGCCGGAGAGCAGCACCCGGTCCGCGCGCAGCTCGCAGTGGACCAGGCCGCCGCGGATCGAGGCCTGGTAGCCCGTCAGCTCGGTGCGGCCCAGCCGCTCGGCCCAGAACGGCGCGAGCGCGGTGTGCGCGCTGCCGGTCACCGGGTCCTCGGCGACGCCTGCCGCCGGGGCGAAGTAGCGCGAGACGAAGTCGTAGCCGTCCGCCGGGTGCTCGGCGAGCGCGGTGACCACCACGCCGCGGGCCGGCTGACGGGTGATCGCGGCCAGGTCCGGCGCCAGCCCGCGCACCGAGTGCTCGCTGCGCAGCTCGGCGACCAGGATGTCCAGCGGGCCGGTGGTCCGGCAGCCGAGCACCTCGGTGCCGAGGGCCTGGGCCAGCTCCGCGGGGATCTCGGCAGGCTCCAGCCGCGCGGCCGGGAAGTCCAGGCTGATCGTGCCGTCCTGCTGCGGGGTGGCGGTCAGCACGCCGCTCAGCGAGTCGAACCGGACCGGGTGCTCGCTCGCCAGACCCTGCGCACGCAGCGCGTGGGTCGCGGCGAGCGTGCCGTGGCCGCAGAGCGAGACCTCGGTCATCGGGGTGAACCAGCGCAGCGCGTAGTCGGCACCGGTCTGCTCCGAGCTCCCGGGGCTGCCAGGGCTGCCAGCGCTCCCGGGGCCTTCGGTGAGCGGGCGGACGAACGCGGTCTCGGAGAGGTTCAACTCCCGGGCCACCTGGCGCATCCATCGCTCGTCCGGCCAGTCGCCGGCCGGCAGCAGGCAGACCGCGGCAGGGTTGCCGGAGAACGGGCGGTCGGTGAAGGCGTCGATGATCGAGATGCGCATTCCCCGAGCTTAGACGCAGCCCCTACCCGCCCGGCAGGGCCACTTCGCCCTCACTGGACTGCAAACAGCAGGCGGTGGGGCGTGGCGCGCCGCCACGCCCCACCACCGCCGGGCCCTACGCCTGACTCGCGGCCGCCTCGCGGACCTCGGCGTACGGCGCGATCTTGCGGAGCGACTCGATGTTCTTGAGCAGCGATTCCTTGGTCTCGTGCGCGTCGCCGATCACCACGATCGCACCGTTGCTGGCCTTGAGCCGGAACCGGTGCATACCGCTCTCGTCGGTGTAGAGCTCGAACTTCCCTGCCATGGATTTTCACCTCTCGGGTTGGACGCCCCCTCACTGACGCACCGTAGGCGGTCGGTGGCGGGGTCGCATGTCGGACGGTCCGTCAGGGGCGTCTGTCCGGAGGCTGATGCATGGCAGTGTTCACCGGAACCCCTTGGTGGGCCGCGCGATTCAGCGGGGGGTGAGGGTCCACAGGTGGTCGGGGGTGCCGTTGTCGTCCCACTGGAGGACCTGGGCCCCGGAGGCGGTGCTCTCGTTGGCGACGCCGAGGAGCAGGCCGCTGTTGTGGTTGGCGATCTTGTACTGGCCGCCGCCGGCGGGGATCACCTGCCACAGGTGATCAGGAGTGCCGTTGTCGCCCCAGATCAGCGCGGTGCCGCCGTCACTGGTGCTCTCCTGGGTGATGCCCAGCGCCAGGCCGCTCTTCTGGTTGATGATCTTGTAGAGGTCGGAACCGGCGGACACCAGGGTCCAGTTCTGGTCGGTGCCGGTGGTCCGGGTGGCCTGGACGACCGAGGTGCCCTGTGCGGTGCCGGCGTTCTGGGTGTCCAGGGCCAGGCCGCTGTTGGCGTTGGTGATCTGGTAGCGCCCGGCGAGCGAGGTGGAGCTGCCGCTGGGGGTGACGACCAGGTGGTAGCCGTCGGTGGCGTTGGTGGTGACCGGCACGGTGACGGAGCCGTTCTGGACCGGGTAGTCGCTCTCGGAGATGGTGATCGGCGGGGCGGCGGCGGTGGTGCGGCCGAGGGAGGGGGTGTACTCCAGCTTGACGTGCACGGTGCTGCCGAAGGCTGCCAGCGAGCCGAGACCGTTGACGGTGACGGCCGAGGAGCCGGCGCCGCCGCCGAAGAGCACGCTGATCTGGGTGCCCGCGGTGTTGAGCGAGGCGGCGCCGTCGATGCCGGTCTGCGCCGGGGGTGTGGTGGTGAGCATGTTGCCGGACATGTCGCCGTACCACTTGTAGAGCCAGTAGGCGCTGTTGGGTGAGCCGCCGGTGTCGACCAGGGTGTCGCCGAGGGTGCCGTAGTGGTTCCAGAAGGCGAGTTCGGCGTCGTGGATCCCGGCTCGCTCGAACTTGGCGATGTAGCCCGTCAGGGGGCCGGGCACGCCGACCTCGCTGGTGGTGCCGTACTCCTCGATGGCGATCGGCCGCGGGCTGATGCCCAGGCTGCTCTCCAGGGACCGGTACGCGGCGACGTCCGCGGCGATGTTCTGGCTTCCCCCGAGCTCGTGCCAGGAGACGATGTCGGGGACGGTGCCGCTGGCCTTGGCGTCGGTGAGGAAGGTGCTCATCCGGCTGTTGTTGTAGTACGAGTAACTCGGGCCCTGGATGGGGGTGTTGGCGCCCCTGGCGCGGACCTCCTGGTAGGTCCTGGCCCAACCGGCGTCGAAGGCACCGGCGTTGGCGGTGTCCCAGGTCCAGTCCGGCTCGTTCCACAGCTCGTAGGCACTGATGTCGGTGGCACCGGAGGCCTTGACGGAGGCGACCTGGGTGTCGACGGCGGACAGCCAGTCGGTCCAACTGACCCACTTGTAAGGAAAGTTGGGGTACCAGTCGGACATCCGGACGACGACCTTGGCCCCGGCCCTGGCCGCCTCGGGGGCGACCACCAGGGCGTCGCCGGCGGGGGCGGGTTCGCCGTTGGGCAGCTGCTTGCCGCCGGGGGCCATCTGGACGAAGGTGTTCGGGTGCAGCGGCTCGACCAGGCTGTCGGTCGGAGTGGTGGCGGTCGCCAGGCCGTAGAGGCCGCCGCTGGCCACGTGGGTGACGGACCGCAGGATCTGGTTGGCGTTGACGACCAGGGTGGTGGCGGAGGTCGGGGCGGCCTGGGCGGGGGCGCCGCCGAAGCCTCCGGCGACGATCGCCAGGGTCGCGGCGCCGATGGCGGCGGCGCGGGGCAGCGGCTGCCGCCGGCGGGGCGTTGGGGTTGTCTGCATGGGGTGGGCTCTCCTGACTGGGGGGGTGGAGAGTGGCGGGTGGAGAGTGGGGGGTGGAAAGCGGGGGTGGAGAGGGGACCGGGTCAGTCCTTGACGGCGCCGGCCGTGACGCCGGCGGCGACGTAGCGCTGGGCGAGGACGAGCAGGACGGCGGCCGGGATGGAGGCGACGACGGCGGTGGCCATGATCGAGTTCCACTCCTGGTTGTTGTTGCCGATGTAGCGGTAGATGCCGAGGGTGATCGGCTGGAGGTCGCCGCCGCTGTCGAGGGTGTTGGCGAAGACGAAGTCCGACCAGGCCCACAGGAAGCTGAACAGCGACACGGTGACCACCGCGTTGCGGCTGACGGGCAGCACGACGGACCAGAAGGTGCGCCAGGCGCCCGCGCCGTCGATGGTGGCCGCCGCGGTGAGCTCGTCGGGGATGCCCGACATGAACGCCGTGAAGATCATCACGCCGAACGGCACGGCGAGGGTGGAGTCGGCGATGACCAGTCCCCACCAGGTGTGCATGAGGCCGAGGTTGAGGAAGATGCCGTAGAAGCCCATCGCCATGACGATGCCCGGGACCATCTGGGCGATCAGCAGCGAGATCCCCAGGAAACCGCTGCCCCTGGGGCGCAGTTTGGCCAGGGCGTAGGCGGCGGGTGCGGAGAGCACGAGCGTCACGATGACGGTGCCGACGCCGATGAGGAGGCTGGTCGCGAGGTACGGCAGCTGATCGTGCAGGACCGCCTGGTACCCGGTGAACGTGGGGTGGAGCGGGAAGAGATCCGGCGGGGACTTGCGCATGTCCTGCTGGGGGGTGAGGGAGACGTTGATCATCCAGTACACCGGGAACAGCATGAGCGCGGTGAGGATGACGCCGATCACGGTCGTGCGAAGTGAACGGCCGGAGCGGGGACGGGTCATGCGTCTTGCCTCCTCTGGACGCGGATGTAGAGCAGGCCGAAGAGCAGGGCGATGAGGATGAGGATGTTCCCGACCGCTGCTCCGGGGCCGAACTGGGGCAGCAGAGTGCCGAATCCGAGCTTGTAGGACCAGGTCGCGAGGGTGGAGGACGAGTTGCCGGGGCCCCCTCTGGTCATGATCCAGATCAGGTCGAAGACCTTGAGGGTGTAGACGAGGCCCAGCAACAGGGTGATCGCGGAGACCGGCCGCAGCAGCGGGAAGGTGATGCGGCGGAACTGCTGCCAGGCGCCGGCGCCGTCGAGGGACGCCGCCTCGTACAGCTCGGCGGGGATGTTCTGCAGGCCGCTGTAGAGGATGACCAGGTTGAACGGGATGCCGATCCAGATGTTGGCGATGATGACCGAGGTCAGGGCCCAGTGCGGAGAGGTGAGCCAGTCGACGGGGGCGATCCCCACCAGATGCAGGGCGTGGTTGACGATGCCGGACTCGCTGTTGAGCATCCAGGACCAGGTCGACGAGGAGACGATCAGCGGTAGCAGCCAGGGGATGAGGAAGAGTGCCCGCAGGATGCCGGCCAGCCGGAAGCGCCGGCTGAAGAACACGGCCAGCGCCAGGCCGATCGCGTACTGGAACGCGATCGACACCAGGGTGAAGATCGCGGTGTTGGTCAGCGCGGGCCAGAAGGTCGGGTCGTGCAGGACCTGGGAGAAGTTGGCCCACCCCGAGAACGGGGCGTTGCCGGCGACGAACGAGCGCACTGTGTAGTGACGCAGGCTCAGATCAAGGTTCCGGTAGAGGGGATAGAGGTAGAAGGCGGCGAGGTAGGCGACCAGCGGGGTGACGAAGGCCCACGCGGTGAGCTGGGTGCGCCGGCTCCGGCGCCGGGCAGCGGCCCGCGCGTCGCGGGTTCGGTGGGTCGCCCCGGACGCCGCCGGTGACCGCCGTGGTCGGTCGGCTCGGACGAGAGTCATGGAAGCTCCTTGAAGGGTCCGCCGGACAGGCCCTAGGCCGTGTCTCATAATTCGCGTCGGATCAGCGCGCGGCGTTGGGCGCCCGGCTGGGCGTGCCGGCGAAGCGTCCTCGTACTGGGTCGTACTTGGGCGTTTCGCCGGTGCGTCCAGGCGGGATGCCCGGCGTCGCGCGCCCGACGGGAATTATGAGACACGGCCTAGCCCTGGTGGTTCGCGGCGGCGTTCTGCGCGGCGTCGAGGGCCGCCTGCGCGCCCTGGCCTCCGGACAGGGCGCCCTGCACGGCCGTCCACATCTGCTGCGAGATGACCGGGTACTTGGAGCCGAGGCCGTTGCTGGTCCGGCCCCGGGCGGCGGCCACGGCGCTCACCCACGGTGTGAGGGCGGGGTTGGCCTGGGTCTGCTGGGCCTGCACGGCCTGGGTCGGAGCGATGTAGGACAGCGTGGTGTCGGTGCCGAGCAGGTTGGCCGAGTCGGTCAGGCAGGAGACGATCTGCTTGCTGACGGCGTAGCGGGCGGTGTCCTTCTGCACCGGAACGGTGACGAACTCCCCGCCGGTGGGGGCGGGGGCCGGTCCGCCGTCCTTGGCGGGGATGGTGACGACGCCGTAGGGGAAACCGGCCTTCGCCGCGTTGGCCAGCTGCCAGGTGCCGTTCTCGCCGAAGGCGTACTGGCCGGTGGCGAACTCCTGCCAGCTGGTGGTCTGGGTGTTGCTGAGCACGTCGTTGGGCGCGTAGCCGTCGGCGACCCAGCCCTTCCACAGCGAGAGGGCAGCCACGCCCTTGGCGTCGTTGAGGTGGGTGAGGTCACCGCCGGCGCCCCAGAACCAGGGCAGGAACTGGAAGCTGCCCTCCTCCGTGCCGATCGCGGAGAAGGTGATGCCCTTCTTGCCGGCCGCCTTGACCTTGGCCAGCGCGGCGTTGAGGGAATCCCAGTTCGTGACGGAGGCGGGGTCGACGCCGGCGGCGTCCAGGACCGACTTGTTGTAGTAGAGGGCCAGTGTGTTCGCACCGATCGGGAGCCCGTAGGCGGCGCCGTCGATGGCGCCCGCACCGATGACGTTCTGCTGGACGGACGAGGTGTCCACGCCCAGGTCGCTCATCTTGTTGAGGATCCCGGCCTCGACCAGCGTGGAGACCACGGGGTTGTCCACCAGCATGACGTCGGGCGAATCGCCTTGCTGGGCGGCGAGCAGGGCCTTGTTGCCGAGGTCGGTGGTGTCCAGGGCGGTGCGCTTGACGGTGACGCCGGCCTGGGTGCCGCAGGAGGCGACGCGCTTGCCCCAGTCGGAGGCGGCGTCGAACTGCGGGTACGGGTCCCAGAAGGTGAAGGTGCCCGTGTCGGCGGAGGACCCCTGGGCGGTGGAGCCCCCGGAACAGGCGGTGGCGGAGGCGAGCGCGGTGACGGTGAGGAGGGCAGCCGCGATCGCGGTGCGCCGGGTCTGTCTCATGGGGATGACCTCATTCGGGGGGTGGGGACGCCGTGGTGGGGAGGCTGCGGAGGCGGGGGCGCGTCCTGAGCGGGGGAGAGTCAGCCGGTGGGAAGCCAGACGCGCATGCTGCCGTCCTCCCGGTTGGCCCAGGCGTAGTACGGGACGGCGGTGAGCTCCAGCGGTTCGCCCGTGCCGACGGGTGATGCGGGGTCCGCGCCATCCGCTTCCGCTGCGCCATCCGCTTCCGCCGCGCTCTCCGCCCCCTGCGCCCCCTGCGCGCCCGCCGCGTCCGTGCGGTCCTGGTAGGGCCACCAGCCGGTCGGGGCGAGGCGGCGCCGGTAACCCGCGCCGACCACCGTGACGACACCGCCGAGCAGGTCGGGGCGGTCCTTGGCGGACAGTGGGCGGCTGGTGTCGAGGAGGACGTGGTCCAGCCCGCCACCCGGGTGGTCCACCTGCTCGATGCAGTAGACCAGCGGGCCGCGTTCGATCGCGACGCAGCCGCGGACGGCGTCCACCCGCGGGTCGGCCTCGACCAGGCGCACCGGCAGGTCCAGGTCCAGCACGAGCGCGTCCCCCGCGGTCCAGACGCGCTCCACCCGCAGCCAGCCGTCCTGTGCGCCCGCCTCGGCCGCGTCCGCCTCGTCCGCGCCCGCGTCCACCTTGTCCGGGGCGCGGGCGGGGACCCCGTCGATGCTGACCGTGTAGTCGCGGCACCACTGCGGTATGCGCAGCGACAGCGTCCAGGGCGCCTCCGGACTCTCCTCGACGGTCACGGTGATGCGGCCCTGCCACGGGTAGTCCGTGTTAACGCTCACAAAAATGGGCAGCCCTCGATCCGTCTCGCCGCGGTAGCGTCCCGAGACGTACTGGTGCAGGTGAAGGCCGGACCCGTCGGACGCGGACACGTAGTGCTCGAGGCCGGCCAGCAGCCGCATGACGTTCGGCGGGCAGCAGGCGCAGCGGAACCAGCGGGTACGGCGGGCCGACTGGTCGTCGCCCGTGTCGGTGTGGCCGTCGCGCACCTGCAGCGGGTTGACGTACAGCCAGCGCTGCCCGTCCAGCGACATGCCCGCCAGGAAGCCGTTGAAGAGGGTCCGCTCGATCAGGTCGCTGTAGCGGGCCTGACCCGTCAACAAGGCCATGCGCCAGCTGAACTGGATGGAGGCGACGGCGGCGCAGGTTTCGCAGTAGGCCCGCTCGTTGGGCAGCTCGTAGGGGTCGCCGAAGTCCTCCTCGTCATGGTGGGCGCCGACGCCGCCGGTCAGGTGGGTCTTGGTGGCGACCATGGCGTGCCACAACCTGGCTGCGGCGGCGCCCAGTTCGTCGTCTCCCGTCTCGGCGGCCAGGTCTGCGGCCGCCGCCAGCAGGTAGAGCTGGCGGACGGCGTGGCCCTCCACGGTGTCCGCCAGGCGCAGTGGGACCCGGTCCAGGCAGTACTTCTCGCCGCCGAGTCGCCCGTGGCCGAAGCGGTCCACGAAGTACCCGGCCAGGTCCAGGTAGCGCCGCTCACCGGTCTCCCGGTACAGCTCGACGAGGGCGGTCTCCACCTCGGGGTGGCCGTCGATGCCGTCGACGGGCTTCCCGCTGTCCGGGGTGCCGAAGGTGGCGTCGATGTGGTCGGCGAACCGGCGGGCCACCCGGAGCAGGCCGTCGTCGCCCGTGGCCCGGTGGTGGGCGACGGCCGCCTGGATCAAGTGACCGGCACAGTAGAGCTCGTGGCCCCAGCGCAGGTCCAGATACGGACCGTCGCCCTTCCCGGACTGGAACCAGCTGTTGAGGTAGCCGTCCGGCTGCTGCGCGTCCGCCACCAGGGCGATGATCTTCTCCACGTGCTCGGCCAGGGATGCCTGCGCGGCGGCATCGCGCTCGCCGTCAGGGGCCTGGCCGAGCTGCCAGGAGGCGGCCTCGAGCCACTTGTAGATGTCGGAGTCCATGAAGGGGTAGGCGCCGCGGAACGGCCCGTCGGCGGTGCCGGCCGCCAGCCGCAGGTCGTGGAGATTGCCGGCCGACTCGAGCAGGCCGGGGCCCTGGGGGATGGCCACGCGGGCGACCGTCCGGCGTCGGTCGTACCAGAAGCCCCCGCTCACGACCGGATCGGCGGTCGGCCGCTGCGCGGTGCGGGCCTGGGGGCTGAGCCGGACCGGACCGGGCGTGGCGGGGGTGGAGGTGCTGCGGGACATGATTCTCCCAGGATCGACGCCGGGTGGCGCAGGGCGAACAACGCAGACGGGAAGCGGCCGCGACGACAGATGCGCAAACGTTTTCCAGCCGGAAACGTAGGCGGAACCATACGGGGCGTCAAGAGTGCTGACGTAGAAGCCTTTTGGCCTGCAACCACTCGCCAGTGCAGCACTGTTGTGGCATCATGAGGCCCGCCATCGAAACTGAGAAAAGGGTTTCCCGTGTCCGAGAATGTCCGGCCGGCCGTCGGGACGAGAGCGAGGCTCGCGGACGTCGCCGCGCTGGCCGGGGTGAGCGTCGGTACGGCGTCGAAGGCGCTCAGCGGCAGCGGCCGGATGCGCCCCGAGACGCGGCAGCGGGTGATGGCCGCGGTTCAGGCGCTGGACTTCCGCCCGAATCAGCAGGCGCAGAGCCTGCACAGCGGCCGCAGCTGGACGGTGGGTCTGATGACCACGGACGGCATCGGCCGGTTCAGCACGCCGGTCCTGCTCGGTGCGGAGGACGCGCTGGGGGCGGGCCGGATATCGGTGCTCCTCTGCGACACCCGAGGGGACGCCATCCGGGAGCAGCATCACCTGCGGAACCTGATGGACCGCCGGGTGGACGGCATCATCGTCACCGGCCGCCGCACCGACCCGAGGCCACCACTCGAAGACGTGCAGGACGTACCGGTCGTCTACGCCCTCTCCCCGTCCACCGGCCCCGGCGACATCTCGGTGGTCAGCGACGAGAAGGGCGGCTGCCGCCTGGCGATCGAACACCTGCTGGGCATCGGGCGCACCCGCATCGCGCACGTGACCGGGCCGGCCCACCATGCGGCAGCGCACGACCGCGCCCGCCACACCGAGGCGCTGCTGGGCGAAGCGTCGCTCTCCCTGGCGACCGGCCGCGTGCACTGCGGCGACTGGAGCGAGGCATGGGGGCGCCGGGCCGCCGACTCGGTGCTGCGTTCCGCCCCGGACACCGATGCCTTCTTCTGCGGCAACGACCAGATCGCCCGGGGCGTCACGGACGCTCTGCGCGAGCGCGGCGTCCGCGTGCCGGAGGACGTCGCCGTGATCGGCTACGACAACTGGGACACCATGGCGCTCGCCAGCCGCCCACCGCTGACCACCGTCGACGTCGACCTGGTCGAGATCGGCCGCATCGCGGCCCTGCGGCTGCTGGAGGCGATCGACGCCCGGCCGGACCCCGGTATCCACACGGTGCCGTGTCGCCTGATGGTCCGGGAATCGGCCTGACCCCGCCGTGGAGTTGACCCCCTGGAGCCGAGCCGGCTGGGTCCGGAGCAGGAGTGGCTAGAGCCTGTCCTCCGGTCGGCTCGTGGACCGGCCGAGGTAGGTGAGGACGCCCGGATCGGCGACCGGTATCTCGTGGAAACCCATCCGGTCGTAGAAGCCGCGGGCGGCCGTGTTCGCGGTGACCATGCCCAGGTGGACCCGCGCCGCTCCGGCCTCGCCGAGGGCGGCGAACAGCGTGGTCAGCAAGGCGCGGCCGTAGCCCCGTCCCTGGTGGTCGGGCAGCAGGTCGATGTGCAGGTGGGCCGGGTAGTCCGCGAGTTCGGGAACGAGCATGCGTTCCGGCCGGTGCAGCAGCGCCGTCATCACCTCGTCGGGCGTGCCGGGTTCGCCGGCCGGCAGCGGATGCCGGGCGGCGACCGCGGGCAGCCACTTCTCGCGGAAGTCGCGGACGAAACGCGCGGTGTCGCGGGTGCCCAGCACGTAGCCCACCGGTCCGGCCCCGTCGTCGAGGACGAAGGCCAGCTCCGGTTCGAGGACCGTGTACGGCGCGGCGAAGATGTTCGGCAGCAGCTGCTGGTCACGGTAGACGCCGCGGGCGTCACCGCCGGCTTCGGCGGTGCGCATGCAGATGTCGAAGACGGCGTCCCGGTCCGCGGGACGGTAGCGGCGGATGGCGGCCATGGGCGTTCGAAGCCTCCCTCTCCCAGAGCGCTCGGTGAGCAGGCGTCAGCTGTCGGCCAGGCGAGACGCGGGCAGGCCGCGGATCCCGGTGCGGATGCGGTAGGTCGACCCGGAGGCCGGGTAGTGGCGCAGCGCCTCCTGGTCGAGGCCGACGGAGGCGGTGGTGACGATCAGCTCGGTCAGGTCCGGGCCGGCGAAGCAGCAACTGGTCAACCGCGCCACCGGGAGCTCCAGTACGCCCACCAGGGCGCCGTCGGGGGCGAAGCGCAGCACCGCGCCGCCGTCCCACAGCGCAGTCCAGAGGTGGCCCTCGGCATCCACGGTCAGCCCGTCGGGGCCACCGAGGCGGGGGTCGATGGTGATCAGCGTCCGTCCCTCCCCGAGTTTGCCGTTTGCGGGGTCGAAGGCGTAGGCGGTGATGGTGCCGGGCATGGTGTCGGTGACGTACATGACGGTGCCGTCCGGCGACCAGCCGAGCCCGTTGGGGATGGTCAGACCGGTCAGCACGGTCTCCACCTGCCCGTGCTCGCGCGCCACGCACAGCATGCCGGCTCCTGGTGCGGCGTCGCGGGCCATGACGCCCACCCAGAGGCGGCCCGCCGGATCGCACTTGCCGTCGTTGGCGCGGTGGGTGGCCGGATCGGCGGGCAGCTTCGCGACCTCGCCGACGCTGCCGTCCCGGCTCACGGCGAGCAGCTCGGTGCCGACCGCGGCGAGCCACCGGTCGGTGCGCCACGGCACGGCGCAGCCGATGTCGTCGGCCATCGGAATCCGGGTCGTGCCCTGGTCGGTGACGATCAGCAGCGCCCGCCCGGCGATGTCGACCAGACTCAGCGTGGCGCTCTCGGCATCCCAGCTCGGCCCCTCGCCGAGCAGGAGCGGCTCGTGGTCCAGCGGCTCGGGGTCGTCGTGTCGGATCTTCATGGTGCCTCCGGTGTGCCGGCTTCATCGATCACGGCGAGAGGTCGGCCCGCCGCTGCCACCCCGCCGGCGCGGGCCGGCGAGTGATCCCTGAATCTAGCCTGTCGGATGCCGAGTTCGGAGGTCCTCGGCCCGGATCCACCGGCCGGCGATCGCCGATGGAGCGGGCTCTGGGACTCGCCCGGGCCGGCGGCCACTTGGAGGTCGATTCAGGCGCCCGGTGCGGAGCGTCAGCGGGAATCGGCCGGCCCGACTTTCCGGGGAGGCCCTGCTCGGGGTGGATGCTTCGTGTTCAATCGAAAGTGGGGTTTAGCTCAACTCCACTGCGGTCGGCAGCCGATGCTCCCGGTGGAGCGAGACCCGGGACGAGGGCTCGCCGCAACTCGGTAAGGAGACGACGCAGATGACGCGAAGCAAGCTCGTGCTGGGCGCCTGTGCGATGGCGATGACGGTGGCCGCGAGCGTGGGGTGGGCCGTGCAGGCCGATGCCACCGACACCAATCCCGCGCACCAGGGCCGGCCGGCGGCCAGTCAGGCGGTGGAGGGGTACCAGATCGTCAGGCTCGAGAATGCCAACGTGGGCAACTTCGAGCGCCGCTACGTCTACTGTCCGAACGGCAAGAAGGCCCTCGGCGGCGGTGCCGAAGCACGGGGCGAGGAGTCGGTCCTGAACGGCAGTTTCCCGACCGATGACGGCAACGGCTGGATCGGCATCGGCCACCAGCCGGGTCACGACTCGGTGGGCATCAGCGTCTTCGTGGTCTGCGCCTACGTCTGACCCCCCCCGTGTAGTCGGCGCGGCGGCAGCGATCCTTGCTGCCGCCGCGCTTCGGGCGTGGCGCGCGCAGGCAGGGGGAGCTGGGCAGGGCAGCGCATGGCGGGGCATCGTGATGGCGGGGGTGGCAGCTCCGCGGGGCGGGAGGGCTCAGTCCAGCGGGCGGATCAGTGCCGTGTCGAAGAGGTCGAAGGCACGCGGCAGTGGTCCCTCGTCGTGGTGGTGCAGCGCCGACCAGAACAGGTCGCCGGGCAGCGCGCCGTGCGAGGCGTAGACCCGGTACGCGTAGCGGCGCCCGTCCACCCCGGCGAGCTCGACCAGCCAGCAGTGTGCGGGGGTCTGCTCGGCCGGACCTGATGGACTGTCAAAAGTGATGCAGGGGAACGTTCTTGGCAAAGCGTCCCTCCCTTCCGGAATGGCGGTTCTCGGTTGTCAGACCGTCGAAGCTCCCGGAAGGTTGTGCCACGGTGGCGAGTTCAGCCCCGGGCAGTCTCCGCCCGCCCCAGTAGCCAGCTCTCCATGAGCAGTTCGGTCTCGGCGAGGATCTCCGGATCGCCGTCCGGACGCTCCCGGAACGCCTCGTTGAGCAGGCCCGCGCCGGCCTGCACCGCGAGGCGGGTGCGCAGGGCGAACCGGGGCGTGTCGGGGTAGCCGTACTCGTCGACCAGGACCCGCCTGATCAGGTCGGCCAGGTTGCGGTCGTTCGCCTCGTCCTGCTCGCGCAGCGCCGGTAGCGGTGGGCCGTTGAACCAGAGGCGGCGGAAGCCGGGCTGTTCGCGCCGGAACCGCGCGTGTTCGTGCAGCAGGCGGGCGACCAGTTCGCGCGGGTCGGTCGGCAGTGGGCCGGTCAGCTCTCGCTGGGCGATCAGCACGAACTGGTCCAGCCAGTCGCCCGCCAGTGCCGTGACGATCGCGTGCTTGTCGGGGAAGAAGCGGTAGAGCACCCCGACGGAGACCCCGGCCTCGGCGGCGATCAGCTTCGTCCCGACCTCGTCGTAGGGGCGCTCCTCCAGCAGGCGGGCGGTCGCCGCAAGGATCCGGGCCACCTTCTCCCGGCTGCGCTGCTGCTGCGGCGCGCGCAGCACGCCGGCGGGTGCGGGCGCAGGCGGCTCGGGCTGCGTGGGCGGCACGGGCGGCGTCGGCTGTGCGGCCGGCGCGGTGGACTGCGGGTCGGTGGGCGGGAGGTCGGGGTCGGGCACGGGGCTCCTCTCGGGTGCTTGCGGAGATATCTTGACAGGTCATTGAACATGAACCAGAGTCTGGTTCATGTTTTCGACTGGGGGAGCGTCCCACCCGCCGCTGGGACGCAGGTTCCATCTGCTCTGGACTTCGGTCACGGTCTCCAGCCTGGGTGACGGCATGCGCTTCGTCGCGCTGCCGCTGCTCGCTGCCCGGATCAGTGGCGACCCGCGCGACCTGGCGCTGGTCGCCACCGCCGAGCAACTGCCCTGGCTGCTGCTGAGCCTGCCGGCCGGCGCGCTCGCCGACCGGGTGGACCGTCGCCGCCTGCTCTGGACGGTGGACGCACTGCGCACCGTCCTGGTCGGCTGCTTCGCGCTCGCCGTCGCCGCGCACGCGCTCTCGGTGCCGCTGCTCGCCGCGGTCGGCTTCCTGCTCGGCTGCGGGCAGACCTTCTACAACTCCGGCTGGGTCGGCGCGGTGCCGTCCCTGGTGCCGCCGCAGCAACGGGCCCGGGCCAACGGGCGGTTGCAGGCCGGCGCGCTGGTGACCGACTCGCTGCTCGGCGCACCGCTCGGCACCGTGCTCTTCGCGGCGGCCGCGGCCGCGCCGTTCGCGGTGGACGCGCTCTCCTTCGCGGTGGCGGCCCTGCTGGTCTTCGGGATCCGCGGCGGACTCTCGGCCCCGGGCGCCCAGGCCCGCACCGAGCAGCCGCAGCCGCAGGCGCAGGCGCAGCCGCGCCCCGGGGCGGACGGCGGTGGGGTGCGCCGGCTCGTCGGCGAGGCGGGTGAGGGCGTCCGCTGGCTCTGGCGGCAGCGCCTGGTGCGCGGGCTCTGCCTGTCGGCGGCGGCCACCAACCTGGTGCTGGGCGGCGTGATCGCGCTGCTCGTGCTCTACACCCGCGACGTGCTGCACCTGAGCGCGCAGGGCTACGGCGCGCTCTGCGCGGTCTTCGCGGTCGGCGGAGTGCTCGGCGCGCTGGCCGCGCCGCGGCTGGAGGCCCGGCTGGGCACCCGGTGGGTGCTGGTCGGCGCGCTGGCCGGCGCGGCCGGCATGCTGACCGGAGCCGGGCTCAACTCCTCCTGGCTGGTGGTGGGTTGCTTCACCTTCGGCTACGGCGGTCTGACCATGGCGTACGGCATCGTCGCGGTCTCGCTGCGCCAGGGCCTGGTGCCGGACGAGTTGATGGGCCGGGTGGGCATGGCCTACCAGATGGTCGCGAACGGCGGCGGGGCGCTCGGCGCGCTGCTGGCCGGAGTGCTCGCGCACAGCCTCGGCCTGCGGAGCCCGTTCCTGTTCGGCGCGGGCCTGCTCGCGCTCAACGGGCTGCTGCTCGCCGGTGCGCTGAGCCGACGTCAGGCGGAGCTGACGGGTGCGGCGAAGGCCGCCGGAGTGGTGGTGGCGCCGGCGGCGGGCGAATCGGTCGAGCCGGTCGAGCCGGCTCCGCGGGTCAGCCGCCGGACCTCGGGGACGCCCAGCACCAGCAGCGTGAGCAGTGTCATCACCCCCGCGCACGCCCAGAGCGCGCCGCTCAGCCCCAGCCCGCCGGCCAGCGGCGCGGCGGCCGCCGTCCCGATGGGGGCGAGCGCGACCGAGCCGCACCAGTCGTAGGCGGTCACCCGGGAGAAGCTGGCCACCGGGATCTCCTGCCGCAGCGCGACCATCCAGCTGACGCCGTACACCGTCCCGCCCACCCCGGACGCGAACATCGCCCCGGCCAGCACCGGCAGTGACGCGCCGGCGGCCAGCGCGGCGGCGGGCGCCGCGAAGAGCAGGACGCCGGCGTTGCCCGCCAGCAGCAGCCGGCGCGGTTGCCAGCGCACCATCAGCAGCCCGCCGGCCACCAGCCCGGCGCCCATCGCGGCGTTCGCCAGCCCCCACGGCCCGGGGCCGCCGAGCCGCTGGTCGGCGGCGATCGGGCCGAGCACCGACTCGGCCGCGGTGAGGCCGGCGTTCACCACGCCGTACTGCAGCACCAGCGCCCAGAGCCAGCGTCGCGAGGCGAACTCCCGCCAGCCCTCGCGCAGTTCGGCCAGCATGCCGGAAGCTCCCGCCGCTGTCGGTCCGGGGCTCGGTGCTGTTCGCAGCAGCGCCCGCAGGCCACCCGCGGCCGCCAGGCAGCCCGCGTCCACGGCGAGCATCCAGCCGGGCCCGACCGCCGCGACCAGTGCGCCGCCGAGCGCCGCGCCGCCGATCAGCGAGGAGTTGAGCGCCGTGCGGAACAGCGCGAACGCCTGGCCGGCGTCCTGCTGCCGGACCGAGGCCATGATCACGCCCTCCGCCGCGGGCACGTAGAACGCCTGCCCCACCCCGCCGACCGCCGACAGCAGGACCAGCTGCCACAGCCGGGCCGAGCCGGAGAGCACCAGCGCCGCCAGCACGCCCTGGGAGAGCGCGTTGCCCAGATTGGCCGCGACCATCACCAGGTGCCGCGGCAGCCGGTCCGCGACCGCGCCGCCGATCAGCAGGAAGAGCACGGTCGCCGCCAGTCGTCCACCGGTGACGTAGCCGATCCCCGCCGCCCCGCCGCCGATGCGGAGCACCGCGAACGCGGTGGCGATCGGCGCACCCGCGTTCCCGAGGCCGCTGACCACGCTCGCGCCGGTCTGGATCAGGTAGCTGCGCCCGGCCCACGGGAAGCGGCGGGCCAGGGCCTCGGTACGGTTCGGCATTCGCCCGACTATGACGCGGGCACAGGCCGCTGTCCACGGTACGGGCGGGTAAAGAGCGACTGATGAGTCATCAGATGTCACGTTTAGTGGGATATACGGGGAATATGAGGTGCGGTGCCGGGCAGTGAAGTGCGAGCTGGCAGGATGTCCCGGTGAACGAGATCATTCGCGCAGCCGAGGAGCTGCTGGGCCGACGCCTCTCCGCTCCCGTGGACCTGGGCGGCAGCTCGCGCAGCACCGTGCTGCGCTGCCGCACGGCCGACGGCGGGAGCGTGATCGTCAAGGCGTTCGGCGCCGATCCGGAGGCCGGGCGCGCCTACTCCGGCGAGGCCGCCGGGCTCTCGCTCGGCGTGGCCGGGCCCGAGCTGCTCGCGGCGGACCCGGCACGCCGGCTGCTGGTGATGGCGGACCTGGGCACCGCGCCGACGCTCGCCGACCTGCTGCTCGCCGACGACCCGAAGGCCGCCGAGCGCGGCCTGCTGGACTGGGCCCGTGGTCTGGGCCGGCTGGCCGCCGGTTCGGTGCTCCGGCAGGCCGAGTTCACCGGGCTGTGGCAGCGGCACGACCAGGGCCTGCCGAGCTGGGCGGACGAGCCCTGGCAGCTGGAGAACAGCGCCGACTTCCTCGACCTGCTCGCCCGCCACGGCCTGACCGCGCCGCCGGGCCTGGCCGAGGAGCTCGCCGAGGTCGGCACGGCCGGCGGCGAGCGCTACCCGGGCTTCACTCCGGGGGACACCTGCCCCGACAACAACCTGATCACCGCCGACGGTCTGCGGCTGATCGACTTCGAGGCGGCCTGCTTCCAGTCGGTCTTCCTGACCGCCGCGTACTGCCGGATGCCGTTCTCCAGCTGCTGGTGCGTCTACCGGTTGCCGGCCGAACTGGCGCTGCGGCTGGAGCAGGCGTTCCGGGCGGAACTCCTCGCGCCGTACCCGGAACTGGCGGACGAGGAGCTGTGGCAGGCGGGGATGGCGCAGGCGGTGGTGGTCTGGACGGTGGAGGCCACGCTGCGCCTGCTGCCGCGATCGGTCTCCGAGGACGGCCCGATGCACCGCACCCGGCGGCCGGTGCCGACCCGCCGCCAGGTGCTGCGGCACCGCTGGGAGTGCGCGGCGGGGCTCGCCGGGCACCCGGCGTTCAGCGCGGCGGTGCGGCTGCTGCTGGCGGAGTTCGCCACCGGGTGGGACGTCCCGCCGCTGCCCGGGTACCCGGCGCTGCGGCGTTGACGGGCGGGCGGCCGGCGGAAGCCCGCCGTCGGCCCGTCAGCCCAGGTGTCCGCGCAGGAAGGTGAGGGTCCGCCGCCAGGCGATCGCGGACTGCAACTGGTCGTACGTGCCGTTCGGGTTCTCGTCGTTCATGAACGCGTGGCCGGCCGGGTAGAAGTGGATCTCGGGGCGGCGGTCGGTCGCCTCGCCGATCCGGATCGCCGCCTCGTCCACGGTGGGGACCGGCAGGCCGTGGTCGTGCTCGGCGAAGTGGCCGAGCACGTGGGCGGTCAGGCCCAGGTAGTCGTAGTCGGGTTCGCGCGGCAGCCCGTAGAACGGCACGACGGCCGCCACCCGGTCGCCCTCCTGGACGGCGAGGCGCAGGGCGAAGCCGCCGCCCATGCAGAAGCCGACCACCGCGACGGCGTCGCCGATCACCTCGGGCCGGCCGAGCAGGTGGTCCACGGCGCCGCGCAGATCGCGCACCGCGCCCTCCACCGGGAGCTTCTGGAGCAGTTCGGCGGCCTCGGCCCGGTCGTGCGTGACCGCGCCGCCGTACAGGTCGGGGGCGAGCGCGACGAAGCCCTCGGCGGCGAACCGGTCGACCATCGCGGTCATGTGGGTGGTCAGACCCCACCACTCCTGAATGACGATCAGCCCGGGGCCCTGGCCGGTGTCCGGGAGCCTGAGGTAGCCGTGCGCCTCGCCTCCGTTGCTCGGGAAGCTGACGTTCTGCGCGCCATCGCTGGCGTGCTGCGCGCCTTCGGACGAGGCGTCGGCCATCGGGCATCTCCTGCTCAGCCGCGGTACGGAGCCGGGGCCGGGCTCCGCGGGCACGATCGTATGCGGGTCCGCGGCGTACTGTCCCTCAGTTTCCCCAGCCGTCATCCACGTGTCGCTCAGCCCATGTCCTCGAGCGTCCTGCCCCGGGTCTCCTTGATGCAGAACACCACGAACGGGATGGAGAGCAGCGCGAAGCACGCGTAGATCACGTAGGTGGCCGACAGGTTCCAGTCGGCGAGGTCCGGGAAGCTCACGGTGATCGCCCAGTTGGCGATCCACTGCGCCGAGGCGGCGACCGAGAGCGCGAGCGCGCGGATCCTGTTCGGGAACATCTCGCCGAGCAGCACCCAGACCACCACGCCCCAGGAGAACGCGAAGCAGAGCACGAAGACGTGCGCCGCGACCAGGGCCACCGTGCCCTGGAGGCTGGGCAGCGTCGCGCTGGTCCCGGTGCCCGAACGGTAGGAGAACGCCCAGGCGGCGGTCCCCAGCGCGGCCGCCATGCCGATCGACCCGGCCAGCGCGAGCGGCTTGCGGCCGATCCGGTCGACCAGCGTCATCGCGATCACCGTGCCGATCACGTTGACGATCGAGGTGGAGAGGCTGATCAGCAGCGAGTTGCTCTCGTTGATGCCGACCGACTGCCAGAGCAGCGAGGAGTAGTAGAAGATCACGTTGATGCCGACGAACTGCTGGAAGACCGAGGCGCCGATGCCGACCCAGACGATCGGCAGCAGGCCGAACCGGCCGCCGGTCAGGTCGGCCAGCCGGGGCTTGTGCGTGGTGTCCAGCACCGCGCGGATCTCCGCGACCCGGCCGTCCAGCTCGACCTCGGGACCCTCGACCTCGCGCAGCACCCGGCGGGCCTCCTGCTCCCGCCCGGTGGCGATCAGATGGCGCGGCGACTCGGGGATGCCGAACGCCATCAGGCCGTAGACCAGAGCCGGCACGGTCTCCACGCCGAGCATCCACTGCCAGGCCTGGATGCCGGCCAGGTGTCCGGTGGACTCGCCGCCGGCCGCCTTGTTGAGCGCGTAGTTGGCCAGCTGGGAGACGGTGATGCCGAGCACGATCGCCATCTGCTGGAACGAGGCGAGCCGGCCCCGGTAGGCCGGGGGAGCCACCTCGGCGATGTAGGTGGGCGCGATCACCGAGGCGATGCCGATCGCGATGCCGCCGAGCACCCGCCAGGTGGCCAGCACCTGGATGCTGGGCGGGAACATCGAGCCGACGCCGCTGATCGCGAAGAGGACGGCGGCGAGCAGCATGGTCCGCACCCGGCCGAGGTGGTCGGCGAGCCAGCCGGCCACCACGGCGCCGGCCGCCGAGCCGAGCAGCGCGATCGCGACCACGAAGGCGGTCTCACCGGCGCCGACCTGGAAGTGCTTCTGGATCCCGGTGACGGCGCCGTTGATGACCGCGCTGTCGTAGCCGAAGAGGAAGCCTCCCATCGCCGCCGCGGCCGAGATGAAGACGACGCGGCGCAGGGGGGTGGTGCCGGCGGTGGGTTGCGAGCTTGCGGTCCTGGACAGGGCGGGCTCCCGGGGGTGCGGCGACGCGATCCGGACCATCAGACCAGCTGATTGCCCGACTTACCCGTAATGAAGCCGGTATGTCCGTCCGGTCCCGCTCCTGAGACCGGGGTCTGTCGTCAGACCCCGGTCTCAGGAGCGGACGGGCGTCACGCGCCGCGGCCGTGCAGTCCGACCAGGTACTCCGGCAGTGCGCGCTCGGTCCCCGGGTGCGGCTGGGGCGTGCCGTACACGGTGGACATCGGGATGACGCCGGACCAGTACGGCAGGTCGTCGTCCTGCGGGTCGTCGTGCGCGCCGTCGGCGCGGGTCTTGGCCGAGACCTCGTCCAGCACCAGGCGGATCACCGCCGTCTTGGCCAGCTCCTTGGCGTTGGCCGGGCGGCAGTCCTGCGAGCGGCCGGGGATCGCGTGGTCGACCAGGGCGTCGAGCGCGATCGTCATCTCCTCGGGGTCGGTGACCTGCTCGGCGATGCCGTGCGCGACGACCGAGCGGAAGTTGACCGAGTGGTTGAAGGCCGACTTGGTGAGCACGAGCCCGTCCACCGAGGTCACCGTGACGCAGACCGGCAGGCCGGGGGCCCCGCCGTCGGCCGCGTTCGCGCCCGCGCCGGCGGCGCGCAGCGGGCGGCTTCCGGTGGAACCGTGGATGTACAGCCGGTCGTCGACCCGGGCGAAGATCGTGGGCAGTACCACCGGCGCGCCGTTCGCGACGAAGCCGAGGTGGCAGACCCAGGAGGTGTCCAGGATCGCGTGGATCTCGTCCCGCTCCCAGGTGGCCCGGTCCCGGTAGCGGGTCGGCGTGGTCCGCTCGGTGCGCGAGTAGCTGCTCTCGTCGCTGTCGTTGCTGCTGCTCTGACCGGTGCTGCTCTGACCGTGCGCGGTGGCGGCGTCCGACATGACATCCCCCTATGTACTAGTGCATAATCTTCTTTGTGCTAGAAGATTATCGGATTCAGGGCCGCCGTGCCACGGAGATCGCAGCCGATGTCGAGGAAGCGGTCTCGATCGGCCGGCTGGAGCCAGGGCAGGCGCTGCCGCCGCTGCGCGACCTCGCCGAGGAGCTCGGGGTCAACCCGAACACCGTGGCCGCGGCGTACCGCCTGCTGCGGGACCGTGGCGTGATCGAGACGGCTGGTCGCCGGGGCAGCCGGATCCGGCCGCGGCCGGTCACCACCCAGCGCGACCGGGTCCGGCCCGTCGTGCCGGCGGGCACCCGCAACCTGGGTGCCGGCAACCCTGATCCGGCGCTGCTGCCGCCGCTCGCGCCCGCCGTGGCGGCCGCGGCCGTCGTCCTGGACCAGGCCCCCGTGCTCTACGGCCACCAGGCCGCCGATCCCGAGCTGCAGGAGCTGGCCGAGACCGGGTTCCGGCTCGACGGCTTGCCCGAGGGCGCGTTCGCGGTGACCGCCGGCGCACTGGACGCGATCGACCGGCTGCTCGCCGTCCACCTGCGCCCCGGTGACGCGGTCGCGGTGGAGGACCCCGGCTGGGGCAGCCTGCTGGATCTGCTGCCGGCACACGGCCTGCGCGCCGTTCCGGTCCCGCTGGACGACCAGGGGCTGCGACCGCAGGCGCTGGCCGCCGCGCTGGCCGGCGGCGCCCGGGCGCTGGTCGTCACCAGCCGGGCGCAGAACCCGACCGGCGCCGCGCTGACCGCCGAGCGGGCGGCCGAGCTGGGCGCGCTGCTCGCCCGGCACCCGGAGGTGCTGCTGATCGAGGACGACCATGGGCACGGCATCACCGAGCTGCCGTTCGCCACGCTCTGCTGCGGCCCGGACCGGCGGCCGGTCGTGTCGCACTGGGCGGTGGTCCGCTCGATGGCCAAGGCGTTCGGGCCCGACCTGCGGGTCGGCGTGCTGACCGGCGACAGCAGCACCGTGGACCGGCTGCTCGGCCGCCAGCGGCTGGACAGCGGCTGGATCAGCCACCTGCTCCAGCGCACCGCGGTCGAGCTGTGGCGCGCGGACGCCGCGCCGCTCGCGAAGGTGGCCGGCGCCTACCTGGAGCGCCGGGCGGCGCTGCTGATGGCCCTCGCCGCGCACGGGATCGACGGCAGCGGGCGCAGCGGGGTGAACGTCTGGGTCCCGGTGCCGGACGAGACCTCGGTGGTGGTCGGGCTGTTGCAGCGCGGCTGGGCGGTGACGCCGGGTGCGGCGTTCCGCCTGCAGTCGCCGCCCGGGATCCGGATCACCGTCGCCGACCTCGCGGTCGAGGAGGCGCCGGCGCTGGCCGCCGATCTGGCGGCGGTGCTCGGCGCCCGCGGCGGCGGCGCACGGCAGATCTGAGCGGGTACGCACGACAGGCGCGCGCCGTGGCCGGGCCCTGGCCACGGCCGGGCCGTGCGGGGGCGCAGGAGTGGCGTGGAAAGCGGGGAGGAAGTCGCGCGCAGGCGGCGGGTTGGCAACACAACTTAACTCAGCGGTAACAGAGTGAGAAAGGTGCTGCAGATACCTAGCGGTAACAACCGCGGGCATGTCACATTCTGTGCGCCACCGGCCGGCGGCCCCACACCCTCACTCGTAGCGACGTCCTGCCCCACGCCAGGATGCCGCTGATCGCAGGAGTTCCGTCGTGCCCGAAACCTCTGTCAGCACCACGCGCACCCCACGCGCCAAGCGGCTGCTCGCCGCACTGCTCGCACTCCCGCTCTCCGCCACCGGTCTGCTGGTGGCCGCCGGGAGCGCCCACGCCGCCTCCGGGCCGACCACGAGCGTCACCATGGGTGACAGCTACATCTCCGGCGAGGCCGGTCGCTGGATGGGCAACAGCGACACCACCTCGGGCAGCCGCTCGGGCACCGACCGGGCCTGGAACGGCAGCGGCTACAACCCGAGCACCGTCTACGGCCCGACGTACGCGAGCGGCTGCGACCGCTCCGACGTGGCCGAGGTCAACAGCGCCACCGGGATCGCCCAGAGCAGCGTCAACCTGGCCTGCTCCGGTGCCACCACGGCGAACGTCTTCCGCGCCGCCGACGGCGGCCAGAGCTTCAAGGGCGAGGCGCCGCAGGCCGACCAGCTCGCGGCGGTGGCCGCCACCCACAACGTCAAGCTGATCACGCTCTCGATCGGCGGCAACGACCTCGGCTTCTCCGACGTCATCACCGCCTGCGCCGAGGACTACGTGATCTGGGACTCGACCTGCCAGAGCGACCAGCAGGCCAACATCGACGCGAAGATGGACGCGGCGATGGCGGGCGTCGGCAAGTCGATCGACGAGATCCGCGCGGTGATGTCCGCCGACGGCTACGCGGCCGGCGCCTACCGGATCGTGCTGCAGTCCTACCCCTCGCCGATCCCGCGCAGCTCGGAGAACCGCTACTCCGAGAGCGGCTGGGACCGGGTCAACACCGGTGGCTGCCCGTTCTGGAACAGCGACTCCGACTGGGCCCGGGACACCATGGTCCCCGAGGTCGCCGACCACCTGGCCGCCGTCGCGGCCGGCCGCGGCGTGCAGTTCCTGGACCTGCGCGACTTCCTGCAGGGCCGTGAGGTCTGCTCCACGAGCACCCAGCTCGCCGACTCGAACAACGCGCCGTCCGCGACGACCAGCGAGTGGGCGCGCTTCGTGGACGCCGGGACGACGACCCAGGGCACCACGCAGGAGTCGATGCACCCGAACTACTATGCGCAGCTCGGGCTCGGCCGCTGCCTGAGCCTGCTCTGGGCGCAGCAGAGCGGCAACTACGCCTGCCGCAACACGCCGGGCACGGACGCCTCGGGGATGTACCTGACCGCCTCCTGACGCAGAGGTCCGGACGCGGGAAGTCCGTGAGCCCGGCCACCGCGGATGCGGAGGTCGGGCTCACGGACTTCTTGTGCGTCAGCGGCGGGCTGCGCCGTTGAGTGTCGCGTCGCTCAGTGCTTCGCTTGGAGCGCCTGGGTGTGCTCCTTGACCTGTTCCTTGGTCAGGTAGGCGTTCGTGTACTCGAAGTCCTGCAGGCGCGCGGGCTGGCGGGCGAGGAAGCCGGTGCGCACGAAGTCGTCGCCGGCCACCGCGTTGAGCAGCCAGTTCGCGCCGACCCGGAACTTCGCGACGTTCGTCCGCATCGCCATGATGTGGTAGCCGCGGGCCACCAGCTGGGCCGGCACCCCGGTCATCTCGACACCCATCGGCTTGGAGACGGCGTCCTTGCCACCCAGGTCCACGACCAGGCCGAGGTCCTTGTGGTAGTACGGCTGGAGCGGCTGGTTGCGCAGCGCCGCGATCAGGTTGTCGGCCACCTTGCGGCCCTGGCGGGCCGAGTGCTGGGCGGTGGGCGGGCAGACCGCGCCGTCGCCCGCGGCCACGTCCGGCACGGCGGCCGCGTCGCCGAGCGCGAAGATGCCCTCGTACTGCGGGACCCGCATCTCGGCGGTCACCGCGATCCGGCCGCGCACGGTCTCCGCGTCCAGCGTGTTGACCAGCGGGCTGGCGGCCACACCGGCCGTCCAGAGCAGCGTGCGCGAGGGGATCACCCGGCCGTCGGTGAAGGTGACGCTGTGCTCGTCCACCGAGGCCACCGAGACGCCCAGCGAGACCTCGACGCCGCGCTTGCGCAGTACCTGCATCGCCCGGGTGCCGAGGTGCTCGCCCAGTTCGGGCATCAGCTTCGGCGCGATGTCGATCAGGTGCCACTTGATCAGCTTCGGGTCGAGGCGCGGGTAGCGCTTCAGCGCCGCGGTGGTCAGCCGCTGGAGGCAGGCCGCCGTCTCGGTGCCCGCGTAGCCGCCACCGACCACCACGAACTGGAGCCGGGACTCGCGCTCGGTCTGGTCCAGCGTCGCGGCCGCGAGGTCGAGCTGCGCGATCACGTGGTCGCGCACGTAGGTGGCCTCGGCCAGCGTCTTCATGCCGCGCGCGTAGTCGGTCAGGCCGGGGATGTCGAAGGTGCGGGTGACGCTGCCCGGTGCGAGCACCAGGTAGTCGTACGGCTCGGCGACCACCTCTTCGGTGATCTTGCGGATCACGCAGACCTTGGCGCGCGGATCGACGCCGATCGCGCCGCCCGGGATGATGTCGGTGCGGCGCAGTGAGCGGCGCAGCGAGACGGAGACCGACTGCGGGGTGAGCACCCCGGCGGCCACCTGCGGCAGCAGCGGCAGATAAAGCTGATAACTGAACGGGGAGACGAGCGTGATCTGCGCCTCGGTGGCGGCAAGCTTGCGTTCCAGGCGCCGGGCGCATTCCAGGCCGGCGAATCCGCCGCCCACCACGAGGATCCGAGGTCGTTCCATCATTTTTCCTTCACTAGGAGGGAATTGGCGGCACTCGCCCGTGCGGGAGCCACGTCCCGGCAACAGTCGCACGGGCTGTAGGGGCCTCGCCACCGCAACAGGGCGGATGGGTAGGGTTGGCGCGTGCTTCGTGAGGTAACAGCAGTCAGATACGTGACCGCGCTAAGAGAAGGCGGCTCGATGCCGGGCCTGGTGGCGGCCGACGACCACCGGCTGTACGCGCTCAAATGGAGCGGTGCGGCGCAGGGCCGGAAGGCACTGGTGGCCGAGGTGCTGGCCGGTGAGCTCGGTCGCGGGCTCGGCCTGCCGGTACCGGAGTTGGTGCGGATCGACCTCGACCCGGTGCTCGCGCGCAGCGAACCCGAGCAGCAGATCCAGGAGCAGATGCGGGCCAGTGGCGGGCTGAACGTCGGCCTGGCCTTCCTCAGCGGGGCGCTCAACTTCGACCCGCTCTGCTTCGAGGTGGACCCCGCGCTCGCCGCCCGGGTGCTCTGGTTCGACGCGCTGATCGGCAACGTCGACCGCTCCTGGCGCAACCCCAACCTGGTGGTGGTGAACGGCGCGCTGTGGCTGATCGACCACGGCGCGAGCCTGATCTTCCACCACCACTGGGCGGGCGCGGCGAACTGGACCCGCAGGCCGTACGACGCCGGTGACCACGCGCTCGCGCGGTTCGTCGGCGCGGCCGAGCTCGCGGCGGCCGACCGGGAGCTGGCGGCGCTGGCCGGGCCGGAGCTGCTGGCGCGCGCGGTGGCGGCGATCCCGGACGAGTTCCTGGTCGATGAGCCGGGCTTCGAGGACCCCGCCGCGGTGCGCGCGGGGTACGTCGCGCAGCTCGGCGCGCGGCTCGTGGGTCCGCGGGACTGGCTGCCGGTGGTTGAGGAGAAGGCGCTGTGACTGCTGTAGCTGCTGTGACTGCTGATGCCAATGACTACGTGGAGTACCACGACTACGAGTACGCGGTGATCCGGGCCGTGCCGCGGGTCGAGCGCGGTGAGTGCGTGAACCTGGGTGTGCTGCTCTACTGCCGTCGGCTCGAGCAGCTGGTCGCGCGGACGCTGCTGCCCGAGGCGAAGCTGCTCGCGCTGGACCCGGCTGTCGACCTGGACGGCCTGGCCCGGGCGCTGCGCGGCATCGAGGGCGTCTGCGCGGGCGGCGCGGCCGCTGGGCCGGCGGCGGGGGACAGCCCCGGGCAGCGGTTCCGCTGGCTGACCGCGCCGCGCAGCGCCGTGGTGCAGCCGGGGCCGGTGCACACGGGGCTGACGGCCGACCCGGCGGCGGAGTTGGCGCGGCTGTTCGAGCAGCTGGTCGCGTAGCCCGGGCAATCTTTGCCTAGGTGAAAGCTGGAGTGAATAAAACTTTTACGCGTAGTCTGTTCTCATGGTTTCCATGACCGCCACCGCTGCCGCCGCGCCGCCCGCCTCCACCACCGTCGTCCTTGAGGCGGTGGCCGCCGTCAGCGCTGCCTTCTTCCTCGACTTCGCCGCCGCGGCGGGCCGGCACGGGCTCAGCTCCTCGCAGGCCAAGGCGCTCGGCGTGGTCCTGGAGCCGGTGCCGATGCGCGCGCTGGCCGGCCGGCTGGGCTGCGACGCGTCCAATGTGACCGGCATCGTGGACCGGCTGGAGGCGCTCGGCTTCGCCCGCCGCGAGGCGGCCGCCACCGATCGCCGGGTGAAGATCGTCACCATCACCGAGCCCGGCCGCGAGGTGCTGCTGAACATCCGCGCCGACATGACCAAGGCGCACCGCGCGCTGGACTCGCTCAGCGCCGAGCAGCGCGACTCGATGCTGGAGATGTGCCACCAGCTGCTGCCGCTGCTCCAGGCGTAGCAGCGGGTTCCGGAAAGGGCTTGACCTCCCTGGTTGGATGATCCATTGGTTCGTATGAACAGTGGATGGCCCGGGAGGACGTTGTGTTGGCAGGGTGGGGCGGCGACCTGCTGCTCGGCGGTGTCGTGCTGGTCGGCGCGTCGGTGCAGCGGATGGCGGGAATCGGGTTCGCGCTGGTCGCCGCGCCCGTGCTGGCGCTGTTGCTGGGACCGGGTGAGGGCGTGCTGCTCTCCAACGTCGGCGGCGGTCTGATCAGTGCGATCGGCCTGGCCACCAGCTGGCGCCAGGTTCGCCCGGGCGCGATGCTGCCGCTGGTCGCGGCCGCCGCCTGCGGCGTGCCGCTCGGCGCCTGGGTGGCCGCCCGGCTGCCCGGGCCGCAGTTGCTCGTCATCATGGGCGCGCTGGTCAGCGTCGCCGTGCTGCTGGTGATGCGCGGAACCAGGGCGGCTGGCCTGCGCGGCGTGCGCGGCGCGGTGACGGCGGGGGCGACGAGCGGCTTCATGAACGCCGCGGCCGGTGTCGGCGGCCCGGCCGTCTCGCTCTACGCCGTCAACGCCGGCTGGACGGTCCGCGAGTTCGTGCCGAACGCGCAGTTCTACGGCCTGCTGGTGAACATCTTCTCGCTCGCCGCCAAGGGCGCCCCGCAGCTCGCGGCGCCCGCCTGGCTGGCGGTGGCGGTGGCGATCGGGCTCGGCGCGGTGGTCGGCCACTGGCTGGCCGACCGGGTGCCGGAACAGCGGGCGCGCAAGGTGATCCTGCTGCTCGCACTGGCCGGCGGGGTGAGCACCCTGACCAAGGGACTCACGGGGATGTGACCACGGCGGGGCGCTACCATGCGATATGACCGTCCATCATCTTGACTGCGCGACCATGTGCCCGGCCGGCGGCCGCCTCCTGCTCGGGCACGGCGGACTGCTGATGGGCCGAGTGGTGGCCCACTGCCTGCTGGTGGAGGCCGCCGACGGGCTGGTCCTCGTGGACACCGGCCTCGGCACCGGCGATGTGCGCGACCCGCAACGGCTCGGCCGGCAGTTCCGCACCCTCATGCGGCCGCAGCTGCGGCTCGCCCGCACCGCCGTCGAGCAGGTGCGCGCACTCGGCTACGAGCCGGGCGACGTCCGGCACATCGTGCTGACCCACCTCGACCTCGACCACGCCGGCGGGCTCGGTGACTTCCCGGACGCGCAGGTGCACGTCCACGCGGACGAGTTGACGGCTGCTCGCAACCGGGCGACCCGGGCCGAGCGGGACCGCTACCGCCCGGCGCAGTGGGCGCACAACCCGCGGTGGGTCGAGTACGACACCGCGGGGGACGACTGGTTCGGCCTCCAGGCCGTGCGCCCGCTGCCGATCGAGGGCGCCGAGATCCTGCTGGTCCCGCTGCCCGGCCACACCCGCGGGCACTGCGCCGTGGCCGTCCGGCGCGGTGACGGCTGGCTGCTGCACTGCGGCGACGCCTACTTCTCCCACCAGGACGTCGCCCCGGACGCCGGGCGCAGCCCGCTCGCGCTGACGGGATTCCAGCGCGCGGTGGCGATGGACAACCCCGTCCGGCTGCACAACCGGGACCGGTTGCGCGAGCTGCGCCGCGAACACGGCGAGCGGATCGAGCTGTTCTGCGCGCACGACACCGGGGAGTTCGAGGCGCTGCGCGCCGGGGAGTTCGGGGCGGTGCGCGCCGGGGTGTGAGGCGACCCCGGCGCGCCGTGCCCAGCGGTGCCGGATCAGCGGTGCCGGATCAGTGCTGCCGGATCAGCGGCTCGGCTTCGCCAGCAGCAGCTCGGTGTTGTGGTCCAGCGCGGTGCCGAGCTTCACGTTCGGCGTCGCGTACGGGTCGTTGAACGAGAGCTCGCGGTAGAGCGAGGCGAGCCCGGCGTCCGAGGTGTCCTGGAAGTCCGTCGCGTACGGCGCGGCGGACTCGATCAGCGTGGTGAAGAGCGAGATCGTGCCGTCGCCGTTGTCCGCGATCTCGATGATCCGGGCGTGCTGCGGGAAGTCGATGTGCGAGGCGGTGTTGATCTCCCAGAACGAGCGCTCCGGGACGGCGTGGCCGTGCGCGGTGATCTGGTTCTGGTGGGTGTGGCCGTTCACCCAGGCCACCACGTTCGGGTAGCGCTGGAGCAGCGCGACCACCTCGCTGCCGGTGTGCCGGCGCTCGAACAGGTGACGCGGGTCGAGCAGCGTGTTGCCCATGGTGGTGCTGGTGTGGTGGCTGAAGAGCACGACCAGGTCGCCGCCCGCACCGCCGCGCACCGCGTTGCCGTTGGTGTCGTACCAGTGGCCGCTGTGCGCCTGCAGCTGCTGCTCCAGCCAGTTCAGCTGGGCGGTGCCGATCGAACCGTCGGCCCAGCCGGCCGCGTTGGTGGTGTCCAGGCTGATGCCGATGACGCCGGGCGCGATCCGGAACGTGTAGAAGAGGTTGCCGCTGGCGGCCGCGTCCGAGGTGAAGCCGTGGCCGAACGGACCGGCGCCGGTGTACGCCGGGTCGAGGTGCGCCTGCGCGAACTCCTTGGTGGTGAACGGCAGGCGCCGCTCGTCCGGGGTGACCTCGCGGACCGCGTCCGCGTCGTTCAGCAGTCTGCCGAGCTGGAGCACCGCGGCGGCCGGGTCGGTCTTCAGCAGGTTGGCCAGGTTCGCGGCGTCCGCCTCGTTGAGGCCCTCGATCTTGCGGCCGCCGGTGTAGAGCGAGTTCAGCAGGCCGAGGTCGGGCAGCGTGCCCTCGATGCTGTCGTCGTGGTTGCCGACCGTGGTGTACCAGGGCGTCTGGAGGCCGGGCGCCTGGAAGCCGCGGCCCGCGCCGTCGAGGAAGCCGGGGATGGTCGGGAACCCGACCGCCTTGTAGTTGTCCTGGAAGCTGAGCCCCGGGTTCCAGTACGCGGCGTCGCCGCAGTTCTGCACGCCCTCGTAGCGGCTCGGGTCACCGCTGTTCGGCGTCACCTGGCCGCCGCTCATCACCGTGAGGTACCAGTCGAGTTCGATGTGCTCGTGGTTGTCGGTGTTGTCGCCGGTGGCCATCACCATGCTGAACGGCAGCCCGGTGTACGGGCCGGCGGCGACCGCGTTGACCCGCTCGACGAGCGAGGACGCGCCGCGCACGGTGAGCGTCTCCTGCGGGCGGTGCGCGGCGTCGTTCCAGCGGGCCAGGTACTCGAACCGGACCGGCGACTCGGTGTCGTTCAGGTGCAGGTCGGTGAACTGGACGAAGCTCGCCAGCCCGGTCCGCCGGTCGTCGCGACCGGCCTGCCCGGCCGCCAGCTCGCCGCGCACCACCAGCGGCCAGCCCGGACCGGACACCAGGCGCTGGTAGCCGGTGCCGCCGACCGGGGTGGCGACCTGCTCCAGCGTCGTGCCGCCGACCTGCACGGCGCGCGCGGCGGTCGCGGCGAGTGCGCGGTCCCGGGTCGCGGCCGAGGCGAAGGTGCCGCCGGCCAGGGACAGCGCTGCCCCGGCGGTCGCGGCGGAGAAACCGGTGAGGAAGCGGCGCCGACTGTACCCGGACATGGGAGTCCCCAATCTGGTGGTGGTGATGACGGTGGTGACGGTGGTGGTGACGGTGATGCGGTCTGATGGCGCGACAGTCGTTCGGGCGACCGGGCCGAGGGGGCATGTTACCCACAGGTAGGCGCCAGGTACATGCCTGAGGGCGAACGGTGAACCAACGTCTGGTGACGATGCGTCCGGGCCTGGTGGGGGAGGGTGAGCAGAGGCGGCTGAGGGGGAAGGTGCTCAGGGAGCGGCGATCAGCCCAGGGTGAAGAGGAAGCTCGCGGAGTCGTCGTGCTCGGGCTGCCGGACGAGGGGCGAGCCTGGCTGGGGTGGCGTGGTGGGTGACCAGTCCTGTGGGCCGAGCAGGTGGGCCGGGTGGTCGCTCGCCCCGAGGGTCGGCGCGAACCAGATGCGGAAGGTGCCCGGCGTCGGGCCCGGGACGAACGTCCACAGCTGTTCGGCGCGGTCCCGGCCGGTGCGACAGGGGCGGAGGGTGACCGCGACCGGGTCGGCGCCTGCTGTGGCGCTGCCTGCCGCGCCGCCGTCGAGGCAGCTGCCGACGGCCGTGTTGCGGAGTTGGTAGGTGTCTTCGCCGGCGGGCAGCCGGTCCCAGTGCTGGAGGTCGTCGCCGGTGCAGCTCTGGAGTTGCGGCCGGGCGTCGGTGTCGTCGGTGCCATCAGTGCCGTCGGTGCTGTCGCTGCTGATGGTGGCGCTCGCGCAGAGGCTCGAGCTGCTGTTGACGAGCCGGACGGCGGCGGCTGATGCCGCCGGGACCGGCGCGGGCAGACTCTCGATGGGTGGGGGGTGGCTGCCGGCCGCGTTCACCGTCTCCAGGGCCACTCCGGCGAGCGCCAGCGCCACCAGTGCACCGCCCGTTGCGACGGCGGAGTGGGCCAGCGCTCGCCGGCCGGTGCGCGGCACCCGGCGCGGCCGGAGCCGGCGAACCCGGGGCGCCGATTCCGACATCACTTCTCCTCTGCGAATCGCTCCGGTCGGCGCAGTGGAAATGCGTGCAGCGGAGATCGGCGAAGTGAAGCGCCGACCCTTGGGAGGGCCGGACCCATCATGTCAGGACCATATCAGCGGCTGAGGTGATGAATGCTCAGAGAATCAGATGACAGAATGTCAGTAAGCGTTTCTGGGTGAATTCTTATCGCATCATGAGCATATGGCTGATCGAATGTGACATTGCGCTGGTCGAGGGCGCACTATTCTGCGGCCCGGCGGCGCCGGTGACGCCAAGGCCTGCGGCGGCCGCGCCGTGAATCCGCGGCCAGTCCGAGGTCGACCTCCACCCGCGCGCCGCCCGACTCGCTGCGCAGGATCCGGAGCCGTCCCCTGGTCGATTCCGCCGCGCTGCGGGCGATGTCGAGACCGAGGCCGGTGGATCCGCGCGTACTGGCGCCACGGGCCAGCGCACCGGCCGGGTCCTCGATGCCCGGTCCGCCGTCCTCGACGACCAGCAGGACGCTCTGCGCCGTCCGCTGCACGCTCACGGCGAAGCCCGTCCCGTCCGGTGTGTGCCGGAAGACGTTGCCGACGAGCGCGTCCACCACCGCGGCCAGGTCGTCCGCCGTCAGCCGGACCGGGGTCGGTTCGTCGGTCGCCTCGAACACGCAGGTGCGACCCTGTTGTTCGGCCAGCACCGACCAGAAGCCCACCCGGTGCCTGGCCAGTTCGGACACCTGGCACAGCGCGCCGTCCTTGCTGCTGTCGCCGTGGCCATCGCTGTGGTTCTTGCCGGACAGCGGCGTCCGGGCCGTGACGATGATCGAGTCCAGCTCGGATTCCAGGTGCTCGATCGCCGCCGCCATTCGAGGCGCGCCCGGCACCGGGCCGATCTGCTCGGCGGCGAGCCGCAGAGCGGTCAGCGGAGTGCGCAGCCGGTGCGACAGGTCGGCGATCAACTCACGCTCGCTGGAGAGGAGTTGTTTGAAGCGGTTGGCCATCACGTTGAATGCCAGACCGGCCTCGTAAAGCTCCACCGGCCCGGCCGGCTCCACCCGGACGTCCAGGTCGCCGGCGCCCAGCGCAGCCGAGGCCCGGGAGAGCCGCCCGGCGGCGCGCACCACCCGGGCGCCGAGGCGGTCGGCCACCACGACCGAGCCGAGCACCAGCGCCGCGGCCAGCAGCGACAGCACGGTCCAGGCCCTGGTCACGCCGCGATCCAGCTCGGCCTGCGGCACGAACTCCTCGATGACGGCCACCTGGTCCGGTGCCAGCACCACGGGCGCCAGATAGACCCAGCCACCGGTCACCCCGCCGGTCACCGGCTGCCGGCCCTGCTGCGCACGGCCGAGCTGGGCGGCGGAGGCGTGCGTGGCGCCGATCGCCCCGCTGCCCGGCAGGTGGACGCAGAGCCGGTCCGCCGAGTCGGTGCGGCTCACGGCCTGCGAGAGTGCGGTCAGATCGGTGGAGAGCGCGACCAGCGGTACCACCGCCGAGGCCCGCTGCTCCGCCGTGAGTGTCGCCTGGGTGTGCACCTGGGTGCGGACCAGCAGTGCGAGCGGGACCAGGAACGCGACGGCCACGATGGCGGTCGCCACCAGGGCCACCATCGCGAGAGTGGACCTCACCGGGGCGACACCAGCTTCACCCCGACCCCCCTGACCGTGTGCAGATAGCGCGGGTGCGTCGCCCGCTCGCCCAACTTGCGGCGCAGGCAGGACAGATGCACGTCCACGGTCTGCTCGTCCACGTACGGCAGGCGCCACACCTCGGCCAGCAGCCGTTGTTTGGATACGACCTGTCCGAGGTGCCGGGCCAGGAACTCCAGCAGGTCGAACTCCCGCCGGGTCAGCACCACTTCCCGGCTGCCGAGGTGGACGGTGCGGGCCGCCGGATCGATCCGCAGGTCGCCGGCGACGATCGGCTGCCGACTCGCGGCCGGCCTGCCGCCCGGTGTACTGCCGCTTGCCGAGCTGCCACCCGGTGAGCTGCCGCCCGGCCCGGCGCCGGCCGCCTCGGGCAGCCCGCTCTGCGCGCCGCAGCGGCGCAGCACGGCGGACAGCCGGGCCACGAGCTGGCCGCCGGAGAACGGTTTCACCAGGTAGTCGTCCGCGCCGGCGTTGAGCAGCTTGATGACCTCCGCGTCGTCATCGCGGGCGGTGGCCACCACGACCGGGACCTGGGAGAGGCCGCGGATCATCCGCAGCGCGTCGGTGCCGTCCAGGTCGGGCAGGCCCAGGTCGAGCACGACGGCGTCCGGCTGCCAGCGGGTGATCTCGCGCAGTGCGCCGAAGCCGTCGGGGGAGCTGCGGACCAGCAGGCCGTGACCGGTGAGGATCTCTATCAGCGCGGTGCGGATCGTGGGGTCGTCTTCGACGACGAGGACGGACGTCATGGCGGACACCGTAGCCGAGCCGCCGAGTCGGTCGGTCATATCGCCAAGCGGCTTTGCCGTAAGCCTTGTTCGCCGTGTATGCGCACGATCGGGGTGCAGCTCGGAACCTGCGGGCAGCCTTAGCGGTTCCGCAAATTTCCCGGTGCGGGGTGTTCCACGGCTGCGCTGCAACCTAGGCTCGGGTTCGCCTGGCAGCTTCCGCTGGCTGGCAACTGGCTTTGCATGGATGGCATTTCACGCGTGGGCCCGAGACCGGGGAGTGAGTCCGTGGATGATCCGGTGGGTGATCCGATCGCGCTGTTGTTGCCCGATGGCGCCGAACTCGGCTTCGTCATCACGGGGTTGGCGGCGCGGATGCGGCGTCCGGTCAGCCGGGCGGGCGTTGGCGCCGGTGCGGACGGTCCGGCGATCTTTCCGGGCCGGGTCGCGCCGGCCGAAGCCCTCCGCCCCGCCCTCGCCGCCACCGGGCGGCCGGCCGGGCCCGGACCGGGGCCGGCGCAGGACGCGCCGGCGGCCCGGCAGCTGACGGCCCCGCCCGGGTGAGCCGCCGACCGGCGCTCGACTGATCCGCTGCCCCCAGACCTTCACCAGAGAGCGAGCACCATGTCCGAGAACTCCGCTACCTCGCCGACCGCTACCTCGCCGACCGCCACCTCCCTGGCCGTCGCCGACGCCCGGCCGGCCGTGGCCGGCCGCCGCGCCCTGCTCTGCGGTGCGGGCGGCGCGGCCGCGCTGGCGCTGTGCGGCTGCTCGTCCTCCGCGGCGAAGCAGGCCGGCGCCGCGAGCACACCCACCTCGGGAGGCGCGGCCACGGCCACTACTGCGGCCGCCGGTTCGGGCAGCAGTTCGGGTAGCGGCACCGTGCTCGGCAAGGCGGCCGACGTCCCGGTCGGGGGTGGCGTGGTCTTCGCCGACGCCAAGGTCGTCGTCACGCAGCCGCAGGCCGGCCAGTACAAGGCGTTCAGCGCCGTCTGCACGCACCGCGGCTGCACGGTCGGTTCGGTCGCCGGCGGGCTGATCAAGTGCCCCTGCCACGGCAGCGCCTTCAAGGCCGACGACGGCTCGGTCGCGAACGGCCCCGCCGCCACCCCGCTCCCGCCGGTCACCGTTCAGGTCCAGAACGGCAACCTGGTCACCGGTAGCTGACTGCCGAACGTCGGCTACCCGTTCAGGGCGCGCAGCATCGCGGGCAACGGTTCGTGGTGGACCACGGTCAGCCGCCGGGTGGCCCGGGTGAGCGCGACGTAGAGGTCCTGGCCGCCGCGCGGCGATTGGGCCAGCATCCCGTGCGGGTCGGCGACGATCACGGCGTCGAACTCAAGTCCCTTGCAGCCGGCGGCGGTCAGCACCTCGGTCGCGCCGAGCACCCCGCCGGAGAGCTCGGCGTGACGGGCGTCGGGGACCACCACGCCGAGCCGGTCCGGCTCCGCGGCGACCAGTCCGGCCAGGCAGGCGGCGTACCCGTCGGCGGTGGTCGTCACCGCACGCGGGCGCTCCGCGCCGGCGCGGACCGAGGTCGGCGCCTGCTGTCCGGGCGCGGTGGCGGCGAGCACGTCGGTGGCGACCGCCATGATCTCCGCAGGCGTCCGGTAGCTGACGGTCAGCCACTCCTCGCGGCGGCGGCCGGCCGTGTACGGGTCGAGCATCTCGGCCCAGGACCGGGCACCCGCCGGGTTGCCGGTCTGCGCGAGGTCGCCGACGACGGTGAGTGAGCGGGTCGGGATCCGGCGCATCACCATCCGCCAGGCCATCGCGGAGAGCTCCTGGGCCTCGTCCACGACCACGTGCCCGTACACCCACTCCCGGTCGGCGCCGGCCCGCTCGGCGGTGGTACGGCCAGGGCCTTCGTCGGCCCAGCGCCCGGCGAGCGCGGTGGCGTCGAGTCCGGGCAGGGCGTCGTGCTGACCGGTGATCGTGAGCACCCCGCCCGCGTACTGCCGGTCGGCTGCCCGCGCCCGCTCGGCCGCCCGCAGCCCGGCGCGCTCGGCGGCCTCGTCCGGCGAGCCGAGCAGCTCGGCGGCTTCGTCGAGCAACGGCACGTCGTCGACCGCCCAGGGGGTACCGGCCGGGCGCAGCAGGGACGACAGGTCGTCGGCGCCGCTGTGCCCGTCGCTGCCGTCGCTGCTGTTGGTGGTGGCGTCGGTGGTGGCATCGGCGGCCCAGCGGAGCAGCACCGGGTCGCTGAGCAGCCGGTCGATCAGCTGCTGCGGTGTCAGCAGCGGCCACAGCTCGTCCAGTGCGGTTCGGACGCTCGGCAGTGCCCAGAGCTCACGCGGGCCGTAGTGCAGCTCGGCCGGAGTCAGTGGAGCGTCGAGCAACCGGGCCTGCTCGCGGACCAGCAGGTCGAGCAGCGTGCCGAGGAAGAACCCGCGGGCCCGGTTGTGCGGCAGCCGCAGCCCTCGCGCGGCGGCCCGCGCTTCGGCGCAGACCTGACGGGGCAACCGCAGCGTGAGCCCGTCGGCGTCCAGCAGCAGGTCGGTGCCGAGCTCGCCGCCGAAAGCTCCGTCCGCATCCCAGCCCGGTAGGCGCTGGTGGTCGGCGACCGCGCGCGCCACCACCTCGGCCATCCGGAGGCTGCCCTTGAGCACCGCGGCCGCCGGCCCGTCCACCGCGGTGGCCGCGACGCCGGGGAAGAGCTCGCCGACGCTGCGCAGCACCACGTCGGTCTCGCCGAGCGCGGGGAGCACCTGGTCGATGTACCGCAGGAAGGTCGGGTTCGGCCCGACCAGCAGCACCCCGCGGCGCGCCAGCACCGATCGGTGGGTGTAGAGCAGGTAGGCGGCGCGGTGCAGTGCGGCCACGGTCTTTCCGGTGCTGGGGCCGCCCTGGACGACGAGGGTGCCCGGCAGGCCGGCGCGGATCACCCGGTCCTGCTCGGCCTGGATGGTGGCGACGACCTCGCCCATCCGGCCGGTCCGGCCCGCGCGCAGAGCCGCGAGCAGCGCGGCCTCGCCGACCACCGAGCCGAGCGCCGGGTCGATCGCCGGGCCGGGCGTTGATCCCGCCGGCGATGCGGCAGGCGATCCGGTCGGCGCGCCCGCCAACTGGTCCGGGGTGAAGACCTCGTCGTCCAGCCCGGTGACCCGGCGGCCCCGGGTGAAGAGATGGCGGCGGCGCAGCAGGCCGGCCGGGTCGGCGAAGGTGGCGGTGTAGAACGGCCTGGCGGCCGGGGCCCGCCAGTCGATCAGCAGCGGTTGGTGCTCCTCGTCCCGAAGGCCGATCCGGCCGAGGTAGCCGGTGCTCCCGTCGCGGTGGTCGATCCGGCCGAAGCAGAGGCCGCGTTCGACCCCGTCCAGCGTTGCCAGTAACTGCTCCTGCCGGCGCACCGTCAGTTCGCGCTCCAGCCGGGCCTGGTGGGTGCCACCGGGCCCGGCCTCGGCGCGGACTGCGTTGCGTGCGGTGCCGGCCTGGGTCCGCTGGGCGTCCAGGTACGCGTAGCAGAGGTCCAGCCTGGCCTGTTCGGCGGCCAGCTCGGCGGCGAGGTGATCCGCGTCGGCCGGCCCGGTCTGGCCGTCGACAGGGCGTTGACGAGAGTCCATTGGCGTGCTATCCTGGCGGTGAAGAAGGTTTAGGGTCATAAGAAAACGCCAGGAAACCATCAGCTTAACCCACCTCGTCGCGGGCTGCGCTGACCTCGGCTGTTAACCTTGCGAAGCGTGAGCGCGAAGCCCCAGATCCCCAATGTCCTGGCCTCCCGGTACGCCTCGGCGACCCTGGCCCAGCTCTGGTCCCCCGAGCACAAGGTGGTCCTCGAACGCCACCTGTGGCTCGCCGTCCTCAAGGCTCAGCAGGACCTCGGGATCGAGGTCCCCGCTACCGCCGTCGCCGACTACGAGCGGGTCGTCGACCAGGTTGACCTGGCCTCCATCGCCCGCCGTGAGCGGGTCACCCGGCATGACGTGAAGGCCCGTATCGAGGAGTTCAGCGAGCTCGCCGGGCACGAGCAGATCCACAAGGGGATGACCTCCCGGGATCTGACCGAGAACGTCGAGCAGCTGCAGATCAAGCAGTCCCTGGAGCACGTGCGGGACCGTACGGTCGCCGTCCTGGTCCGGCTCGGCCGGCTGTCGGCCGAGCACGCCGAGCAGGTGATGGCCGGGCGCTCGCACAACGTCGCCGCGCAGGCCACCACGCTCGGCAAGCGCTTCGCCAGCATCGCCGACGAGCTGCTGGTCGCGTTCGCGCGGCTGGAGGAGCTGATCGCCCGCTACCCGCTGCGCGGGATCAAGGGCCCGGTCGGCACCGCGCAGGACATGCTCGACCTGCTCGGCGGCGACGCCGAGAAGCTCGCCGAGCTCGAGCGGCGGGTGGCCGGCCACCTCGGCTTCGACAACGTGCTCACCAGCGTCGGCCAGGTTTACCCGCGCAGCCTTGACTTCGAGGTGCTGACCGCGCTCGTCCAGCTGTCCGCGGCGCCGTCCAGCCTGGCCAAGACGATCCGCCTGATGGCCGGGCACGAGCTGGTGACCGAGGGCTTCAAGGAGGGCCAGGTCGGCTCCTCGGCGATGCCGCACAAGATGAACACGCGCTCCTGCGAGCGGGTCAACGGCCTCGCGGTGATCCTGCGCGGCTACGCCTCGATGACCGCCGAGCTGGCCGGCGACCAGTGGAACGAGGGCGACGTCTCCTGCTCGGTGGTCCGCCGGGTCGCGCTGCCGGACGCGTTCTTCGCGTTCGACGGCCTGCTGGAGACCTTCCTGACGGTGCTCGACGAGTTCGGCGCCTTCCCGGCCGTGATCGAGGCCGAGCTGGACCGCTACCTGCCGTTCCTGGCCACCACCAAGGTGCTGATGGGCGCGGTGCGCGCGGGCGTCGGCCGCGAGGCGGGCCACGAGATCATCAAGGAGCACGCGGTCGCCTCGGCGCTCGCGATGCGCGGTGGCGCCCGGCAGAACGAGCTGCTGGACCGGCTCGCCGCCGACGAGCGGATGCCGCTGGACCGGGCCGCGCTGGACGCGCTGCTCGCCGACCGGCTCTCCTTCACCGGTGCGGCCGGTGCCCAGGTGGCCGAGGTGGTCCGCCGGATCGAGGCCGTCGCGGCCGCGCACCCGGAGGCCGCGAAGTACGCTCCGGGGGACATCCTCTGAGGTAGGCGCCGGTGGTGGTTGGACGGCTGACGTCTGACCGGTAACGGATGGCCGCTGACGGATAGCGGATAGCGGATAGCGGATAACGGATAACAGATGACGGCTGACAGATTTTGATATCTGTCAGCCGTCATCTGTTATCCGCCGTCGGTCAGCGGTCAGCGGTCATCTGTCAGGCGGTCATCTGTCAGGCGGTGGACCCCGGGCACTCGTGGCCAGGGTCCACCGGAGGTGCCGTGGTGCCGCAGTACCAGGTGCTGTCCGGTTCGACGACGCGCTCCGATTCGGCCGCCGGCTGCGCGGGCCGTCCCGGCACGGTGGCCAGCGCGAGCAGCCCGGAGCCCGCGAGCAGCCCGGCGCAGATCAGTGCGGCGGTGTGGAAGGCCGAGTTCACCGCGTGCGGCACCCGGTACTCCTCGCCGCTCAGGCCGGTCAGCAGCGGCAGCGCCGCGACCGCCAGCAGGCCGGCGGCGCGCGCGGCGGCGTTGTTCACCCCGCTGGCGATGCCGGCCCGGCGCACGTCCACGGCGGCCAGCACGGTCGCGGTCAGCGGCGCGACCAGCGCGGTCAGCCCGATCCCGAAGACGATCGCGGCGGGCAGCACGTCCGTCCAGTACGAGGCGTGCGGACCGATCCGCAGCATCAGCAGCACCCCGGCGGCGGCGATCAGCGGGCCGGCGGTCAGCGGTAGCCGGGGCCCGATCCGGGTCGCCAGCCGGCCGGACCGGGCTGAAAAGAGCAGCATCAGCAGCGTGACCGGTGCGAACGCGATGCCGGCCACCAGCGGGGTGAACCCGGCCACGGTCTGCAACTGGACCTGGAGGAAGAAGAAGACCCCGCCCAGCGCGCCGTAGACGCCGAGCGTCACCACGTTGATCGCGCTGAAGAGCCGCGAGTCGAAGAGCTCCAGCGGCAGCATCGGCCGCGCGGCGCGCCGTTCGACGGCCACGAATGCGACGCCCAGCAGAATGCCCGCTACCGCCGACACCCAGACCGCCGCCGTCACCTTCTCGCCCGCGGCCGTCAGCGCGTAGGTGATCCCGGCCAGCGAGAGCGCGGCCAGCACCGCACCGGGGACGTCGAACCGGCCGCCGGCCTGCTCGTCGCGGCTCTCCGGCACGTGCCGCAGGGTCAGCGCCGCGACCAGCACGGCGACCGGCAGGTTGATCACGAAGATCCACCGCCAGCCGGGTCCGCTGACCAGCCAGCCGCCGAGGAACGGCCCGACGGCCGTGGCGACCCCGCCGAGCCCCGACCAGGCGCCGACCGCCGCCGAGCGGTCGTCGGGGTGGAAGGTCGCCTGGAGCAGCGCCAGTGAGCCGGGGGTCAGCAGCGCGCCGCCGATGCCCTGGAGCGCGCGGGCCGCGATGAGCACCTCGACCGAGGGCGCGATCGCGCAGAGTCCGGAGGCGGCGGCGAACCAGCAGACGCCGATCACGAAGACCCGGCGCCGCCCGTACCGGTCGCCGAGCGAGCCGCCGAGCAGGATCAGGCCGGCCAGCGTGAGCAGGTACGCGTTGACGGTCCACTGCAGCGCCGCCAGCGAGGCGCCGAGGTCGGCGCCGATGTGCGGCAGCGCGACGTTCACCACGGTGCCGTCCAGCATCGCCATGCCCGACCCGAGCGCGGCGGCCAGTACCACCCAGCGACCCTGGGCGCTCTTCAACCTCAGCTGACTCTCCATGAGCCCTGATCCTGCGCGACGGCACTGCCGCACCGCCACCGCCGCGCCGGGCTCGGGAATGTGACGTTCAGTCGGCGATCGGCGCGTCGCCGGCCGGTGCGTCGATGGAGGGTGCCGCACTGCGGCGCGGCAGCGCGAACATCAGCACGAAGACCGCCCCGAGCCCGCCGGCCAGCCACCACATCGCGTGCGCGAACGCGTGCGTGAAGACCACCGCGACGGCCTGCGCGGGCGAGGCACCGTCCACCACACCGAAGAAGACCACCGAGACCAGCGCCAGACCGAGCGCGTTGCCCAGCTGCTGAGTGGTGTTGATCAGACCGGACGCCGAGCCCGCGTGCTCGCGCGGCACCTCGGCGAGCACCGCGTCGGTCAGCGGCGCCACGATCAGGCCCATCCCCGCGCCCATCACCACGAGCGGCAGCGCCATCTGCCACGGGTGGATCGCCGAGCCGTACCGCTCGGCCTCCCCGAGGTAGAGCAGCACGCCGAGCGCCATCACCAGCGCCCCGGCCTGCAGCACCCGGCGCCCGAAGCGCGGCACCAGCACGCCGACCGAGACTCCGGCCGCCGCCGAGACCGCGATCGAGAACGGTATCCCCGTGGTGCCGGCCCGCAGCGGGCTCCAGCCGAGGCCCAGCTGCATGTAGAGCGTCCAGACCAGGAAGAAGATGCCGCAGACGACGCCGAAGGTCAGCTGCACCGCGATGCCGGCCGCGAAGCTGCGCACCCGGAAGAGCGAGAGCTCGACCAGCGGTGACCCGTCCCGCCGGCTCTTCAGCCGCTCGTAGCCGACGAACAGCGCCAGCACCGGCAGGCTCGCGCCCATCGAGACGAACCCCCAGAGCGGCCAGCCGGCCTCCCGTCCCTGGGTCAGCGGGTAGAGCAGCATCAGCAGGCCGACGGCGGCCAGCAGCATGCCGACCAGGTCGAGGCGGAGCGTCTGCTCGGCGCGCGACTCGGTGATGAAGCGCCGGCCGAGCAGCAGGGCCGCGATGCCGACCGGCAGGTTGATCAGGAAGATCGGCCGCCACTCCAGGCCGCCCAGGTTCCACTCGGTCAACAGCGCGCCCAGCAGCGGCCCGCTCACCGCTCCCAGCCCGATCATCGCGCCGAACAGGCCGAAGACCTTGCCCCGCTCCTCGGCCGGGAAGGTCGCGTGGATGATCGAGAGCACCTGCGGCACCATCAGTGCCGCCGTGCCGCCCTGCAACAGCCGGGTCGCGACCAGCATCGCCGGATCGGAGGCAAGCCCGCAGAGCGCGGACGCGACGGTGAAGCCGCCGATCCCGATCAGGAAGATCCGCTTGCGGCCGTAGATGTCGCCGAGCCTGCCGCCGGTGATCAGGCCGATCGCGAACGCGAGTGCGTACCCCGCCGTGACCCACTGGACCGCGCTGAACGAGGCGCCGAGGTCGCGCTGGATGCTGGGGACCGCGATGTTGACGATGGTCACGTCGACCAGGTCCATGAAGGAGGCGGTCATCACGATCGCGAGCGCGATCCAGCGGCGACGGTCACCGGCCGTCCGGCGGTCGGGGGCGATCGGACTCGAGCTCGTACTTGGGTTCGCAGTGGGGCTCGGGGTCTGACTGTGGGGTTCGGTGGTCGCGCTTGTGGTCATGGATCGACTGTAGGGAGGATTTAGGTCGGATTCCGTCCCAGTTCTCCGGCATTCTGAATGCCATGACCGACACCCCGGCCCGGCTGCTGACCCTGCTCTCGCTGCTCCAGACCCCACGCGAGTGGCCGGGCAGCGAGCTGGCCGACCGGCTCGGCGTGAGCCCGCGGACGATCCGCCGCGACATCGAACGGCTGCGCGAACTCGGCTACCCCGTGCAGGCGACGATGGGCTCGATCGGCGGCTACCGGCTGGCCGCCGGCAAGGCGATGCCGCCGCTGCTGCTCGACGACGAGGAGGCGGTCGCGATCGCGGTCGGCCTGCGGACGGCGGCGGCGAGCGCGGTCAGCGGCATCGAGGAGGCCTCGGTACGGGCGCTGGCCAAGCTCGAACAGGTGCTGCCGGCGCGGCTGCGCCGCCGGGTCGTGGCGCTGAAGACGGCCACCGTGCCGCTGCCCGGCGCCGAGCCGGGCGTCGACCCTGAGCTGCTCGCCGTGCTCGCCACGGCGGTCGCCGGCCGGGAGAAGCTGCGGTTCGGCTACCGCGCCGGGGACGGCGCCGAGACCCGTCGGCTGGTCGAACCGCACCGGCTGGTCGCCACCGGGCGCCGCTGGTACCTGGTCGCCTTCGACAACGACCGGGACGACTGGCGGATCTTCCGGGTCGACCGGCTGGCCCACCCGCAGCCGACCGGCGTCCGGACGCCGCCGCGCGAGCTGCCCGCCGCCGACGCGGGCGCGTACGTGGCGGAGAAGCTGCGCGGACACGCCCAGGCGTACCGCGCGGTGGTGCTGCTCCAGCTGCCGCTCGCGGAGGCGACCAGGCGGCTCGCCGGTGCGCCGGTCGAGCTGGAGGCGGTGGACGCGACCAGCTGCCGGCTGCGCAGCCCGGCCGACACGCTGGAGTGGCTGGCGTTCCGGCTGCTTGCGTTCGGCTGCGACTTCCGGGTCGAGGAGCCGGTCGAGCTCGTCGACCACCTGCGGGAGCTGGGCGCCCGGATCGCCCGGTCGAGTGCGGGGTAGCGCAGCGGCAGAGGGCGCAGCGCAGCGGCAGGGGGCGCAGCGCAGCGCAGCGGCCCGGGGCGGCTCCGGGTGGGTGAAAACGGTGCCCGGCCGGTGAGCTGCCCGGCGTGGCGGGCGGGCCGCGCCTAGAGTGCCGAACGTCTTCGACCGAGGGAGTGGCACGTGAAGATCACCAGCCTGGTCACCGGCGCACCGTGCTGGGTGGAGCTCGGCAGCTCGGACCCGGAGGCCGCGAAGGGCTTCTACAGCGGGCTCTTCGGCTGGCGCGCCGAGACCGACCCGCGCCCGGAGGCGGCCGGCTACACCTTGTGCTTCGCCGGCGATGCCCGAGTGGCCTCGGTGACCCCGCTCTACGGCCCGGAGCAGCACACCGCCTGGACCGTCTCCTTCTCGGTCACCGACGCGGACGCGATGGCGGCCGCCGCCACCGAGGCCCGCGGCACCCAGGTGGTGGCGCCGATGGAGGCGCTGGACATGTGCCGGTTCGCGGTGCTCGCCGACCCGACCGGTGCGATCTTCGGGATCTGGCAGGCCCGCTCGATGGCCGGCACGGACCTGCTCAACGAACCCGGTTCGCTCGGCTGGGTCGAGCTGCTGACCCGCGATCCGGTCGGCTCGGTCGCGTACTACACCGAGGTCTTCGGCTGGAGCGTGACGGCCGGCGGCCCGTACACGCAGTTCGGCGTCCACGGCGCGGACTTCGGCGGGATGCTGGTGATGGACGAGCAGTTTCCGGCCGAGGTCCCGCCGCACTGGCTGCCGTACTTCTCGGTCACCGACGTGGACGCCACGGTGGCGGGGGCGACCGAGGCCGGTGCGAAGGCGCTGATGGCACCGATGGACCTGCCGGGCGGGCGGCGGATCGCCGTCCTGCAGGACCCGCAGGGCGCGCCGTTCGGGGTGTACGCGGCGCCGCCCGAGGCCTGACCGGGGCCTCACCCGGATCGACAGGTCGCTGACCGGCCGTCAGCGGGCCTGGGTGTCAGGGGCGGTGGCCAGCGTGACGGTCAGCCCCGGTGGGGGAGCGCCGTCTGGGCGCGCCGGCCGAGCTGGTCCAGGGCGGCGACCATGGCCGCCGCCTGCGGGCCGCCCAGCGTGCCGAGGGCCAGCCGGTCCGCCTCCCGGACGTGCACCGCGGCGGCGGCGAGCAGCGTCTGCCCGCCCTGGTCGGTCATCCGGACCAGCTGGACCCGGCGGTCGTCCGGGGACGGACTCCGGGTCACCAGGCCGGCCGCCACCATCCGGTCGATCAGCCGGGTCGCGCCGCCGCTGGTGAGCACCAGGCCGTCGGAGAGCCGGCTCATCGGGGTGCCGTCGGGCTGCGCGGCCAGGATCAGCAGCACTTCGAACATCGAGTGGCTGATCCCCGCCTCGCGCTGGATCGCGCCGCCCAGCACCCGCTCGACCAGTGCGGCGGTGTTGAGCAGCACGCCGACCGACCGGATCCGCGGATCGGCCACCACCTGCGCGGCGCTGCGCGGTGCGCCGGTGCGCTGTCCCGGGGTGTCCTGTCCGGGATCGATGTCCTGCTCGGGATCGTCCACCGTCCGGCCCTCCTCCGTGGCCTGCCGCCGTCCGTCCGCGCAACGCCGGGTGCTCCGGCCGTAATCCCGTCGCCGTGATCCTTAGCTCGGTATCCGGCGGTATCCGGCGGTCAGTATCCGACGGTGAAGCGCTCGCCGATGTGCGCGGGCTTCTCGATCTCGTCGATCATGGCGACCGCGTAGTCCTCCGCCGAGATGTGGCTGCTGCCGTCGGGGCCGGCCACCACCTCGTCCAGCGCGGTGCGGTAGGTCCCGGTCCGCTCGCCGGGTGCGATCATCGCGGCCGGGCTGAGGTTGGTCCAGCGGACGTCGCTGACCGTGCGGTAGAAGTCGAGCGCGTCGCCGTGCGCGTGCATGATCTGCAGCAGGAACTCCGGCAGGCCGGGTGAGTCCCAGACCTGCTTGCCGTCGGGCGTGCGGAGCGAGCCGGCGCCGCCGATCGCGATCAGTCGCGGGGCCTTGTCGCCGAGCGCGCGCAGGCCGGCCACCAGGGACTTCGCGGCGGGCTCGATGGTGGCGACGTGGCCCGGGCCGCCCCCACCGCCGACGCAGCTGACCAGGACGTCCTGCCCGGCCGCGGCGGCGGCCACCGACTCGGGGTCGAGCACCTCGCCGATGACAACCGTCAGGTTCGGGTGGCTCGCGGGCGCCTTCGCGGGGTCGCGGACCACCGCGGTGACCTGGTGCCCGCGGTCCAGCGCCTCGCGGACGATCCGGGAGCCGAGGGTGCCGGAGGCGCCGAAGACAGCGATCTTGGACATGGTGGTACTCCTCTGCCGGGGTGTGCGTCTGCCGGGGTGTCCGTCGTGGTGCGTTGCCTGTCCTGTCCCAACGCTATCTGAGCAGTCAGATATTTCCCGGTAGGCCGGCTGCGCCATCCGGATCAGCACACCCTGGGTCAGTTCCCCTCCACGGCGGCCGAGTTCGGCCCGAGCCTCGCTCGAGTCGCACCCGAGTCGCGCCCGGGCCCGAGCCGCGCCCGAGCCCGGACCCGTCGCGGGTCGGGGCCAGGGCGTCAGCGCGTCAGGGCGTACGTCAGGCGGTGCCGGCGCAGTCGCGGCAGATCGGCTGGCCGTTCTTGTCCTCGCCGGCCAGCTGGGTGCGGTGGTGCACCAGGAAGCAGGTCATGCAGGTGAACTCGTCCTGCTGGAGCGGCACGACCCGGACGGTGAGTTCCTCGCCCGACAGGTCGGCGCCCGGGAGCTCGATCCCTTCGACCGCCTCGGCGTCGAGGTCGACCGCCGAGCCCTGCTTGTCGTCGCGTCGGCCCTTCAGCTCCTCGATGCTCTCGTCGGTCGTGTCGTCGCTGGTGTTGCGCGGGGCGTCGTAGTCGGTTGCCACGGTTCTGCCTTCTCGTCGGTCGGTAAGTCGGTAGGACGGTACATCGGTACGTCGGTCTGTCTATCGGTCGGCCCGCCGGTCGGCCGGTCAGTCTGTCGCTCTGTCAGCCGGACGGTGGGCCGGCCGGGTCGATCGGCCGACCGGATCGCGGCGGGGATCGGGGATCTGTGCCAGCTTGCCCTGTCGGCGCGGTGTCGGCAGTGCGCATCCGGGTGACGGTGACGGGGAGCCGCGAAATTCCCCGGGGCCGCCGGTCAGTCGGCCGCCTCGGCGGCGGCGGTGCGGCGGGCCGCCATCGGCATCCGGCTCTCGGAGCGCAGCGCTGCGCAGGTCACGGCGTCACCCCGGGGCCCGGATCGACCGGGTGTGCCGTGCGCAACGGGAGGACGACCATGCCGACGGCGGGATCGAGGTACTCGGTCGGTGCGTCCGGCATGTTGTCGTTTCTTCTCCTGGATGGTCCTGCAAAAGTTACATCGGAGCAGGTCGCAAAGCCAATGGCAAGATCGATTGCCGGGATTCGCCGCCCCTGCCCCGTTTTCTGCCGCCGGATCGTTATCACGGCGTCACCGTACGCAGTCGTGGTCACCGTCCGCTGAGCGCCGGCCCGGCTCGGTTGGGGGCGGGCCCGGCTCAGTCGCCGCGCAGCAGCGCCTGGACCGCCTCGACCGTGTCCGCCTCGTCGGCCGGCTTCTCCTCGCGGTAGCGCAGCACCCGGGCGAAGCGCAGCGTGACACCGGCGGGGTAGCGGGTGGAGCTCTGCACGCCGTCGAAGGCGATCTCGACGACCAGCTCGGGCCGCACCACGACACCCCACGGCTCGTGGCTGACGGCCAGCTCCTGCAGCCGCTCGGTCTGCCAGGCGAGCAGCTGGTCGGTCATCCCCTTGAAGGTCTTGCCGAGCATCGCGAAGCCGCCGTCCGGCTGCCGCGCGCCCAGGTGCAGGTTGGAGAGCAGCCCGGCCCGGCGGCCGTGGCCCCACTCGCAGGCCAGTACGACGAGGTCGAGCGTGTGCACCGGCTTGACCTTCAGCCAGGACGTGCCGCGCCGGCCCGCCGTGTACGGGGCGTCCAGCGCCTTCACGACCACGCCCTCCTGTCCGCGCTCCAGTGCCCGTGCGCCGAACTCGACTGCCTCCCGCCGGGCGACCGGATCCGCCGGTTCGGCGGCGACGAAGCGGCGCACCCGCAGCGGCTCCGGTACCAGCCGGGCCAGCATGGCGTGCCGCTGCTCGGTCGGCAGGTCCAGCAGGTCGCGCCCGTCCAGCGCGAGCAGATCGAAGAAGACGGGGGAGAGGGGCAGCTCGGCGCGGGCCCCCGGGACGTTCAGCCGGGAGCCGACCCGGCCGGCGATCCGCTGGAACGAGCGCGGCCGGCCCTCGTGGTCGAGTGCGATCACCTCGCCGTCCAGCACCGCCTGGTCGGCGGGCAGTGCCAGGACCACCGCGACCACCTCCGGCATCCGCTCGGTGATCTCGTCCAGCGTGCGGGTGTAGACCCGCACGCTCGGGCCGTCGCGGTGCACCTGGATCCGGATGCCGTCCAGCTTCTCCTCCACCGCACACGGGCCGAGCCGGTCCAGTGCCTCCTCGACGCCGGCGGCGGTGTGCGCGAGCATCGGCAGCACCGGCCGGCCCACCGTCAGCCGGAAGTCCGCCAGGGCGGCCGGCCCGCCGGTCAGCAGCGCTTCGGCGACCGCGCCGAGCGTGCCGCCGAGCATCACCGCCCGGCGCACCTCCTCGGGCCGGGCGTCCGTGGCCGCCGCCAGGCCGTCGATGGCGAGTGCGTCGAGCGCGCCCTGGCGGACCTCGCCACCGATCAGCCGGATCAGGAACTCCTGCTCCGGCGCGGTCGCGGCGGCGAGCAGCGCGCCGAGCCGCTCGCGCCGCTCGGCCTGCGCGCCGGGGCCGGCGACGGTGGCCAGTTCGCCGAGCGCGGTGTGCACCTGGTGGACCGTCAGCGAGGGCTCGGCGGCGGGCGGAACCGGGGCGCTGAGCGTGCTCCAGCCGATGCCGATTCGCCGCTGCGGCAGCCGGCCGGCCAGGTAGGTGATCACGACGGCCGCCTCGGCCGGCTCGGTGGCCCGGAACAGTTCGGCGAGCAGTGCGGTCTTGCGCGAGCGCGCGGAGGTCGCGGCGACCTCGCGGGATGTCCGGGCGACCTCGGCCAGCAGCATGCCTCCATGCTCGGCCCGGGCGGTGCCACGCGCAGCCCGGGGCATGGGCAGCGAGGCAACGCACTGATACTGTATGCGCTCAACGGTATATGTATTCAGGGGGTTGGTGTGATGGATCTGCTGATGCCGCGCGGTTTCCGGTCCTACACGGCGAACATGGGGCTCAAGGACGACGCGGACGATTTCGCGCTGGTCGTCTCCGACGGTCCGGCCGTCTCGGCCGCCGTCTTCACCCGCTCACGGTTCGCCGGGCCGAGTGTTGTGCTCAGCCGGGCGGATGCCGGGCGGCAGGATGCCCGGGGCATGGTGGTGATCTCCCGAAACGCCAATGTGGCGACGGGGCGTGAGGGTGCCCGGCACGCCGAGGAGATCCGCCGGCTGGCCGCCGAGAAGGCCGGCGTGGCGTCCGAGCAGCTGGTGATCGGCTCGACCGGCGTGATCGGGCGTCCGTACCCGATCGAGTCGATCAGGGCCGGCATCGCGGGGATTCCCGCGCCGCTGGCAGCGGCCGACTTCGGGGCGGCGGCCGCCGCGATCATGACCACTGACACCCGCCCGAAGTCGGTCCGGCTGCGCTGCGGCCCGGCCGTGGTGGTCGGCATCGCGAAGGGGGTCGGGATGATCGAGCCGAACATGGCCACGCTGCTGACCTTCTTCTTCACCGACGCCGAGCTGCCGGCCGCCGAACTCGACGCCGTCTTCCGGCGGGTGACCGACCGCACCTTCAACGCGCTCAGCATCGACACCGACACCTCGACCAGTGACACGGCCGCGGTCTTCGCCAACGGGCAGGCCGGTCCCGTCGATCCGGTCGAGTTCGAAGAGGTGCTCTACCAGGCCGCGTTGGCCCTGGTCCGGGACATCGCCTCGGACGGCGAAGGGGCATCGAAGCTGATCGAGGTGCGGGTCACCGGCGCACGGGATGCGGCCCAGGCGAAGCGGGTCGGCAAGGCGGTGGTCAACTCGCCGCTGGTGAAGACCTCCGTGCACGGCGCCGACCCCAACTGGGGCCGGGTGGCGATGGCGATCGGCAAGCTGGACGACGACGCCGACCTCGATCCGGCGAAGATCGCCATCCGGTACGGCGAGTTGGCGATGTTCCCGGAGAAGCTGAGCGAGCAGCGGCTGGCCGAAGCGCGCCGCTACCTGTCCGGGGACGAGGTGCTGATCGCGATCGATCTCGGTCTGGGGGATGCGGAGTTCACCGTCTACGGGTGTGATCTGACGCCTGGCTACGTGGAGTTGAACTCGGGCTACACGACCTGAGGCCGGCGATCGGGTGGCGTGCGTGCCTGTGCGTGCCTGTGCGTTCCTGTCCGTGCCCGAGCGGGTGCGGGCGGTGGCCGGCGGTGGGTGCAGACTTGGAGCATGTGCCGAAGCATCAAGACCCTCCGCCCGCCCGTGACGCCCGAGGTGACCGAGGACGACGTCCACGCGGCGGCGCTGCAGTACGTCCGCAAGGTCTCGGGGTTCCGGGCCCCCGCCGCGCACAACCGGCTGGTCTTCGAGCAGGCGGTGGCCGCCGTCGCGGCGGCCACCGCGGAGCTGCTGGCCGGCCTGGAGGTCCGCGGCGGGGGCGGCGGCCGCGCCCCCGCCGCAGCCACCGACGTGCGGGAAGCCGCCCGTTGATCAGGCGGGATCGGTCGGATACCACCTAAAATCACAGACATGACCGCGGCCACCGATCCGCTGACCCTGCTCGTTCGCGCGCTCGACCAGACGACGAACGCCATCGTCGCCGTCCGGCCCGAGCAGACCGCGCTGCCGACGCCGTGCCGTTCGTGGGACGTCGCGACGCTGCTCGACCACCTGGTGGACGACCTGGACAAGTTCGCCGTCCGCGCGGCGGGCGGCGTGCCGGACTGGGCGGCCACTCCGGCGCCGGCCGGGCCCGACTGGGCGTCCCGGTTCGAGGCCGGCGGCGTCGAGCTGCTCGCGGCCTGGCGCGCGGCCGGCTACGCGGACCCGGCCGGGCCCCCGGCGGGCCGGTCCGCGACAGCCCACTCCGCAGCGGGCCATTCCGCGACAGCCCACTCCCCGGTGGAGCAGGAGTTGGCCGAGCTCGCCATGCACACCTGGGACCTGTCCGTCGCCACCGGCCAGTCGGCCGAGCTGGACGAGGAGCTCGCGCGCGTCGCGCTCGGCTGGGCGCAGCATGCCCTGCGACCGGAGTTCCGCGGCGAGGAGGCGAGTGGCAAGGTCTTCGGCCCCGAGGTCGCGGTGTCGCCGAACGCCACCGCTCAGCAGCGGCTCGCGGGCTTCTTCGGCCGGGATCCGCAGGCCTGGGAGTCGCGCGCAGGGTAGTCGGGCGCGGGGTGGTCAGGCCCGAGGCAGTCGGGCCGGGACGTGCGGACGCCCGCGGTCTCCGGCCGGGTGGCCGGGGACCGCGGGCGTCCGTTGGGCCTGCTGCGGCCCGGGGTACTGCGTCAGCCGCGCGAGGTGCGACGACGACGGCTGAAGAACACGCCGCCGATGCCGAGCGCGAGCAGCGCGGCGCCGCCCACGGCGGTGCCGATCATCTGACCGCCATCGCTACCCGTGAACGCCAGGCTGGTCGCCGGCTTGGTCGAGACCGGCTGGACGGCGGGGGTGCCCATCGGCGCGCTGGTGTCGACCGCGGTGGCCGCCGACGGGGTCGCCGAGCCGGTGACCGTCACGCCGGCGGTGGACGCCGAAGCGCTGGCCGAGGCGGACGGCTTGGCCGACATCGACGTCGAGGCCGAGGCGGAGGCCGAGACCGAAGCCGAGGCGGAGACCGACGCCGACGGCGTGGGCTTGCCGGTCGGGGTGCCCGACGGGGCGGCCGGGCCGCTCGCCGAGGTGCTCGGCGCGGGGGCGGTGGCCGAGGCGCTGGCCGACGGACCCGAGGTGGCGCTGGCGCTGGCGCTCGGGCTGACCGGCGGCACCGGGATGACCGGCGGAGTCGGCGGGCCCGGCGGGACGGGGATGCAGGGCGCACCGCCGTTCCACGCCGTGATCAGGTTGTGCGGGAAGACGGCGTTCGGGTAGTGCGGCGACGGGTGCTCCGCGTCGCTGCCGTCGAACTTCGTGTCGCCGTTGTACAGGTCGATCTGACCGAAGCACTTGGGCAGCTCGGCGCTGACGTCCAGCGTCGCCTGGCTGTGCTTCTTGTTCAGCGTCGTGGTCGCCCAGCCGAGGAAGGTCTGGGTGCCCGAGGTCGCCCAGGACGGGCCCTGGGTCTCGTACGAGGCCAGCGAGACCTTGTAGTCGCAGCCGTCCTGGACATCGCCGTCGAGGCGGACCTGGAAGGTGCCGTGGACGTCGGGGAGGCGCCCGCTCTTGATCCAGGTCTCGCCACCGTCGACGGAGAACGAGATCTGAGCGCGGTCGCAGACGCCGCGGTCTTCGGCGTGCGCGGCGCCTGCGGTGACAAGCGGCGTGGCCACGGCTATGCCGAGCGCCGCCAGGGCCGGAAGGGTCCGGCGCAGAGGGTAGTGCACTGAGGTAGCTCCCTGAGACATAGGTGCACAGTGATGTGGGGCTCACCGCTCCCGGCCGGGTCGCACCCGACCGGATCTTGAGCATGTTGAGAGCGGTGACGGTACACGACGGGAGGCCACCCCGTGGCGCCCGGGGCAGGGGCTCGGTCGGGCGGGACATGAGTCAGCGTCAGGGGTGGGTACGAGTCAGTTGAGGATGGGTCAGACCGGTGCAGATCGGGCGCCCAAAAATGGGCATCACGGGCGGATCGTCAGGGAACGAACCGTCCGTGATGCGTGGTCGGGGGGTGCCGGCGGGGCCGGAGCGGCCGCCGTGGGTGGCTGCTGTGCACTTGCTGTGCGGTTGCTGGGGGATTGCTGGAGGTTGCTGGTCGGGGCGCCTGGTCGGGGCGCTACTGAGGGGTCGCCTCGATGCGCGCGGCGGTCTCCCGGGCGCGGGCGCCGGAGCGGGTGCGCCCGGCGGTGACCAGCCGGGTCGGGAAGCGGCGCAGGTACTCCGCCTCCAGCTCGGCGGTGCGCTCGGTGTGGTGCCGGAGCGCTTCGTCGGAGCCGTACAGGAACGTCTCGTGACGGGTGCGGTGGAGCTGCTCCAGCTCGTGCAGCAGTCGCTCGCCGAGCAGGTCTGCGGCGGCGACGCCGTCGGCTGCGCCGTCCGGGGTGGCGGGGGATCGCATGGCGGTGCCTCCTCGCTGCAGTGCCGCTGTGCGCCGGCTACTGCGATCGGGTGACGGGATGGTCAGGGGCGGGATGGTCGGGTGCGGGACGGTCGGTGGGCGGGTGCTCGCCGGCGGGGGCCTGGGGGATCTCAGGCGTTTCGGGGGCGCTGGGGGCAGGGGTATCGGCAGGCGCAGGCGCAGGGGCATCGGCGTCGGCAGGGGCCGGCGCGGGCGCAGGGGCGTCGGGGGCCGGTTCGGGGCGGTGGCGTGGCGCGGTCTCGCGGACCGCGAGCAGCCGGGCGCCGATCTCCTGGAGCTCCCGGCGGTTGAACGAGGCCCGCAGCAGTGGGAACCAGTCCCGCTCCTCCTGCTCGCTCTGCCGGACGGCTGCGCTGATCAGTGCGGTGACCTGGGCGTCGAAGTCCGGGTCGGTCGGGGAGCGGGCGGTCAGGTCCTCGCAGAGCCGGTCGAGCAGGGCGTGCGACCGGAAGCCGCTCACCACCTCGTGCGCCGGGTCCTGGACCATCGCGCTGACCTGCGGATACAGCACCTCGTCGACGAGGTACGAGTGAACGGTCAGGTCGTGCACGATGTGCTCGGCGAGCTCGCCGCGGACGGCTGCGTCTGCGCTGCCGGCGGCGGCGGCCTGGTAGTCGCGGAAGAGCCTGCGCAGTTCCTTGTGGTCCTGCTTCAGCAGCACGATCGCGTCACTGGACATCCGCTCTCACCTTCTCGGCCCCGCGTGTGTCCCCTGAAACGATGGTGCCAAACGGAGCCGAGGAGTGCGCTTCCAAGCCTGCTCCGGCTGGTCTGACGACGGGCTTCAGGGCAGCGGGATCCGGCCGCGGACCAGCTCGTGCCAGAGCCTGCGCAGCCGGGTGGGGCCGCCGGCCGGCTCGCGCAGGCCGGCGCCGTCGATATCTCGCCCGGCCGCCAGTGCGGCGGCCGCGGCGACTCGCTCGCGGCTGCGCTGCCACTGGCTGAATCTGCGGGCCAGGACCGGATCCTCGGCTGCCAGCCGCGCCTCGATCCGCCGGGCCTCGCGCTCTTCCTGCCGTGAGAGGACCATGATCCTCGACCTTTCGGTGACCGCCCCCCGCTTGCACTGCCCCCTGCTTGTACGGGCCCCTGCTTGTACGGGCCCCGGCTTGTACTGGCCCCCCGGTTGCGCCGGCCCCCGGTTTCACCCCCGCGCACGGGTGGTTCGGAGCCGGAGCGGATGCGGCTGGGTCTCTCGGGCACTCAGCGCTCGGGAGAACCCGGACCGCCCAGCAGTTCGGCCAGGTCGTAACCGACCGGCTCCTCCAACTGGGCGTAGTCGCAACTCTCCGGGGACCGGTCCGGGCGCCACCGCTGGAAGCGCGTGGTGTGGCGGAACCTGGTCCCTTCCATGTGATCGTACGCGACCTCGCAGACGAGCTCAGGGCGGAGCGCGATCCATTGCGCATCCTTGCCGCCGCTCCACCGGCTCGGCGCGCCGGGCATCCGGCTCGCCTCGTGCGCGGACTCCTCGGTCCAGGCCGCCCACGGGTGCGCGGCCGCATCGGTCATCCGCAACGGCGCGAGCTGGTCGGTCAGCTCGGCCCGTCTGGCCGCGGTGAAGGACGAGCAGACCCCGACGTGCTGCAGCACGCCCGCCGCGTCGTGCAGGCCGAGCAGCAGCGAGCCGACGCCCTGCCCGTCCTTGTGCACCCGGTAGCCCGCCACCACGCAGTCGGCGGTCCGGCCGTGCTTGATCTTGAACATCGAGCGGACGCCCGGCCGGTACGGCTCGTCCAGCGGCTTGGCGATGATCCCGTCCACCCCGGCGCCCTCGAACTGGGTGAACCAGCGCTCGGCGACCGCCCGGTCGGTGGTCGCGGGCGCGATGTGCACCCGGGGCCCGGCCTCGGCGAGTGCCCAGACCAGCACCGAGCGTCGCTCGACGAGCGGCAGGTCGGCGAGCGCCCGGTCGCCGAGCGCGAGCAGGTCGAACGCGACGAAGCTCGCCGGGCTCTCGACGGCGAGCCTTCGCACCCGGGAGGCCGCCGGGTGGATCCGCTCCTGGAGCTCCTCGAAGTGCAGCCGCCCGCCGTGCGCCAGCACGATCTCGCCGTCCAGCACGCAGCGCTCGGGCAGCTCGGCGCGCAGCGCGTCCAGCAGTTCGGGGAAGTACCGGGCGAGCGACTTGCCGGTGCGGCTGGCGATCTCCACCTCCTCGCCGTCGCGGAAGACGATCGCGCGGAACCCGTCCCACTTGGCCTCGTACTGCATGCCCTCGGGGATCGCGGTCACCGCCTTGGCCAGCATCGGCTCGACCGGCGGCATCACGGGAAGCTCCATGCCTCTGATGGTGCGTCACCCCGCCCGGCCGCGCACGGCGTGCCCCGGCCACCGCACCGGCCTAGCGTTGGGACATGGGCGAAGCGGTGGAACTGCAGGTCGGCGGGCGCAGCGTCCGGGTGAGCAACCCGAGCAAGGTCTACTACCCGGGCCCCGGCTACACCAAGCTGGACGTCGCGCAGTACTACCAGGCGGTCGCCGAGGCGGCGCTGCGCGGGCTGCGCGAGCGGCCGACCACGATGCAGCGGTTCCCGGACGGCGTGGACGGCGAGTTCTTCTACCAGAAGCGCGCGCCGAAGAACACGCCCGACTGGCTGCCCACCGCCCGGATCAACTTCCCCAGCGGCCGCTCCGCCGACGAGGTCTGCCCGACCGAGCCGGCCGCCGTGGTCTGGGCGGCCAACCTCGGCTGCCTGACCTTCCACCCCTGGCCGGTCCGCCGCGCCGACACCGAGTGCCCGGACGAGCTGCGGATCGACCTCGACCCGCAGCCCGGCACCGACTTCCACGACGCGGTGCGGGCCGCCCACCAGCTGCGTGAGGTGCTCGACGAGTACGGGCTGCGCGGCTGGCCGAAGACGTCCGGCGGGCGCGGCCTGCACGTGTACGTGCCGATCGAGCCGCGCTGGAGCTTCCAGGAGGTGCGGCACTGCGCGATCGCGCTCGGTCGCGCGTTGGAGCACCGGATGCCCGAGCAGGTCACCACCGCGTGGTGGAAGGAGGAGCGCGGCGAGAAGGTCTTCGTGGACTACAACCAGATGGCCCGCGACCGCACGATCGCCTCGCCGTACTCGCTGCGGGCCCGCCCGGAGGCCACCGTCTCCACCCCGCTGAACTGGGACGAGCTGGACGGGGTGGTGCCGACCGACTTCACATTGCGCACCGTGCCGGCCCGGCTCGCCGAGCGCGGCGACCCGTACGCCGAGCTGCACGAGCACGCGTTCGGGCTGGAGCCGCTGCTGGAGCTGGCGCAGCGGCACGCCGACGAGCACGGGCTGGGTGAGATGCCCTACCCGCCGGACCACCCGAAGATGCCGGGCGAGCCGCCCCGGGTGCAGCCGAGCCGGGCCCGCAGGGAGCCGGACTGAGCCGCTGCACGTGCTGGGTGCTTGCGGCGGCCGCGCTCACGGGCTGCGCCCGCTGTGCCTGCTGCGCCTGCTGTGCCCGCTACACGTGCTCCTGCTGGGCCACCGGCTCGGCGCTCACCCCCGGGCGGCGGCGCCGCATGCCGCGCAGCCCGTATCCGGCCGCGCCGAGCGAGACCAGGACGGCCGTCCAGGGCACCACGTCGCCGATCCGGTCGTACCAGGTGCGGTACCCGCCGGCGGGCAGTGCGAGCGTGGTGCTCAGCACGCCGTGGGTGCCGGTGCCGAAGTGGGCGATCCGGCGGCCCTGCGCGTCGAAGGCGACCGAGGCGCCGGTCAGCGCGGCCTGGACGACCGGCCGCCCGGTCTCGGCGGCGCGCAGTGCCCCGAGCGAGGCGTGCTGCTCGGGCGCCCAGGTGTGCTGGAAGGTCGAGGTCGCGGACTGGTAGACGAGCAGCTGCGCGCCCTGGTCCGCAGCCGTCCGGGACATGTCGGGGAAGGCCGATTCGAAGCAGATCAGCACGCCGGTCGGCAGCACCTGCCCGTTGTGGTCCACCGGATCGAAGAGGTGGAAGCTCTTGCCGGGCGTGCGGTTCTCACCGGCGGCCTTGCTGATCCCGGTGAGCCAGCCGAGCGCCCAGCGCAGCGGGATGTACTCGCCGAACGGCACCAGCCGCATCTTCGCGTACCTGGCCTGGATGCCGTCCTGGTCGATCAGCACCGCGTCCTTGGAGATGTGCCCGTCGGCCTTCCGGGCGTCCTCGTTCACCAGCAGTTCGCTGCCGTCGGCGGCGGAGAGCGCGCGCAGCCGGGTGAGCGTGGGGGTGTCCCGGGCCAGGTCGGTGGTGACGCTGCTCTCGCCCCAGACGATCAGGTCGGGCCGGCTGCCCGCGAGCGTGGCGGAGATCCGCGCGGAGGCGTCCACCCGGGCGGCGCCGTCGGGGGTCTGGCCGGGCTGCACCAGCGCGATCGACGCGGTGCGCACCGTGGCCGGTGCCGACTGCAGCGCGAAGGCGGCCGGCCCGACCAGCAGCGTGCCCGCGGCGGCCGCCGCGCCGATGGCCCGGACGGCGGTGCGCTCGGCCAGCAGCACCAGCAGCACCGCCGTGTTGACCGCCACCACGGCCGCGCTGACCAGCCAGATCCCGCCCACCGAGGCGAGCGCGAGCACCGCCGGATGCCGCCACTGCGTCGCGCCGAGCAGCGCCCACGGGCCGCCGAGCGCCTGCCAGGAGCGGGCGAACTCGGTGACCACCCAGACCGAGGGCAGCACCACCAGCGCGGCCAGTGCCCGGCCCGCCGTCAGCGGCGGCCGCAGCAACGACCAGGCGGCCACGCCGACCGCGCTCTGCAGCGCGCCGAACAGCACCGCGATCACCAGCAGTCCGGGCCCGACGGTCGGCAGCAGCCAGTACATCGCGGCCAGCACGAACCCGGTGCCGAACCACCAGCCGCGCACGCCGGCCTCGCGGGCGCTCGGCGCGCGCTGCATCAGCAGCAGCCCGGGGACCAGGCCGACCCAGGCGAGCGCCTCCAGGTCGGCGGCCGGGAAGGCCAGCACCGGGAGCATGCCCGCGAGCAGCGAGCCGTAGCGGACGGGAACGGAGAGCGCGGCTCTGAGCGACATGGTCCGATTCTCCGCGCCGGACGGCTCCACCACCACGACCCGTTCACTCGGATGGGTGCGCTGCTGACGTCACGTCAGCTCGTAGCGCCTACTGTGCGGGTAAAGACCGTTCAGGCCGTTCGGGTCGTTCGATGGAGGAGCCGCAGATGCCGGACCCGCACCCGCACCAGCACGTGATGCTCTTCATCACCTTCAGCGGCCCCGACGGCGCGGCCGCCGCGTTCGAGGAGGCGAAGGAGCTGCCCGGTGCGCGGCAGGCGGCGGTGCTGCGCCGCTCGGCCGAGGGGCTGCTCGACACGCCTGAGAGCTGGCAGCACGGCGCCGGCCGGCCGACCGTGGCCAGTGGGCTGCTCGGCGGCCTGGTCGGGCTGCTCGGCGGACCGCTCGGCGTCTTCCTCGGCTGGACGGCCGGCACCGTGCTCGGCGGCGCCGCGGAGCTCAAGCACTTCCAGGACGCGGCCGCCGGCCTGCTCGTCTACAGCAGCGAACTCGCCGAGGGCGGCAGCATGCTGATCGTCGAGCTGCACGAGACGCACCCGGAGAGCGCCGACGCCCTCGCCGCGAAGTACGGCGGGCGGCTGGTGCGCCGGCCGGCCGAGGAGGTCGAGGCCGAGGTCCGGGCAGCCGACGCGGCGGCGGAGGACGCGGTGCGCGCCGAGCACGCGGAGCGCGCCGAGCGCGCTGAGGGCACCGACAACGCCGACCGGGGCTGAGGCAGCGCCTGGTGTGCGCTCGGTCGGCGGTCGGCGGTCGGCGTGCGCTCGGTGTGTGATCAGCGGACGGCGGCGACCAGGGAGTCCTGGACCGAACGCCAGACCACCCCGGCCTCCCGGAAGCCGGCCCGGACCAGCTGCTCGCTGTGCCACTCGGCCGGGTGCGCCTCGCCGTCCGCGTGCGAGCCGTAGATCTCGAAGCGGGCCGCGACCGCCTCCGCGAGCCGCGGGTCGGCCGCCGCGCTCTGCCACCACTGCGACCAGTCGAGCACGTCCGCGCCGCGGTCCTGCTCCTGGCGGCGGTGCCGCAGCTCGCGCTCGGCGGCGGTGAGCAGGGGCAGCTGCGGCTGCGGGGTGTGGTCGGCGTTCAGGAAGACGCCGCCCGGGCGGAGCAGGCCCGCCAGATCGCCGTAGAGCCGGCGCAGCTCGTCGGTCTGCAGCCAGTGCAGCGCGGTCGCGGTGACGATGGCGTCGAACGGGCCCTCGGGCAGCGCGGCGGTCCACGAGGTGTCCCGCAGGTCGGCGGTGACCAGGGTGAGCCGCGGCTCGGCCTGGAAGTGGCCGGCGGCGATCGCCAGCAGGGCCGGGTCCAGGTCCACCCCGGTGCTGGTCGCCTGCGGCAGCCGGGCCAGCAGCCGCTCGCTGATGCTGCCGGTGCCGCAGGCCAGGTCGAGCACCCGGGGTGCCGGGCCGGCGACCGCCTCGACCAGGTCGAGCATCACCCGGAACCGCTCCTCGCGGTCGGGCAGGTACCACTGCTGCTGGCGGTCCCAGCTGCGCTGCCAGCCGTCCCAGTACGCGCGCTCGTCGATGGTCCGGGCATCGGTGTCGGTGATGGTGTCGGTCATGGGGTCCCCTCCCGGGTGGGTAACTGATGCATCGGTAAGTGATGCATAGGCTCTGCACCTATTACCTATCGCGGAACGGGCCGAAACTCAATACCTGAGCCGGGCCGCGAGCAGCGCGACGTCGTCCTCGCCGTGGCCGGCGGCCAGCCCGGTCAGCGCCGTGTCGATCAGGTGCTCCAGCGGCGCGGCCGGGTCCAGCGGCAGCCCGCCGAGTGCGGCCAGCGACTCCTCGATGTCCCGGTCGCGGCGCTCGATCAGGCCGTCGGTGTAGAGCAGCAGCGTGGAGCCGGGCGCGAACGGCAGCGTCAGCTGCCGGTACCCGCCGCCGCCCGCGCCGAGCGGCGGGCCGACCGGCAGCTCCAGCAGGCGGCCGCCCGGGCGGTCCAGATCGAGCTGGAGCGCCGGCAGGTGCCCGGCGCTGGCCAGCGTGCAGCTGCCCGCCGCCGGTTCGACCAGCGCCAGCAGGCAGGTCGCGACCCGCTCCTGCTCCAGGGCCTCGACGATCCGCTCGGCCTCCTGGAGGATCTCGGCCGGCGAGCGCCGCTGCAGCGCCAGCGCGCGCACCAGCGAGCGGTACTCGCTCATCGTCGCCGCCGCGTCCAGCCCGTGGCCCATCACGTCGCCGACCACCAGCAGGGTCGCGCCGCCGGGCAGTGCCACGGTGTCGTACCAGTCCCCGCCGACCTCGGCGCTGGCACCGGCGGGCAGGTAGCGGCCGGCGCACTCGACGTCCGCGTGCGGGGTCATCGGCTCGGCCAGCAGCGCGCGTTGCAGGGCCAGCGCGGACTCGTGCTCGTGCGAGTACCGCTGGGCGTTGCTGATGCCGGAGCCGGCCCGGACCGCCAGCTCGGTCATCAGCGCGACCTGCTCCTGGTCGAACGGCGGCGAGCCGCTGCCGCGCACCAGGATCACCACGCCGATCACCAGCTCGGCCGCCGTGAGCGGCACGAACGCCGCCGAGTGCAGGCCCAGCCGCCGGTAGCGGGCCCGGCGCAGCGGATCGGCGACGGTCGCCCGGACCTCGGCATCGGTCGGGAAGTTCATCACGACCGGCGCCTGGGTGGCGATGCAGCGGGCGGCGGCGGAGTTGGTCAGCGGCCGGAGCAGCGCGCCCGCCGCGCCGAGGTACGGGCCGACGTCGAGCAGTTCCGGCACCGTGCTGAGCGCGAGCCGTCGCATCGTGACGGCGTCCGGGCCGTGCTGGAACGCGCCGTGGTGGTCGGGCTCCAGCACGTCCACGGCGGCCGCGTCGGCCAGCCGGGGGACCAGCAGCCGGGTGAGCTCCTGGGCGGCCTGGCGGACGTCGAGCGTGGTGCCGATCCGGGTGGCCGCCTCGTCCAGCAGCGCCAGCCGGGTGCGGGCCCGGTCCAGCGCCGCGCGGATCCGGCGGTCCTCGGTGATCTCCAGGACCATCGCGACCACCCCGACCGGGACGCCCGCCGGATCCTCCAGCCGGTGGTAGGCGTTGTGCCACCAGCGCAGCTCGTCGGACGGGCCGGAGGCGGTGGTGCCCTCGACGGTGTGGCTGCGGGCCTCGCCGTCGGCCAGCACGGCGCGCAGCGTCTTCTCGGCGGCGGCCACGTCGATGCCGGGGACGACCTCGCCGATCCGCTTGCCGGTGTGCTCGGCGGCCGGGACGCCGTTGATCTCGGCGAGGGTGCGGTTGACGTAGCGGTAGCGCAGCTGTGGGTCGAGGACGGCGACGCCCAGGGTGGCGCGGTCCAGGATCTGGCGGACCAGGCGGTAGTCGGAGAGCAGCGGGAGGAGCCCGCTCGGGACGGCGGCCTCGGCAGCGTCCAGCAGCGCGAGCAGGTCGTGCGCCTCGCCGTCGCCGAGCACGGCGGTGAGCGCGCGGACGGCGGTCTGGTCCAGCCGGTCGGTGCCGGTCGGCCGACCGGTGCTCTGGGCGTCGGTGGTCTGCGTGTCGGTGGTCTGGCCGCGCGCGGTCTGGGTGTCGGTGGGCTGCGCGTCGGTGGGCTGCGCGCCGGCGGTCGGGTCGCGCGCGGGCTGGTCGCCGGTCGGCTGCTCGGGGGCCATGCTCCTCCTCGGCGCGGCTGGGCTGTTCGGGCCCCCTCGCACGATCATCGCACCCCTGTCGCGGCGGGGGGGGGGGGGGGGGGGGGGGGGGGAAAAGCAGCACAGGACTAGAAGAGGGAAGAAGGAGAGAGAGG
>NZ_JBWXUE010000023.1:83392-144835 GCF_057158765.1 Kitasatospora sp. NEAU-69
CACATCCCTCCCCCCTCTTTTGTGGTTTCGTGGGGGTTTCGCTGCCCCCCCCCCCCCCCGCTCCGGCCGCCGGCCGACCTCGCGCGGTCAGGCCGGTGTGGTCAGCCCGGTGCGGGCCGGCTCGGTGTGGTCAGCCCGCCAGGCCGCCCGCTCCCGCCAGCAGCAGCGAGAAGCCGCAGCCGGTGGACTGCTGCGGGGTCTTCACGTGCACCACGCCGGCCGCCGCGTCATAGCTCCAGCCGGAGCCGGCCGCGTCCAGCGCCGCCGGCGTCGGGTAGCCGGTCAGCGGCGTGTGGTCGAGCAGCACGGCCGCGGGGCCCGCGCCCACGTGCACGGTGAACTCGTACGAGCGTGCGGCCGGCTTGCCGGTGTAGCTGCCGACGCTCGCGCCGACCGTCACCGTGGTCACGCCGTGCCCCCGGCCGACGGCGTCGACCGAGACCTGCTGGGTCGCGCTCGCGCCCTGCTGGTAGCCGCGGCTGGTGCCGTCGTCCTCGTACAGCGTGTAGTCGCTGTGGCCCTGCGCGTAGACGTCGTAGTCCAGCTTCGTGGTGTCGCGGGTCTGCCAGGAGAGCGTTCCCTTGGGCCACATCGGCACGATGGCACCGGACTTGACGAACAGCGGCAGCGTGTCCAGTGGTGCCTGGTAGCCGTTGATCGTGGTCGGGCCCTGGTAGGTCTTGCCCGTCCAGTAGTCCACCCAGGTGCCCGTGGGCAGGTAGATCCCGTTGCGGGTGGTGGAGTTGTCGTAGACCGGCGCGATCAGGAAGTCGCTGCCGCTCATGAACTCGTACTTCGCCGCGTCACCCCAGGTGTTCGGGTCGTTCGGGTACTCCAGCACCAGCGGGCGCACCGCGCCCACGCCGCTCTGGTGGGCCTGCGCGGCGAGCGTGTACAGGTACGGCAGCAGGCGCTCCTTCAGTTGCAGGTAGCGCTGGTTCACCGAGTTGTACGGCTCGCCGAACCGCCACGGCTGCTTGTCGGTCTGCGCCCAGCCGTCCATCGTCATGATGGCCGGGATGAACGTCTTCCACTCCAGGTCGCGGGTCTCCACCTGCGGGTCGCTGCCGAAGATGCCGCCCACGTCACCGGTGTCGTACGCGATGCCGGACATCGTGGCACCGGCGTAGGTCGGGATCTGCCAGCGCACGTAGTCGTAACTGCCGGTCTGGTCACCGCTCCAGAGCACACCGCAGCGCTGCACGCCGGCCCAGGAGACCGGCAGCCAGACGAAGCCGCGCGCGTCGCTGTTCTGCTCGATGCCGGCCTTCGCCTGCTGGCAGCCGTCGAGCGCGAACTGGTAACCAGGGCCGACCCAGCCGACGTCCAGCTTGCGCACCCGCACGCCTGCCTTGACCTCCTCGCCCTGGTTCGGCAGACCGGTCGAAGTCCACAGCCCCAGCTGCATGTTGTGCGCGCGCAGGCCCTCGCCGGTCTGCTGGAGGTCCTCGTAGCCGCAGCCGTAGCCGTCGTTGACCAGCATCCAGCCGAGCGGGTCCTGGTTGGCGGTGTAGCCGTCGGCGACCTTGAGCGCGTCCAGGGTGTGCCGCTCGCCGCGGTTGGCGTTGTGCAGGTAGCAGTCGGAGTCGCCCGGCTCCAGGCCGTAGACCGGCGGCATGAACGGCTTGCCGACCAGGTCGGTGTACTCGCTGATGATCTTCTTCAGGTCCGGGCCGTAGAAGTAGTAGGCGTCGAACCGCCGTTCCATGGCCGAGGTGCGCACGGGGCTGTGGAAGTCGTAGACGCCGGGCGCGAAGGTGTTGCGGAACACGCCGTAACCGCTTGAAGAGAGGTAGAACGGCTGGGAGTTGTTGTAGCCGCCCTCGTTCCAGTTGAAGTCGTTGGCGACGTTCACGGTCTGGTCGCGGTGCGAGAAGCTGCCGTTCTGCTCGCCGGCTCCGTAGAACTGCTCCTGCGGACCGCGGTTGAGCGATTGCGACATCGCGTCCTCGGTCCAGGTCAGGCCGCGGGTCTCCTGCCAGACGGCGGTGCGGTTGTCGGCGGTGTAGAGCGCGAACCGCAGTGGGCTCTTGTACGCGCGCAGCGTGAGAGCCGAGGAGCTGATCGCCCAGTAGGCGCCCTCGTCACGCTCCTTGATACCGCCGATGGTTGAGGGTTCCTTGGGGATCATCTCGCCGACCGGCGGCTGGGTGAACGTGCCGTCCGGGGCGAGTTGCAGGCGGAACACTTCGGCGGAGGTGAAGTCGACCCTGGCCTGCGCGGCGCCGGCCGCGATCTGGTAGCCGTCGCCGGAGCGGGAGATCGCGGTCGCGTTGCCGACCGTGGTCGGCTGCGGGATCGAAGCGGTCGCCGTGTACGAGGAGTTGGTGACCGAGTAGGGGACCACCAGGACGTGATACGTGCCCGAGGCCTGCGGGATCACGGCCGAGGACGGGTCGGCTCCGGCGGCGGCCTCGGCGACCTCGTGGCCGGTGGCGTCGTAGATGTAGAGGTCGAACTCCATGCTCGGGGTGGGCCACTTGATGGAGACCGGGACCCCGCCGTCCGGGTTGTCCAACCAGTAACCGGCCGGGACGTCGACGGTCAGGTCGAAGTGGTCGCAGAACTTGTTCTGCGGGTCGGCGGCCTGACTCGGGCAGTGCGCCGGGTCCGGGACCGAGCCGTTGGCGTACGTCGGGCTCTGCCAGCCGAGCGTGTGCTGCCCGCTCTGCGAGAGTGTGCCGGACGGCGGTGCGGCGGCGTGCGCGGCGGGCTGGCCGGCGAGCAGTGCGCAGAGCACGGCAAGGACCGAGGTGAACGCGCCGAGCGCCGAGTAGCGTGCTGGGCGGCGTCGAGGTCGGTGCGGGTGTGGGCGCTGGGGCTGGGGCTGGTGTGGGGGCTGGTGCGGGCCTTGGTGTGGGTCGGGGGAGCGCATGCCACCGTCCATCGGGAGAGAAGGGGAGGGGTGGTTGTGCGTATTTGCTCCGGCCATGACAGCCGGAGCTGCCCAGGACCCTAGCAGCGCGTTTATGCTCGATCAATGGGCGAAGTGCGCAAAAACGCGCAGGCGCCCCCGGAGTTGGGGGCGCCTGCGCGGTGGTGGCTCGGGTGGAATGCGCGGCGTGTGCTCAGCGGCGCTTCTGGTTGATCTTCATGTCGTCCATGCTGGTGACGGCGGCGCGCAGCTCGCCGTACCCGAGGCCTTGGCCGGCGAGGTGGGCTTCGGCCAGCACCGTCGCGCTCACGCCGGCCAGCTCGCTGTCGTCCTCCTCCTGCCGGATCACGCAGCGGAAGGTGAAGTTGCGCAGCGCCTGGTCGTAGATCAGCGTGCCGGCTTCGCTGAATGTCGCGGTGAGCAGATCGTGCTCGGCCGCGCGGGCGAGCAGGGCGGCGCGCTGCTGTGCGTCGAGGCCGGCGAAGACGCCGCGGACGATCACGCGGTAGGTGCGGTCGGACATGGTTGAGCCTCTCGGTGCCGGTTCGTTTGCGGAACGTAGCATCGGGAGGCTCGGGGGTGGCACTGGTTTTCTGGCTTGCTGGCGATTGTGACTGACGGCTGACAGATGACGTTATCTGTCAGCCGTCAGCCGTCAGCCGTCAGCCGTCAGCCGTCAGCCGTCAGCCGTCAGCCGTCAGCCGTTCGACGCTAGGCGTCAGACCTTCGCCGGCGCGGGCGTCTCGGCCGACTCCTCGGCCGCCGCGGCGGTCAGTTCCTCGCGGACCTGGGCGAGGGAGGGGTTGGCCCAGCCGCTGCGCACGCCCCAGAAGTAGAAGCCGAGCGCGAGCACCGCGACCACCAGCAGGTCCCAGCCCTCGGGCAGGTAGCCGTGGCCGCCGTACTGACTGCTGCCCGCCCAGGAGACGCCCGCCATCACGAACAGGTAGCCGACCACCCAGACGCCGGCCTTCAGGTGCGGCTTGAGCACCTCCCACGGCTTGCGCAGCTCGTACCAGGCCCAGATCGGCAGCCCGGCCGCCATCAGCACGATCACCTTGCCGGTCAGCGGCCAGCGGGCCCAGTAGAGCACCAGTGAGCCGAAGACCATCGCGATCGGCGCGATCACCGGCATCGCGCGCAGCTTGACCGGGCGCGGCAGGTCCGGCGCCAGGCGGCGCAGCGCCATCACGGCGACCGGGCCGGTGATGTACGAGATCACGGTGGCCACCGAGACGATCGAGGCCAGTGAGCCCCAGCCGCGGAAGACCGCGAGGAAGAGGAACGCGATGAACAGGTTGAGCAGCAGCGCCGGGCGCGGCACACCGGTCTTCGGGTCCACCCGGCCGAAGATCGACGGCAGCTGGCCGTTCTCCTGCACACCGTGGATCATGCGCGAGGTGGTCGCGGCGTAGATCATGCCGGTGCCGCTCGGCGAGATGAACGCGTCCGAGTAGAGCAGCAGCGCGAGCCAGTTGAGGCCCCAGGCGAGCGAGAGGTCGGCCAGCGGCGACTTGTAGGAGATCCCGCTCCAGCCGTGCGTGAGCGCGTCGTGCGGCAGCGCGCCGAGGAACGCGACCTGGAGCGCGAGGTAGATCACCAGCGCGATCAGGATCGAGCCGATCACGGCCTTGGGCAGCGACTTGCCCGGGTTGCGCGCCTCGCCGGCCAGGTTCAGCGGGGACTGGAAGCCGTTGTACGCCCAGACGATGCCGGAGGTCGCGACGGCCGTGAAGACCGCGTTCCAGCCGTGCGGCGCGAAGCCGCCCTGCGCGGTCAGGTTGTGGCTGTCGAAGTGCGCGAGGAGCAGGCTGCCCGCGGTGAGCACCGGGACGACCACCTTGAAGACGGTGATCGCGGTGTTCGTCTTCGCGAAGAGCGTGATCGCGAACCAGTTCAGCGCGAAGTAGCCGACCAGCAGCACGCTGGCCAGTGCGACCCCGCTGCCGCTGAGCTTCTCGCCATCGACCAGCTGGTGCGCCCAGCCGAAGTGCCAGGAGCTCATGTACTGCACGGAGGCGGTCGCCTCGCCCGGGATCACCGAGACGATCGCGATCCAGTTCGCCCAGGCCGCCAGATAGCCGGCCAGCGAGCCGTGCGAGTACTGGCCGAACCGGACCATGCCGCCGGCCTTCGGGAACATCGAGCCCAGCTCGCTGTAGGTGAGGGCGATGACCAGCGCCACTGCGGCACCGATCACCCAGGCGAGCAGCGCGGCGGGCCCCGCGAGCTTCGCGGCGCGCTCGGCACCGAACAGCCAGCCGGATCCGATGATGGAGCCGAGGCCGACAGCCATCAGGCTGATCGTGCCGAGCGTGCGGCGGTAGTTGTTGTGGGACGCCGCTCTCGGCTCTGACGCGCTCAACGTGTCCGGTCCTTCCGTCTCGACTCGGGCCGGACGCGGGACGCCCGGGGCGGGCGCGGCTTCCAGGCCGGGGCAATCCGGGCAGACTAGGCGACCATTTCGGGCGTAAACCTCAAATTAACCTCAGATCGTCCGATCGTTGTCATTCTGTGTCCGGATATCGTTCACGTGTTTGGGCTGCGAAGTGCTAGGTGAGGGGGACCGGTCGATCGGCGGGGTGTGGTCACCGCCGATCGGCGGGTTCCGGCGGGTGGCCGCCGGCGGGCAGGCTTGGGTCGCGAGCTTCGACACGCGTCTGAGCACGAGTGAGCACGAGTTCGAGTTCGACAGGCGCTCCGTCCGGCCCCAACAGGGCCTTGTGCCTGGTGGCCGTCCCGCCGATCGACCCTGTCGGCGGGGCGGCCGCGTTGCGTTGCGCGGGCGGTGGCCGCGCCGGGTTGCGGGCCCCTGCCACCCGCCACCTGCCGCCTGGCGCCAAATCGGTTGACGCCCCGGCGGCGACCCCGATTTCCTGCTGCCATGCCGAACCTGCGCATTGCCCAGCTGTCACAGTCCGACGAGACGTCCGCGTTCGAGGACTGGCAGTCCATCCACAACGCCATCATCCCCACCGACCCGCTGTCGCTCGCCGAGGTGCGCGAGCGGGCGGGGCGCAACCACCTGGAGCTCGCGTACCTCGCCGACGTCGCGGTCGGCTGCACGACCGTCCGCCCGCCGACGGTCGAGAACGCGGCCACGGCCACGGTGATCGCCCGCGTGCTGCCCGCCCACCGTGGCCAGGGCTTCGGCACGCAGCTCTACGCGAGCGGGCTGGCGCGGGCGCGGGCGCTGGGCGCCGAAGTGGTCGAGACGGTGGTCCTGGCGAGCAACGAGGACGGTCTGCGGTTCGCGCTCCGGCACGGCTTCGTCGAGGTGGACCGCTACCTGCTGCCCGGTGACCGGATTCCGTTCGTGGACCTGCGGTTGATCGGCGGATAGCCTCCTTCCCATGGGACTTGGCGGGGGAACCGAGGATGCCGGCTGGAGCGCGACGCGGTCCTGGGTGGAGAAGGGGCTGGCCGCGGGCGAGCGGATCGACGGCGTCGAGCGGCTGCGCGGCGGGTGGACGTCCGAGATGCGCCGGCTGCGCGTCAGTGGGCCGGGAGGTTCGCGGGACCTGGTGCTCCGGTCGTTCGTCATGCCGTTCTTCGTGGAGCACGCCGAGGGTCTGCTGACCCGGGAGGCAGACGTCCTGCGCCTGCTCGACGGCACCGACGTGCCCGCCGCCACGCTGCTCGGTCTGGACGCGACGGCGGAGTCCTGCGACCACCCCTCGCTGTTGATGTCACTGCTGCCCGGAACCGTCCGGCTGACCGACCAGGACGCCGACCGGCGCGCGGACCTGCTGGCCCGCCAGCTGCTGCGGATCCACCGGGTGCGGGTGACCGACGGGACCCGCCCGCGCGCCTACCAGGCGTGGACCGCACCCGAGCGGGTGAGCCTGCCCGAGGCCACCCGGCGGCCCGAGCTCTGGCGACGGGCCGTGGACGTGATCCGCCGTGAACCGCCCGCCTTCCTGCCGTGCTTCCTGCACCGGGACTTTCACCCCGGCAACGTTCTCTTCGAGGGCAGTGGCGAGAACCTGCGGATCAGCGGCGTCGTTGACTGGGTGGAGACCTCGTGGGGCCCGGCGGACCTCGATGTGGCGCACTGCTCGACCGCCCTGGCGCTGCTGCACGGCGCGCCGGCCGGCATCGGCTTCGCCGACCGCTACGCTGCGGCGGGCGGCACGCTGACCGGGGACCACGCCGCACACCTCTACTGGCGGCTGCTGGACACCCTGGCCTTCGCCCCGGACGCCGCGAAGGTCGCCACCCCGTGGCGCGAACTCGGCCGGACGGACCTGACGCCCGAGCTGGTGACGGCCCGGCTGGAGGAGTACGTCCAGGCCCTCTTCGACCGTTACGCCGGCGGCGCCTTCGGGTGAGGCGCTGTGGTGGCCGTGGCGACTGAAGGCGCTGTGGGCGCTGTACGTGCTGTAGGCGCTCTTCCGTTCGGTGTTGCGCATCTGACGAGGCGTCGGTGGTCTCCACCCGTGGGTGGAGCGGTGTTTCTCCACCCACGGGTCCGTGCTCCGGAGCCGTGTTCGGCGGCATGGTGAACGTGGGACAGCACCACCACTGAGGAGTGACCGCCATGTCGCCAACGAGTCTGCTCGCCGCTCTGGGCATCCTCTGCTGGATCGGCTACGAGTTGCTGCTGCGTTCCCGCAAGGACGCCGCTGCCGGTACCTGGGAGGGGGACGACCGCGATCGCGGCTCGACCCGCCTGCTGCTGGCCGCGTACGGGGCGTCGGGCGTGGTGAACCTGGTCTGCGGCCACTGGTCGATCGGGCCGGTCTCCACCGGGGTGCGCTGGATTGGTCTCGTGGTCCTCGCCGCGGGGCTGGTGCTGCGTGCCTGGGGCATGCGCACCCTGGGCCGCTTCTACACCCGCACGCTGCGCACCGTCGAGGAGCAGCGCGTGGTCCAGGAGGGCCCGTACCGGTTGATCCGCCACCCCGGTTACTGCGGCAGCCTGCTGGTCTGGCTCGGCTACACCCTCGCCGAGGGCAGCTGGCCCGCCACGCTCATGGTGGCGGCCCTGCTCGTCGGCGCCTACAGCTGGCGGATCAGCAGCGAGGAACGTCTGCTCGTCTCCGCCTTCGGCCCCGCCTACGCGGACTACCGGACCCGCACCAAGCGACTCATACCCTTCGTCTACTGATCCGGGCAGAACCCGGACCGGAGGGAACGCGCCGGTGATGCCGTGCCCAGACCCCAGGTGCTGCGGCTTGCTACGCGTCCGGTGACAGCCCGGCCGGTGACAGTTCGGCCAGTGGCAAGTCGGTCGGTGCCGGCTCGCTGAGGACGAGGCGGACGCCGAAGCTGCGGTAGCCGGCGCGGTCGAAGGCCGCTGCCATCGGGGTGTTGTCGAAGTCGGTGTCGGCGACGATGCGGTCCACGCCGCGGGTGGCGTGGCTGCGGGTGATCTCGGCGAGGAGGGCGTCGGCCAGTCCTCGGCCGCGGAACTCGGGGAGTACGCCCAGGTACCCGACCACCGGGTTCCGGGCATTGGCGGAGGGGATGGCGAAGCCGGCGAGCCGGCCGTCCGGGGTGTGGGCGAGTCGCCACCAGCTGCGGTCGCCGGGCATGCTCAGGTAGACGTCGAGCGTCTCGCGGGCGTAGGCGTCGACGCCCGAACGGGCCGTGCCGGTGCGGGTGTCGTGATCCAGGCTGCCGATCGAGACCCGGCGGAAGACGTCCAGGAACGCCTCGTCGTCCGGCTCGGCGCGGAACTGCAGCCGGTCGTCGGCGGGCGGAACTGGCAGCTCGGGCGTCCACTCGTACTGCAGGCGTTGCAGGACGCTGGTGAGACCGGCGAGTTGGGCCGCCTGCTGTCGCCAGCCGACGGCCGCGGCAACCGCCGGGTCGGCCTGCCAGTCGGGCGGGAGGCGCAGGTGGGCCTCGGGTCGCACGGCTGTGCCGGCCTGGAGGAAGGCGGCGTGTGCGGTGGTCAGCAGCCGCGCGGCGAGTGCGACCCGGTCGGGGACGGACTCGGCCACCCAGAGGCAGTCGAGCGCGAGCGGGTCCCGACCGTCGGGGAAGGTCCACCAGACGGCCCGGGCCAGTACCTCGCCGTCGCCACTCTCGGCGATCCAGGTGTGCTCGGGCCGGTACGAGCCGCTGGCGAGCAGCTCGCGGTAGGCCGCCGGGCCGGTCCAGCTGACCGGCTCGGTGACGGTGACGGAGAGCACGAGGGCGAGGTCGGCTGCGGTGTCGGCGGTGGGACGGATCAGCACGCGGTCTCCTGCGAATGGGGGTTCGCCGAGTTATAGCGAGCTGATGGTTCGTCGGTCAACGGATTTAGTGCGGCTCGGGCTCGGGGTCGGGCTCGGGCTTGGTGTCGGGCTCGGGCTTGGTGTGGCGGCCGGCGGCCGCCACGATGGCCGCGCCGGCGGGATCGGCGGCCAGGGCCTGCTCGAAGCCGTCCTTCGGGAGCACGGTGTTCCGGGCGAGGGTGACCCCGGGCGGCGGGGCGTCGTAGTCGGCGGGGAGGTCGTCCCAGAAGTTGTCGAGGAAGGCCACGTTCTCCAGCGGGGGCGTCACACGCAGCACGATCGGGGTGTCACCGCGGTGGACGACGTTGCCCTGCACGGTCACCCAGGCGGCGCCGTAGTCGGTGTAGAGGCCGTAGTTGTAGGAGGTGACGGTGTCGCGGATGACGTTGCCCCGGACCAGGCTGCCGTCCGCGTAGCTGTTCCCCTGGCGGCCGTTGAGGTAGATGCCGCCGCCGTCGGCGAGCGCGGTCATGGTGTGGTGGATGAGGTTCTCGACGACCTGCACCCCGGCGGCCTGTTCGCCGCCGGTGACGACGATCCCGCTGTAGGGCACGTGGTGGATCTCGTTGTGGGCCACCGTCACCTCGCGTGCGTCGATCACCCAGACAGCGGGGGAGCCGTGGTACTCGCGGCCGATGTGGTGGATCAGGTTCTGCTGGATCCGGGTGCCGGTTTCGGAGGCGACGGTCACGGCACTGCCGCAGACCTCTTCGATCAGGTTGCCGACGACCGCGTTGTCCCGGCCCGGACCGGTGAAGCCGATCGCGCCGGCGCCGAGCCGGGTGAACGTGTTGTCGTGCAGCTCGACCCGCGCGGCGGCGGTGAACTCGATGTTGGCCGGGACCAGCTTGGGGTCCGCCGGGATCGTCAGCCGGGCGTTCCCCTCGGCGAGTTCGACCTTCTGCAGCGGACCGCCGCTGTAGTAGGTGTTCGCGAAGAACTGCAGGAAGCCGTGCGGTCCGTCGGGTTCGGTCCAGCCGGCGTCGGCGAAGGTCAGGCCGCGCAGCGTCACGTCGTGCAGCGGGTCCTGCTCGGTGCCGCGGCCGACGACGAGCCGCTCCAGAACCGGGGCGACGATCTCGGCCTCGGCCGGATCCTCTCCGGGCAGCGGGAGGTAGTGCAGGACGTGGCGGCCGGGGATGCGCTGGTCGAGGACGAAGCTGCCCGGTTCGGTCAGGAAGCTCACGCTGTTCTCCGCCGAACCGGGTTGTGCCAGGCCGCCCCACTGGCCGCTCGGGCGGGCTGCAGGCTTCTCGAAACCGGGACCGGTCCAGGCGGCGGTGTAGAGCTCGCCGGCCCAGCCGAAGGCGGGTTGGGCGAGCGTGATCGTCGTGGACCGGGCGTCGCCGGTGATCTCGGTGACCCGGCAGCGCGCCTGCGACCACGGATAGACCCAGGGGAAGACGAACTCGATGCTCGCCGGGTCCTGCCAGTGCTGCGGCGCGGTGCTGTCCGTGACGTAACCGGTCTCGGTTTTCGTCACGTTGCCGGGGAGGCCGGGGCTGACTGCGGCGCGCGGTGCGCGGCGGCCGTTCACGTACAGCTGCCGGGTCTCCAGTGGGCCGACCTCGGCCTGCCAGGCGCCGTCCGGGCCGTCGGGCCCGTTCGGTCCGCTCGGCCGCCACCCGGTGATCACCCGGCCACCGCTGACAACGGCCGTCTCCTGCTCGGGAGTTCCGTAGCCGTACGCCTGGTAGACGACCCGGTGGCCGTGTTCGCCGGAGTCGGCTGCGGCGGCATCGAGGGTGAACGGCTCGTCCAGCACGTACGTGCCGGCGCGGAGGCTGACCACGAGATCGGAGCGCTGTGCCGCGGTACGGGCGCGGACGGCCTGCCGGGCGGCGGGCAGGGTGGCGAACGGCTGGTCGAACGTCCCGGGCCAGGAGTCGCGGCCCCAGGGCGCGACGTAGAACTGCTCGGGCTGGACGGGCTGCTGAGACTGGAAGGGCAGCTGGGACTGGACGGACTGGCTGTCGCGCATGGGCGTACCTTCCCCCACGGAGGTTTATGCCGTACACAGGTGCGTACACCATAAACAGGCGGATAGGGTGGCCGTCAAGCGATGAGAAGGGGGTGCGTGCGCGTGACCGAGGAGAACGCGGTGGCGGATCCCGGGCGCACCGTCGAGCTGCTCTGGGACGTCGCGCAGAGCCGGGGCAGAGCGGGCCTGACGCTGGCCGGGATCGTCGCGGCCGCGATCGAGGTCGCCGATGCCGACGGGCTGGCGGTGCTGTCCATGCGACGGGTGGCCGAGCGGCTGGGCTACACGACGATGTCGCTCTACCGGCACGTGCCGGGCAAGGCGGAGCTGATCGAGCTGATGCGCGACGCCGTGGTCGGTGAGATCGACCTGGCCGGGTGCGATGGCCTAGACGACTCCGACGGCGCGGCAGGTGGGGAGGCCGGGGAGACAGGGGAGGCCAGGGAAGGCGAGGAAGGCGAGGAGGCCGACTGGCGGGCCGGCCTGGAGGCGTGGGCCCGCGCGCACTGGGCGCTGAACCTGCGGCATCCGTGGTTCGTGTACACCGCGGGGAGCCGCCGGCTGCCCGGCCCGAACATCATGGCCGACCACGACCGCGCGCTGCGGATCGCCGAGCGGACCGGCCTGCGGGCCTCCGAGGTGGTCGCGGTGGTCTCGCTGGTCGGCGGGTTCGTGAAGACCGCCGCCCGGCAGGTCCACGAAGTGCTGCGCGAGGAACGGGAGTCCGGCGTCTCGATCGAGCAGTGGTGGAGCGGCCGGGCGGAGCTGATCGAGCGGATGTACCCCTATCCCGCGCTCGGCCGGCTGTGGCAGGCCGGCGGCTTCGAGGAGCCCGAGGATCCCTTCGACTTCGGTCTGGCCCGCACCCTTGACGGCGTCGAGCTGCTCGTCCGGCGGCGGCGTGACGAAATGCGTGACGAAACTCTGCCAGGAGCGGCAGGCGTGCCGGGGGCGCCCGGAACGCCCGTGGCGCGGTGCGCGTCCTGCGACGCCGAGCTCGATGCGACGGTCCGGGGGCGTCCGCGGAACTACTGCTCGCGGGCCTGTCAGCAGCGGGCCTACCGGCAGCGTTGCTCAACGGCGGCTCGGTAGCCCTTCGTTGGCGTCCTGCGATGGTGCGGAGAGGTGAGGCGGGGACGGTTGTCGGGGCGGCGGGGCGGGCAGGCATCATCCCCGCCCCGCCGCCTCGGTTAGGAGACCCGCTTCCGTGTCCGCCACCCCTCTCGCGCTCACCGTCGCCAATCTGCTGCTTCGGCCGCGCTTCGGCTCCCGCCGCAGCCCGGACCAGGCCTTCGACCGGCTGGTCGCCACGACCGGGGAGGCGGACGGGGACGGACTCTTCGTCGACGACTTCCGGTTCCTGCTGCGCCACTGGGCGGGTGACGAGCGACTCACGCCGGTCGGCTGGCTGTCCGCGCAGAACCACGTGCGCCGGCACCTCGCCAACCGGGTCCGGATCCGGCGGCTGATCGCCGAGAACCCGGCGATCGGCCAGGAGCCCGTCGAGCGGCCGGTCTTCGTGGTGGGCCTGCCCCGGACGGCGACCACGCTCACCCACGGCGTGCTCTCCCTCTCGCGCGAGCACCGATGTCCGCTGCTCTGGGAGTTGCTCACCCCCGACCTGGACGGCCCGCCTGAGCAGCGGCAGCGGGCGATCGCCGAAGCACGGCGGATGGTCGGCGACATCAACCGGTTCGCCCCGCGCTTCCATGACATCCACCCGCTCGTCGCGGACGGGCCCGAGGAGTGCACATTCGCGCTTCCGCACACCGTGATGCCGCTGTCCCAGGCGTCCATACCGGCGTACCAGGCCCGGCACTACCAGCGGGACTTCGTCCCCGACTACCGCCACCTCAAGCAGGTCTTCCAGGTGCTCCAGTACGGCCGCCCCCGCCGCCGCTGGGTGCTGAAGTCGCCGATGCACACCGAGAACCTGGATGCGCTCCGGACGGTCTTCCCCGATGCCACGATCGTCTGGACGCACCGCGATCCGGTCGCCGTCGTGGCGTCGTTCTGCAGCTTGGTCGAGCACGGCATGGCGATCACCCGGCACCCCCTCGACCTGCCCGGCATCGGCGCCACCTGGCTCGAACTGCTGAGCCGTTCGATGGCGCGGGGCCTCGCCGCCCGAGCCGCGATACCCGGAGAGGCGCTGGTGGACGTCCCGTACGCGTGGCTCGGCTCGGACCCGGCCGCCGGCGCGCCGAAGCTCTACCAGGCGATCGGCGCCCGGTGGACCGACGGTGACGCCGCCCGGCTCCCGGAGGTCGCCGCCCGGCCCAAGGGCAGCCGCGCGCACAGCTACGAGCTGTCGCGGTACGGCCTGACCCGGGCCGCGGTCGAGGCGGCCTTCGCGGACTACAACGCCTTGCGGGCCGAGGTGGACCCGGCCTGACGGCCGGTGGGCCCGATGTGTGGGGTCACGCGTCAGGCCTTGGGCAACTCGTCGAGGAAGGCCTCCAGGAGCCGGGTGAAGGCTTCCGGCTGTTCCATCGTCGTGTAGTGGCCGACGCCGTCGAGCAGCGTGGTGCGGCCGTTCGGGACGGCGGCGATGACCGCGTCGGCCGTCGCGAGCAGCCCCGCCACGTCGAGGGCGCCGTTGATCGCCAGCACCGGGACGGTGATCCCGGCCGCGCGGGTCGCGATGTCGGCCACCGGGATGCGCAGGTCCGGCTCGTCCGGGCTGTGCTTCATCAGCGTGCGCAGCGCCATCTCCTTGACCTGGCGGACGATCTCGGGGTCGATCTCGGCGATGTCGCGGTGCGGGCCCGGGATCCACTGCGCGAAGCCGTCCAGGTAGCCGGGGATGTCGCCGGACATCAGGGCGCTCATCTGTCGCTCGGCGACGGCGGTGGACCACGGGTCGCTCAGGTCGGGCTCGCCGATCCCGCGGCCGCTGATGACCACGGCCCGGACCAGCTCGGGGTGTTCGATCGCGGTGTCTACCGCGATCATCCCGCCCATCGAGACACCGACCAGTACCGCGGGACGGCCGAGGTCGAGGTGGTGCAGCAGTGCGGCGAGGTCGTCGGCGTTGCGGAACGGCTTGCTCGCGTTGGCGGAGAAGCCGTGTCCGCGGGCGTCCGGGGTGATGACCCGGTAGCGCTCGGCGAGTGCGGGGCGCAGGTTGTCGAACTGGGTGTGGTCGACGAAGACGCTGTGCAGCAGAACCAGCGGCTGCCCGTCGCGCGGGCCGGTGTCGCGGTAGGCGAGCGGGCCGTCCGAGGACTCGAAGGTCTCGAATGCGGGCAGGTCGGCGGAAGCGGCGGCGGAAGCGGCGATGGAGGACGAACCGGGGGTGGAGATCGAAGCATCAGTCATGACAACCAAGGTGCCATGTCTTCGCGACAATGACAACCCGGTTGTCACATGCCATCATGGTGGGGTGACTGGAACCGACCCCGCCGACCGCCGTCTTTCCCCCGATGAGCTCCCGGAGCGACTGATGGAGGTCTTCGCGCTCGTCGGGCCGCTCTACCGGCGTGTTCAGCGCAAGATCGAGCAGGACGCCACGCAGGGCCTCTCGGTCGGCGTGCGCGCCGTCCTGGACCTGCTGAACGAGCACGGGCCGATGACCGTCCCCCAGATGGGCCGCGCCCAGTCGCTGAGCCGCCAGTTCGTGCAGCGGATGGTCAACGACGCCGCCGCGCGGAACCTGGTCGTGAGCATTCCGAACCCCGCCCACCAGCGCTCCTCGCTGATCCGGCTGACCAACGAGGGCCTGGCGGCGATCACCGCCGTGACCGGGCGCGAGCACGCGCTGCTGCGCGAGGTCGGCGGCGACCTCACCGACGCGGACGTCGCCGCGTGCGTCCGGGTGCTCGGCCGGATGCTGGAGCTGTTCGACGATGTGGACACCTCGACCGGCGCGCCGCCCTGCTGAGAACGCCCTGCTGAGAAATGTGGGGTCGGCCCGCTGAGAATGTGGGTCGGGCGATGTCGAAATCGCCGCGCGTGCTTCTACCTATCGGTGAGAGCGCCCGGTCGGGGCGCGGAGGTCTGGAGGAGACGGGCCATGAAGTACATGCTGTTGATGCAGTTCAGCGAGGCGACGGCGGATTTCCCGGGGATCGGGACGTGGACCGCCGAGGAGCTCAAGGCGCACATCGCGTTCATGATGGAGACCAACAGGAAGCTCACCGAATCCGGGGAACTGGTCGACGCCCAGGGGCTGGCGATGCCGGAGACGGCCAAGATCGTCCGCGCCCGGAGCGGAGTGCCCGTCGTCACCGAAGGTCCCTACCCCGAGACCAAGGAGTTCCTGGCCGGCTACTGGATCGTCGACTGCGACGGGCCCGAGCGGGCGGTGGAGATCGCCGCGGCGGTCTCGGCCGCGCCCGGTCCCGGTGGCGCGCCGCTCGGCATGCCGATCGAGGTGCGCCAGGTGATGTCGGCGCCGCCCGTGGAGCTGTGAGCGCGCAGTGCTGTGAACCTGCGGTGCGGTGAGCACTGGGCGAGGCGGGCTTGAGCGTGGGTGCGAGTGCGAGTGCGAGTGCGAATGGGAGCGTCGAGGACCTGCTGCGCGAACTGGCGCCGCAGGTCGTCGGCGTGCTCACGCGGCGGTTCGGTGACTTCGACACCGCCGAGGACGCCGTTCAGGAGGCGCTGCTCGCCGCGGTGACCCAGTGGCGGGACGAGGGGCTGCCGCGCAATCCGCGCGGCTGGCTGATCCAGGTCGCGAGCCGCCGCATGATCGAGCAGGTGCGCAGCGAGCAGGCCCGCCGCCGCCGGGAGGAGCTCGCGGCCGGTCTGGCCGCGTCGGACCGGTTGCCGGCGTCGGCGGCGGACGCGGCGGAGGCCGCGGACCGCGACGACACGCTGACCGTGCTGCTCATGTGCTGCCATCCGGCGCTGTCGCCGGCGTCCGCGATCGCGCTGACTCTGCGGTCGGTGGGCGGGCTGACGACGAGCGAGATCGCGCGGGCCTTCCTGGTGCCCGAGGCGACCATGGCGCAGCGGATCAGCCGGGCCAAGCAGCGGATCAAGAGCTCCGGCGTCCCCTTCGAGCTGCCCGGTCCGGATGACCGGGCGGCTCGGCTCGGTGCGGCGCTGCACGTCCTCTATCTGATCTTCACGGAGGGATCCACCAGCAGCAGCGGCCCGGAACTGCAGCGCATCGAGCTCTCGAAGGAGGCGATCCGGCTGGCCAGGGCCGTGCACGGCCTGCTGCCCGAGGACAGCGAGGTCACCGGGCTGCTCGCGCTGATGCTGCTGACCGACGCCCGGAGCCCGGCGCGCACCGGTCCGGGCGGCGAGCTGATCCCGCTGGCCGAGCAGGACCGGCGGCTCTGGGACGGTGAGGCGATCGCCGAGGGGGTCGCGCTGATCACCGCGGCGTTGCCCGAGGGGCCGGTCGGCCCGTACCAGGTGCAGGCGGCGGTGGCCGCCGTGCATGACGAGGCGGCGACGGTCGAGGAGACCGACTGGCCCCAGATCCTCGCGCTGTACGGAGTGCTGGAGGGGTTGTCCCCCTCGCCGGTGGTGTCGCTCAATCGCGCCGTCGCGGCCGCGATGGTGCACGGCCCGGCGGTGGGTCTCGACCTGATCGGCGCCCTGGAGTCGGACCGACGGCTGGCGGGGCATCACCACCTGTACGCCGCCAGGGCCCATCTGCTGGAGATGGCCGGCGACCGGCAGGCCGCGATCGAGGACTACCGCGCAGCCGCGAACCGCACGAGCAGCCTGCCGGAACGGCACTACCTCACGATCCGGGCGGCCAGGCTCGCCGCGCCGTCCGGCTAGGCGCGGGGTCGGGGTGGTCAGGCGTCCGGGGACTGCAGCTTGGTCATGATCCGGTCGAGGGCGGCCAGCTCCTCGGGGTCCAGGTCGAGCAGCGAGCGCGGTGGCCGGTTCAGGATGCGTTCGGCCTGCTCGGCAGCGGCGGCGCCGGCCGGGGTGAGCGTGACGATCTTGGAGCGACGGTCCTCGGGGTGGACGGTGCGTTCCACGTAGCCGCGCCGTTCCAGCTCGTCGACGACCAGCGTGGTGTAGGGCTTGTCGGTGGAGAGGACCGCGGTCAGCTCACGCATGGTCAGCGGGCCGGCGAGCAGGCGGCGCAGCGCCCTGGCACGGAAGAAGCTCACACCGAGCGTGTCGGCGACCTCCTTGCGGCGGTCCTCGTGCCGCAGCACGAGGTAGGACATGGCAGCCCAGACCCGGCCGGCCGTACCGTCGCCCACGGTCTCGCTCGCGGTGGCGTGTTCGCTGTGCTCCGTGCTGTCCGCTGTGCCGTCGGTCATGCCCTGTCCGCTCTCCTCGTCCGCCCCTGGCGGTCTACCCCTGGGCGAGCCGCGCCGCCGCACGCTCGGCGGTCCGCCCGGCCCAACGGCCGGTGGTGAGGACGCCGAGCAGCAGCACGGCGACGCCGCACACCGTACCGACCCACCAGCCTACGTGGCTGGCCTGCGGGAACCCGGAGCGCAGTGGCCCGTGCACGGCGGAGGTGACCAGGGACCCGATCACCGCGACGCCGAGTGACTGGCCGACCTGACGGCTGGTGGAGGCGACGGCGGCGGCCACCCCGGCCTGGGCACGCGGCATGCCGGAGACGGCGGTGTTGGTGATCGGTGCGTTCAGCATGCCGAAGCCGAGACCGAGCAGCAGGTAGGCGGCGATCAGGTGCCACAACGGGGTGTGTGCGCTCAGGCCGGTCATCAGCCAGGTGCTCGCCGCCATCGTGGACCCCGCGAGGATCAGTGGCAGCCGTGGGCCCGCGCCGGCGACCAGGCGGCCGGACAGCGGTGAGCAGAGCACGGTCAGCCCGGCCATCGGCAGGGTCACCAGGCCCGCGTGCAGGGCGGAGTAGCCCAGCACGTCCTGGAGGTACAGCGTGTTGAGGAAGAGGAAGCCGCTGAGCGAGGCGAACCCGCAGACCGCGATCACGGTCGCCCCGGCGAACGGCACGCTGCGGAACAGGCGGGGATCGAGCAGCGGTTGTGCGCGGTGCAGCTCGTAGGGCACCAGGCAGAGCAGCGTCAGCACCGCGACCGCGCCGCAGCCCAGGGTCTGCGCGGAGGTCCACCCGGCGGCCGGCGCCTCGATCAGGCCGTACGTGAGGCTGACGAGGAGCACGATGACCAGCAGCTGGCCGACCGGATCCAGCGGGCGCGGCCGCTCGGCGCGGGACTCGGGGACGAACAGCGCGCAGAGCACGAGCGCGGCCAGGCCCACCGGAATGTTGATCCAGAAGATCGCCCGCCAGCCGACCGCGCCGACCAGCATGCCGCCGAGCAGCGGACCGAGGGCCATGCTGACGCCGATCACCGCGCCCCAGACGCCGATCGCCCGGGCCCGTTCGCGGGGCTCGGTGAAGGTGTTGGTGATGATCGACATCGCGACCGGGTTGAGCATCGAGCCGCCGACCGCCTGGAGTGCCCGCGCGCCGACCAGCCAGCCCAGGTTCGGCGCGAGTGAGCAGAGCAGCGAACCCAGTGCGAACAGGACCAGTCCGGTCTGGAAGGTGCGCCGGCGGCCGATCCGGTCGCCGGTCGATCCCGAGAGCATCAGCAGCCCGGCCAGCACGACCGTGTAGGCGGCGATGATCCACTGCAGCCCGGCGACCGAGGCGTGCAGGTCACGCTGCATGGCCGGGAGGGCGACGTTCACGATCGTGTTGTCCAGCCCGACGATGAACAGGCTCATGCAGCAGATCGCGAGCACCAGCATCCGCCCACGGTGGTCGAGTTGGTGCGGGCCGGCGCCTCGCCGCGTGGCGGCGAGGGCGGCAGAGCTTCTAGTTATTGCCATACAACTATTATAGGCACACAACTAATCTGGCGGCTGGGGGTGAGCTGGTGTGTGCGGCCGGCCCGGGGGTGTTCCGCGCGGCGTGGTCGGACTGGCAGGCTGTCCCGGTCGGGGTGTCACCGGGCATCCCTCGACCTGGGGGATCTTCATGGGTGGCGACGGCAAGCGGTTGGAGCGTGGTGCTGCGTCTGTGCCTCGGCAGGCGCCGCCCTTCGATCCGGAGCTTCTCGCCGTACTGGCGGCCATGGACGTGGCGGCGACGGAACCGCTCACCCCCGAGGGCCTTGCGGGCAGGCAGGAGCGGGACGCCATGGCCCGGCCGAGGCCGACGGTCCGGGAGCTCCGGGCGGACGGTCTGTTCGAGGTGGCGGAGCTGGCTGCGCCGATGGGTCAAGGCAGTGGGGAGGTCAGGCTGGTCAGCGCACGGCCCGCCGGGATCACCGGGCCGCTGCCGCTGCTGTACTACATGCACGGCGGCGGAATGATCATGGGCAACGCCTGGTCCGTCCTGCCAGGGGTGCTTCGGGAATGGGGGCGCCCGCTGGGGCTCGCCGTCATCTCCGTCGAGTACCGCCTGGCGCCGCAGACGCAGTACCCCGGGCCGGTGGAGGACTGTTACGCCGGACTTGTCTGGGCGGCGGATCACGCGGCCCGACTGGGCGTTGATCCGGACCGCGTCATCCTGGGCGGCAAGAGTGCAGGCGCCGGCCTCACGGCAGCACTCGCCCTGCTGGCCCGTGACCGTGGCGGGCCGGTGCCGATCGGCCAGCTGCTCCTGAGTCCGATGCTGGATGACCGCAACGACACCTTCTCCAGTCACCAGATGGCCGGCCGCGACACCTGGGACCGAACCTCCAACGCGACCGCGTGGCAGGCGCTGCTGGGCGAGCGCTGCGGCGCCGCCGACCTGCCGCCGTACGCGGCGCCCGCCCGCGCCACGGAACTGTCCGGGCTGCCCCCGGCCTACGTCGAGGTCGGGTCGGCCGAGACCTTCAGGGACGAGGCCGTGGCCTACGCGAATGCGATCTGGCAGGCGGGCGGCGAGGCCGAACTGCACGTCTGGCCCGGCGCCTTCCATGGCTTCGACACCCTCGCGCCGCAGGCCGTGCTCAGCCAGGACGCCCGCGCCGCCCGGTCTCGCTGGATGCGGCGGATCGTCGGGCGGTGAGCCGGGCAGCCCCCCGGGCCGGGCAGCTCACCAGAGGTCGCCGTCGCGCCAGTCGCAGGTGAGTTCGGCGCTGAGGTCCAGCGGGCAGCCGGGGAGCGGGAGGACGTGGATCGCGCCGTCGTCCTCGGGGGTGCGGACGATACCGCTGGGCGTCAGGGCCGAACAGGGACCGCGCCAGTGGCGCCAGCCGCGCGCGGCGTAGAAGCCGGTGGCCGTTTCGAAAGCGGCGAGTGCACCGAGGTCGTACGCACGGGTGATGGCCTGCTCCAGCGCGCCGAGGAGTGTGGCGCCGTGCCCGCGCCCGCGCCGGTCGGCGCGGACCACCACCCCCTCGACGTAGCCCGCGCGCAGCGCGCGCCCGCCGTGCAGCACCCGGCGCTGCACCAGCGCTGCGTGCCCGATCAGCGCGCCGTCCTGGTGGATCAGGGCGTGCAGTCCGCCGAGGGCGTGGTCCCAGTCGTGCTCGTTGTACTGCTCGGCGAAGACCTCCGCGAGCAGCGCCCGGGCCTCGGCCCGGGTGGCGGGGGAGAGGTCGGCGGTGTGGGCGACGCGGAGGGTGGCTCGGGTGGTCACGATGGTCATGGTGGCAGCGGCGGAGCCGGACGGGGGCTGCCGGCTCACCCGAACTGTCCTCCGGGTGCCCTGGTGCCTTGGTGTCATGGTGCCTTGGCGTCTTGGGGGCCCGGTCGTAAAGCAGGTGCCATGGACCTCCTGGCGATGTAATGTCTGCTAATCGCTAATGACTATTACCTGGTCGATGGTGGGCCACAACTCCGGGAGGGCTTGGGATGGTTGCGGAGACGGTCAGGACCTGGGTGGCGGGCTGGGCACTGTCCCGGGGCACGCCCCCGCCGGTGGCGAAGCCCTGGGGGTTCTACATCGAGGTGGCCGACAATCCCGATGAAGTGGGGCGCCATGTCCTGCCCGAGACCGAGGAGTTGCTGGTCCGCAGCGCCGCCGCCTCGGTGTCCGTGCCACGGACCTGGATGAAGATGCCTGCGGAACCGGAGGAGGTCGAACCCTGGCTGCCCCCTGGGTGGGTGGTGGCCTGGGAGGAGACCGGACACCTGATGGCCGTTGACCTCGTGGCCGCGCACCAGGCCGCGCCCGACGGGTACACCGCGACCGTGGAGACCATCGGAGCCGTCACCACCGTCCGAGTGCTGGATGCGGCGGGTGGCCAGGCGGCCAAGGGGCAGATGGCGGCCCTCGGGGAAGCCGTGGTCGTGGACCGGGTGATGACCGGCGAGGCCCACCGGCGGCGCGGGCTGGGCGGCTTCGTGATGCGGACGCTCGCCGACCATGCTCTGCAGGAGGGTGCGGTTCTCGGCGTTCTCGGCGCAACGGACGCCGGGCGCGCGCTGTACGAGACGCTGGGCTGGAAGAAGCACGCGACGCTGGCGGAGTGCATCTACCGACCCTGAACGGCTCTCCCGTCAGCTGACGACCAACCGCTGTCTGCCGTCGATGAGTTCGCGCACGGCGTCCAAGTGGCCGGCGTGGGTGGCGGTCTCGGTGATCACGTGCAGGATGACCTCGCGCAGGTTGTCGTAGTGCCAGTTGCCGAAGAAGTCCGGCCACCAGGCCGGGGCCGCGTCCAGGTCGGCGCCCGCCAGGAAGGCGTCCGCGAGCTCGCCCTCCCGGCGGTAGAGGGCGAAGATCTCCTTGGCCGTCTTCTCCGGGGCGGGCTGCCACGCGTTCTCCCCGGACCCGAGGATCTGCTCGATCGCCGCCTGCTCCCCTGCGGCGACCGCGCGGAACCAGAACTTCTCGTCGTCCAGGGCGAGATGGTGCACCAGCCCGAGGCAGGTCCAGCCGGACGGCAGCACCGGGCGCCGGAGCGCCGCCTCGTCGAGGCCCTCCAGGATGTCCAGGACGTGCTTGCGCTTGCTGTTCAGGACGCCGAGAAGCGTGGTCAGTTCAGTGTCAGCCATGGGCCGGACCGTATCCGGCGCCACTGACACCCTTGTCTGCGGCCTTCGGCTCAAGCTGGGTGAATGATCAGTCAGCGCTGTGGTGGTAGTGGTTGACGGGGGACCAGTTCGATCCGGCCCGGATCGAAGACGCTGCGGCTGGTGCTGGACGGGCCGATTCGGATGGCTGCGAAGAGGTGCTGGAAGACGGCGGTCTGGCGGGCGATGGTCAGGCGCGGCCAGCCGAAGCGGGCGGCGGGGCCGGTCGGGACGCCGGCCAGGGCGCTGGCGAGGGGCGGGGAGTCGAAGGCTTCGAGCAGGTTGATGGCGTGTTCGGTCACGTGCGCCTCCAAGGAGGTGGCGCCTACGTGGCGTGAGCAGTGGTCGGAGTCGAGGCTGCTGTTCGAGGTGCAGGCGTAGGTCGGGTAGGTGCCGACCATGGAGCCGACCATGGCGCGCTCGCAGCGGGTGCAGCGGACCAGTGAGGTCAGCGGGTAGGCGCGGCGGGGACGACGGGTGGCGGCCTGGTCGCGGGCGCGTTGTTGGCGTAGCTTCTGCGCCGCGTCCCAGTCGGTGGTGCTCACGCAGGCGGGCCAGGCGGCGGGCACGAAGTCGCCGTCCAGGGGACGCAGGCCGGCGTAGCGCGGCGCCTCCAGTAGGCGGCCGACCCCGCCGACCGTCCACTTGCGGCCGTAGGCGGTCGGCACGTCACGGCTGTTCAGGTCGAGGGCGAGTGAGCGGAGTGACTCCCCGGCCAGGTAGCGGGCGAAGAGCTCGCGGATCACGTCCGCTTCCTGCTCGACGAGTTCGGTCATGCCTGGGGTGTAGCCGAAGCGGCGCAGGCCGCCCCCGTGGGCGCGGCCGGCGGCTGCGGCCTCGCGGTGGGCGTGGCGGCTGCGGTCGGAGATCTCCCTGGCGGTCCGGCAGGCCCGCTCGGTGGCCTGACGGAGGGTGGCACGGACGGAGGGGTCGTTGAGGTCGCTGGGGTGCCCGTAGAGGTGCAGGTGGTGTTCGGTGGCGAGGGTGAGGAGTTCGTCGAAGGCGCAGGGGTGCCGTTCGAGCTGCTCGGCGTGGTGCAGGAAGAGGTGCCCGAACTCGCCGGCGCGCAGCGCGGTGAGCAGCTGCTCCCAGCCGGGGCGGGTGCCGGGCGCGGCGGTGGCGCCGGACCAGGCGGCGGTGCGGGCGTCGGTGAAGACGTGGTGGGCGGCGAGCGAGAGGCCCAACTCGGCGACCTGGCGGCGGGCGAGGCCCTCCTGCTGGTCAGGGGTGGCGCCGTCGGCCGGGGACGGCCAGCAGTAGACCGCGGCCCGGTGCTCGTGCCGGCTGCGGGGGGAGGGGAGGGGCACGATCGGTCCTCGGCTCGGGGCGTGACATCGCCCAGGGACGGTGCCCGACCTGTCGGACCGCGCTGATCGGGCCGTGCCGATCGTGCCGGGGCACGGCGCGGCGAGGCATGGCGGGGCCGCCGGTTGGCCCGTCAGACCAGGGCAACTTAAGGAAGGCTAGCCTAGCCTCATTAGATGAGAAAGGGAGCTGCCTGTTACAGGAGGTGTCCGCGGGCCGGCCGGGGGAGTGCTGGAAGAGGACTGCTCGGAGCGGGTTCTGAGTGATCGCCATGGCACGAGGGTGCCGGATCCGCTGTGGTTCGTCCTCGACCCGTGGGTGGACATCCGGGTGGAGAGGCGGTCTCCATCCGGGGGTTGAGCGGCGGCTCGGAGCGCTGCACCGGTCGTCGGATCGGCCGACTTCCGGCGCTGGGCCGGCTGTTCCGGGTCCGCGTGTGGTGGCGGGGCGCGGCTCAGTCCGTGGTCAGTTGGGCGGCGAGGATGGCCGGGGCCTCGGTGAGGGACGGGCCGTACCAGGTCAGGTGGCGGCCGCTGACCAGGGCGGCGGGGTGGGCTGGGAAGGCCTCGGGGCCGTCGGTGGGGGTGAAGCGGTACGGCTCGTCGGGGAGGACGACCAGGTCCGGGGCGGCGGCGAGCAGCGTGGGCAGGGGGATGGCGGGGTAGCGGTCGGGATGGTCGGCGTACTGGTTGCGCACGCCGAGGCGGAGCAGGAGGTCGCCGGCGAAGGTGTCGTGGCCGAGGACCATCCACGGGCGCCGCCAGATCGGGACCACGGCGGTGCGGGTGGCGGTTGGGGTGGGGAGCGCCTGCCAGGCGGCCTCGGCCGCGTCGAGCCAGGGTGGGCGCGGCAGGCCGCAGGCGCCGGTGAGCAGCCGGTCCAGGGAGCGGAACGCCTGGTCGAGCGTGCGGATTTCGGTGACGTAGACCGGCACGCCGGCCGAGCGCAGCGCGTCGAGGTCGGCCGCGCGGTTCTCCTCCTCGTTCGCGATCACCAGGTCAGGCCGGAGCTCGGCGATGCGCGTGGTGTCGGGGTTCTTGGTGCCGCCGATCCGGGTGACCGCGAGGTCGGCCGGGTGGGTGCACCAGTCGGTCGCGCCGACCAGCAGACCGGGCGCGGTCGCCGCCACCGCCTCGGTGAGCGAGGGCACCAGGGAGACCACGCGCCGCACGGGGGAGGGGAGTTGGAGGAGGTTCCCGAGGTCGTCGCTGATCGAGTGCCTGGTCGAGGGCCGGGTCGGGGTGGCTGACATGCGTTCAGGGTAGGCGGGGCGGGGTGTCGAAGGTGCGCGGGCGGGTGTGCGGGTGCGCGGGTGGGTGGGTGGGTGGGTGGGTGGGTGCGGAGCACCTGGAGCGAGGAGGTCGCCCGGCGCGTCCAGCGCGCGCAGCGGTCGGAGGCCGGCGGGCGGGGACGGTCCGGGTGGACGGGTGTCTGTCGGACGGGCGCGGGTGAATACTGAGAGACCGGGGGAGCCACCAGGCAGGTGCGTGCTGAGGAGGTGCGCGGCGATGGCCAGACCGATCTGGACGGGCACGCTGAGTTTCGGGCTGGTCACCGTGCCGGTGGGCCTGTACTCGGCGACCGAGGACCACTCGGTGCACTTCCGGCAGCTGCAGCGCGGCACCTCGGACCGGGTGCGCAACCAGCGGGTGAACGAGCGCACCGGCGAGGAGGTCGAGTACGGCGACGTCGTCAAGGGTTTCGAGCTCGCCGAGGGCGAGTACGTGGTCCTCGAACCGGCCGAGCTCGACCAGATCTCACCCGGACGGTCCAAGTCGATCGAGATCAGTGGATTCGTCGATCTGAACACCATCGACCCGATCTACTTCGACAAGACGTACTACCTGGGACCGCGCGGCAAGGAGTACGCACGCGTGTACGCGCTGCTGCACCGCGCGCTCGGCGACACCGGCCGTGCGGGCCTGGCGATGTTCGTCATGCGCGGCAAGCAGTACCTGGCGGCGGTGCGGCCGGAGGGCGATGTGCTCGTGCTCCAGACCATGCACTACGCGGACGAGGTGCGTGATCCGCACCGGGAGATCGACAACCTGCCCGAAGGCCCGGCCGAGCCGTCGGCCAAGGAGCTCGCCGCCGCCAGGCAGCTGATCGAGGCGCTCAGCGCGGACTGGGACCCGGAGGAGTACCAGGACACCTACGCCGCCCAGGTGCGGGAGCTGGTGGAGGCGAAGCTGGCGGGCGAGGAGGTGGTCAGCGCGGCGCCGATGCCCGAGACGACGAACGTGGTGGACCTGATGGCCGTGCTGGAGCGAAGCCTGCAGGCAGCGGGTGGCGCCGGCGGTGAGGGCGGTGGTGCGGGCGCCGGCGAGGCGGCGCCGGCGGCGAGCGAGCAGGCGCGCCCGGCGGCACGCGGGCGGAGCGCGGGGAACGGCCGGAAGCGGAAGGCACCGGATGCCGGGACGCCGGATCTCGACGCGCTGACCAAGGCCGAGCTCTACAAGCTGGCCACCGAGCGCGGGATCCCCGGTCGCTCCTCGATGACGCGCGAGGAGCTGGCGCAGGCGCTGCACGCCGCTGAGCAGGGTGAACAGGGCGAGCAGGCCGAGCACGGAGAGGACGGCGCGGCGAAGGAGCAGCCCGGCCGGAAGCGGCGGGCGCTGCGCGCGGTGTCGTGACGTGACGTGGCGGGGCCGGCCACCCGGCTATGGCAGCCGGCCCGCCGCCTCCGGATCGGTGAGCCCGGCCTGTGGGTCGCCGTCGGCGAGCAGCCGGGCGGGGACCTGGTCGGCGGTGAAGGCGAGCTGTTCGGGGCGCCGGCAGGCGGCGAGCTCGGCCCAGGTCAGCGGTGTCGAGACGGTCGGCTCCGGCCGGGCGCGCAGCGAGTACGCGGCCACCGTGGTCTTCGCGCTGTTGTTCTGCGACCAGTCGACGAAGACCCGGCCCGGCCGCAGCTGCTTGGCCATCTGGTCGACCACCAGCTCGGGCAGCGCCCGGCGCAGCCGCCGGGCCACCTCGCGCGCGTAGCCGGTGACCTGGTCGGCCGGTGTCTCGGTGAGCGGGACGGTCAGGTGCAGCCCCTTGCTGCCGGTCGTCTTCGGCCAGGCGCGCAGCCCGTCGGCGGCGAGCAGCTCGCGCGCGACCAGCGCGACCGCGCAGCATTCGACGACGCCCGCGCCGTCGCCCGGGTCCAGGTCGATGATCAGCCGGTCGTGGGTGAGCGCGTCCTCGCGCCACTGCGGGACGTGGAACTCCAGGCAGCCGAGGTTCACCGCCCAGAGCAGTGTGGACAGGTCGGCGACCACCACCTGCCGTAGTTCCTCCTGGCGCGGCATCCCGCGATGGTGGGTCACGTCCAGCCCCTGCACCCAGCTCGGTGCGCCCGGCGGCACCCGTTTGGCCCAGAACCGCTCGCCGTCCACACCCTCCGGCAGCCGCAGGAAACTGGCCGGGCGCCCGGCCAGCAGCGGCAGCAGGAACGGAGCGACCTGCGCGTAGTAGTGCAGCACGGCCGCCTTGGTGTGGCCGGTGTGCGGGTAGAGGACGCGGTCGAGGTGGGTCAGGCGTAGTCGGCGGCCGTCCACCTCGGTCACGGTGGCGCTCGGGTCGGGCATGCGTCGATGGTGGCAGCCGCGCCGGGCGGGGCGGGGGTGGCGCGGCTGCTCGGCGCGTCGGCCGGGCGGGCTCATGGCCGGGCGTCGATGATGGCGGGACTGCCGAGAGGGAAGGGAATGGTGATGGAGCCGATCGCCGCGCTGGAGCGGATCGCCTTCCTGCTGGAGCGCGAACAGGCCTCGACCTACCGGGTGCAGGCGTTCCGCAAGGCCGCGGCGGCGCTGCGGGAGCGGGAACGGGCGGGCGGCGAGCTGCCGCGGACCACGGCCGGCCTGGCCGCACTGCCCGGGCTCGGACCGGTCACCGCCGCTGTGGTGAGCCAGGCGCGCGAGGGCGCCGTGCCGGAGTACCTGGCCGAGCTGGAGGCCCGGGCGGCCGGCCCGCTGGTCGAGCTGGACCCGGCCGCCGCGGCGCTGCTGGCAGCCCTGCGCGGCGACTGTCATCTGCACTCCGACTGGTCGGACGGCGGCAGCCCGATCGAGGAAATGGCGCGCGCGGCAGTGGAGTTGGGGCATGACTGGGCGGTGCTCACCGACCACTCGCCGCGGCTCACCGTGGCACGCGGACTGAGTGCCGAGCGGCTGCGCGAACAGCTCGACGTGATCGCGGAGTTGAACCAGCGGCTGGCGCCGTTCCGGCTGCTCACCGGGATCGAGTGCGACATCCTGGAGGACGGTTCGCTCGACCAGGAGGACGAGCTGCTGGCCGAGTTGGACGTGGTGGTCGCCTCGGTGCACTCGAAGCTGCGGATGGCGGCGCGGCCGATGACCCGCCGACTGGTCAACGCGGTGCGCAATCCGCTGGTCGATGTGCTCGGCCACTGCACCGGCCGCCTGGTGGCCGCCGGTGACGGCCGGCGCGGCGGCGGCAAGGAGCGCCCCGAGTCGGAGTTCGACGCGGCCGAGGTCTTCGCGGCCTGCGCCGAGTACCGGACCGCGGTCGAGATCAACTCCCGCCCGGAGCGGCTGGATCCGCCGATGCGGTTGCTGCGCCAGGCCGAGCAGGCCGGCTGCCTGTTCGCGCTGGACACCGATGCGCACGCGCCGGGGCAGCTGAGTTGGCAGGAGTACGGCTGCGTGCGCGCGGCCCAGGCGGGGGTGCCGGCGGAGCGGGTGATCACGACCTGGGAGCTGGACCGACTGCTGGCGTGGACCGGCGCGCCGAACTGACCGTGCCGAGCTGACGCAACGTCAGCTTGGCGCGCCGGTCGGCGAGTCAGCCCGAGATCGCGCAGCCGCCGGCCGCGTTGCTCCAGGTCGGCTGCATGGCGAAGGAGCCGGTGGGCAGCGATACGGCGGCGAGGTTCTGCCAGGCGCAGAGGTCGCCGTCCTCCTCGCCGTCCGAGGCCACCCAGCCGCTGGACGGCTGCGGGTCGGTCATCGTCTCGGCGTACTCGTGGCCCTCGACGATGCTGAACCCGTCGAGCTGGCTCGACACCGAGCCCGCGCCGCAGCCGGAGCCGGCGTCGAGCACGTACGGCATGTTGGTGTACGAGACGTTGCCGTCGTAGTCGTGCCAGGCGCAGAAGCCGGAGTTGGGGAACCCGTCGGGCGAGGTGCCGCTCGGGCTCATCACGACGATCTGCACGTCCGGGCCGGAGACGCCGAAGTGCGCGGCGCCGGCGTCCGCCTCCGCGGCGATGTCGGCCTGGGCCGCCGAGCCGGGCGCGGCCGAGGAGTCGTCCACCCAGGTGCCGCCGAGCACGGGGCCGCCGAAGGACGGGCCGGAGCCGGAGTTGTCGGTGTACTGGGAGGTGACGGTGGACCAGGTGTCCTGCGAGGTGCCGAGGCCGTTGAACAGGTTGGTCTCGTACTGCTGGACGCCGTTGGAGTCGCTGTCCCACTGGTTACCCCAGAAGACCAGGTAGACCGACACCTGGTGCTGGACCGGGCCGCCGTTGTAGACGAGGTTTCCGGCGGCGGCCGGTGCGGTGCGGCTGGTGTGCGCGGTCCACTTGGCGCCCTTCGCGCCCTTCATCGGGACCACGCCGTGCCGGCCGTTGGTCTGCACGTGGACGAGCTTGCCGTGCGACATCACGGCGTGGTTCACGGCGCCGAGGTCGGCGGCGGCGGGGGCCGCGGTGCTGCTGGTGGCGGTGCCGACCAGGCCGGCCAGGGCCAGCGCGGCGACGGCGGCGGTGTTGCGCAGCCTCCAGGACCGGCCGCGGCCGGTGGTGGGGGTACGGTCTTCGCGCGAGTTGCGCATCCCGAGCTCCTTTTGGTGCTGTGGGGGGGCAAAAGCTATGTGTGTGGCGAAAGTGGTGTCGGGGCTGGTGTTGGGCGTGCACCGGAACCCGGCGGGCCGCAGCGCGGCGGTGCCGGGCACGGGTGAAGGTCATGGCGCGGCCGGGGAGCGCGGGCCCGGCGGTTGGGGGTGCCGGATCGGGCGCCGTCGGGGCCGCTTGACCGAGGCTCATCAAAGCGCATCGGGAGATTCTCAACAAGCTTTCAGGAAGCAACAGTTGGGAGATTTGACGAACCATTGACCAGGGCCGGCCAGTCGCTGGTCAGGGCCGGTGGCGAGGCCCAGTTCCGATCGAATCCACATCGCCCGAGGTCATGGCGGCCGGGTGATTGCTGGGAGCGGGCTGGGAGTGCGGCCGGGCGCACCGCCGCGCTCGGCTCGCGCGATGCGGCTCGCGGAGGTTCGGGACAGGTTCGGTCGGGCGCCGTGGAGGCTGCCGCGCCGCGTTGACACCGTGTCGGCCCGGTCCCTACCGTGGGCCGCCCGTCTACCGGCCAGTAGGGATCATCATGGACGCCGAGCGCCCGTACGACCTCGTCCTTTTCGGTGCCACCGGGTTCACCGGCCGGCTGACCGCCGAGTACCTCGCCCGCAACGCGCCGCCGAACTGCCGCTGGGCGCTGGCCGGTCGCAACCCCGAGAAGCTCGGGGCGCTGCGCGAGCAGCTCGCCTCCCGGCACCCGCAGCTGGCCGAGCTGCCGCTGCTCGCCGCCGACGCCGCCGACCGGGACGCGCTGCGCGCGGTCGCCGCCTCGGCCCGGGTCGTGGTCAGCACCGTCGGCCCGTACCTCCGGTACGGCGAGCCGCTGGTCGCCGCGTGCGCCGACGCCGGGACGGACTACCTGGACCTGACCGGCGAGCCCGAGTTCGTGGACCGGATGTACCTGCTGCACCACGAGCGCGCGGTGCGCAGCGGTGCCCGGCTGGTGCACTCCTGCGGCTTCGACTCGGTGCCGCACGACCTCGGCGTGCTCTTCACCGTCAACCGGCTGCCGGCCGGCACCCGGGGCGCCCCGGTCGAGGTGCGCGGCTTCGTCCGGGCCGGCGGCACGTTCTCCGGCGGCACCTTCGCCTCGGCGCTCGACGTGCTCGCCCGCCCGCGCGCCACCGCCGAGGCGGCCCGGGCCCGCCGGGCCGTCGAACCGCGCCCGGCCGGGCGCCGGATCAGCGGCGCGCCCGACCGCCCGCGCTGGTCGCGGCCCGCCCGTGCCTGGGCGCTGCCGCTGCCCACCATCGACCCGCAGGTGGTGGTCCGCTCGGCCGCCGCGCTGCCGGCCTACGGGCCCGACTTCCGCTACGGCCACCACGCCGCCGTAAAGCACCTGCCGGTCGCGCTGGCCGGCGCCGCCGGGATGGCGCTGCTGGCCGTCGCCGCCCAGCTCCCGGCGCTGCGCCGGCTGCTGGGGGCGCTGCGCAAGCCGGGGCAGGGGCCGAGCGCGCAGCGGCGGGCGAAGTCCTGGTTCACCGTCAGGTTCGTCGGCGAGAGCGGCGGCGCGCAGGTCTTCACCGAGGTCTCCGGCGGCGACCCGGGGTACGACGAGACGGCGAAGATGCTGGCCGAGTCGGCGCTCTGCCTGGCCTTCGACGAGCTGCCGGCGACGGCCGGGCAGGTGACGCCCGCGGCGGCGATGGGCACCGCGCTGATCGACCGGCTGACGGCCGCGGGGATGCGGTTCGCGGTGCTGGAGGTGCCGCCGGGCGCGGCGCCGGGGCGGGGGTGAGCCTGCGGGGCGTGGGTGTGGGGTGAGCGCGCGGGGGTGCGTGCGGGCGTGCGGAGGGCGGGGCGTCGGATGTGTCCGTTGCATCCGGCGCCCCGCCTCCGTTGTCAGTGGTGGTTGCGAGGATGCCCTTGCCGAATCGAAAATTTGATCGATTGCAAGGAAGTGGGGAGAGCAGCCATGGGCACCTGGGACATCGGCTCCTTCGACAACGACGCCGCCGCGGACTTCGCCGACCGGCTGGACGCGGCCGGGCCCGCCGTCGGGGAGCTCCTGGTCCGTGCGGCGTTGCGGGAGGTGGCGGCGGGTGTGGGCGCGTTCGCGGCCGTGACCGGGCAGACGGCGGTCGCCGCGGCCGCCCTGGTAGCCGCCCAGCGGCCCGGGGGCGAGCCGGTGGATCCGGAGTACGGGCCCAAGGCGGGGCTGCCCGCGCTCCCGGCCGAGTTGGACGGCCTGGCGGTGCGGGCGCTGGACCGGGTGGTCGGGGCCGAGTCGGAGCTGGCCGAGCTGTGGGCGGAGAGCGGCGAGGGTGCGCGCTGGCTGGCCAGGACCGCGCAGCTGCGGGCGGTGCTGGCGGGGCGGCTCGGCAACTGATCGGGGTGGGTGAGGGAGTGTCGGTGCGGTGAGGTAGCTTGGCTCCCAGTTTTGGCAAAGAAGAGGCAAAGAGGAGACGGATCATCAACACCGCGATAGGCCGTGCGGCGCGGGCCGCCCTGGTCGCCGCCACCGGGACCACCCTCATCGCCGCAGGCGTATCGGCCTGCGGCACCATCAAGGAGCTGACCGCCGCTCAGCAGGTGTCCGGTGCGTTCGGCAAGCTGACCTCGGGCAACGAGCTGTCGGCCACCCTCTCGCTGGACCTGACGCCCGACCAGCTGGTCGCGTACGGCAAGGCCACCGGCGAGAAGATCGAGCCGGAGAACGCGAACGCCGTGGCCGGACTCAGCCTGGCCGTCGGGTGGCACGCCGACAAGCCGCTGAAGGACCTGGAGAGCTTCCAGTTCAAGGCGGCTCCCGACCGGGCCAAGGCGGAGGCGGAGGCGAAGTCGCTGAGCAGCTCCGTGGCGCTGGCGGACCGCAGCGGCGCCTCGCTCGTCGAGCTGCGCCAGGTGGGGCAGACCGCCTACCTGCGGGCCGACGTCCCGGCGATCGCCAAGCTGGGCGGCCAGGACCCGGCGAAGGTCAAGCAGGAGCTGGACCAGCTGCCGGCCGATCTCGGTGCGCTCAAGGACGCGGTCGGCGGCAAGTGGGTCTCGATCGACCAGCAGACGCTGACCGACCTGGCCAAGCAGGGCTCCGGCGAGCAGACACCCGGTCAGGCGGCTGGTCAGACGCCCGGCGACGCGTCCGGTGCGAGCCCGTCCGCACTGCCCTCGCTCGCTCCGCAGGAGCTCAGCGACCTCGGCCGCGGGCTCCGTGACGCTTTTTCGAACAACGTCCACTTCGAGGACAAGGGCAAGGCCGACGGCGGCGAGCACATCGTCGCCACCGTCTCGTCCCGCAACCTTGCGGAGAGTGCGCTGAAGGCGATCGCCCCGCTGCGCGACAAGATCGGCAAGGCGGGCGGCAAGCTGCCCGACTCCGCGAGCGACGTGCCGGACAAGAACATCGCGGTGGACCTGTCGATCAAGGGCGGGGTGATCGACTCGATCAGGATCGACCTCGCGCAGTTCGACGAGAAGGCGACCGCCGACGTCCACCTGCCGCTGAAGCTGAGCTTCCGGCAGAGCGCGCCGACCGCCCAGGTGCCGGCCGGCGCGAGCGCGCTGGACGGCAAGGCCCTGAAGGACACCTTCAGCCGGCTGGCCGCTCGGGGGGCCCAGGCCGACGCGGGCGGCGGCTTCGGCAGCGGTCTGACCGGGGACAAGTTCCCCGCGACTCCGGCGCCGCCGCTGACCCCGGCCCAGGTCCAGGACCTGGTGGCGAAGACCGGCGAGAGCGCGGACAGCATCACCGGGCTGAACAAGCTGGGTCTGGGATACGACCAGATCCTCGCGATGGGCGGGCAGTAGCCGCGAGGCGGCCCCGAAGCGGCCCCACACCCCGGAGTCGGGGAGTGGGGCCACTTCGGGGCCGACTGTGCGCGTCAGCCTGTCGGCTTGCGGGTCCTGCGGTCCGTCAGTCGACGGGCTTGATCACTGCGGCCGTCCCGTACGCGCACACCTCGGTGCCGACCCCGGCCGCGTCGCTGACGTCGAAGCGCATCATCAGGATCGCGTTCGCGCCCCGCGCCTTGGCCTGCTCGACCAGCCGGTCCATCGCCTGGTTGCGGCTCTCCACCAGGGTCTTGGTCAGCCCGCGCAGCTCGCCGCCGGCCAGTGACTTGAAGCCCGCGCCGATCTGGCTGCCGATGTTGCGCGATCGGACGGTCAGGCCGAAGACCTCGCCGATCACCTTCTCGATCCGGTAGCCCGGAATGTCGTTGGTCGTCACCACCAGCACGTCGGGAGTGTGCTGGCCGCCGCTGTAGTCGTCAATGTTCGCCATGTCGTGCATTGTCACCCGATTGACGCCGCATCACGTACGAGACGCGCAATCGAACGTGTCCTACGCGCGGTCGCGGATGCCGATGACGACGGTGGCCTCCCAGTCCTCCTCGACGGCCACCTGCGCGCTCAGCCCGCCCCCGGTGACGGCCCGGACCGCCGCGTCGGCCTGGCGTTCGGTGGTCTCGAAGAGCAGCAGGCCGCCGGGCGCCAGCCAGTGCGCGGCCTCGGCCGTCACCCGGCGCAGCACATCGAGCCCGTCCGCGCCGCCGTCCAGCGCGACCCGGGCCTCGTGCTCGCGGGCCTCGGCGGGCAGCAACTGGACGTCCTCGGTGGGAACGTACGGCACGTTGGCGAGCAACACGTCGATCCGGCCGCGCAGTTCGGCGGGCAGCGGGTCGTACAGGTCGCCCTGGTACGCGTGTCCGCCGGCCGGCGCGACGTTGCGGCGGGCGTACTCCACCGCGAGCGGGTCGATGTCGGCGGCGTGCAGCTCGACCCGGCCGAGCATCGAGGCGAGCGCCGCGCCCAACGCGCCGGAGCCGCAGCAGAGATCGACCACGACAGTGGGCGCGTCGGGACGGGCCGGGCCGGCGCCTGTGGTGCCCGCGCCGTGGCGGGCGAGTGCGGCCGCCTGCTGGACGAGGAACTCAGTGCGGCGGCGCGGCACGAAGACCCCGGCGCCGACCGCGATCCGCAGGCCGCAGAACTCGGCCCAGCCGAGGACGTGTTCGAGCGGCAGGCCGGCAACTCGGCGTTCCACCATGCTGGCGAGCTCGGCGGGCGTGTTCGCGGTGGAGATGATCAGCCGCGCCTCGTCCTCGGCGAAGACGCAGCCGGCGGCGCGCAGCCGGCGGGTGAGGGTGGAGCGGAGCCGGGCGGAGGAGAAGATCGACAAGGGGAGAGCCTTTCGGGAAGCTTCCGGGGCTCCCTCGACCGTCCGCTCACTGCCGAGCAGGATTCCGAGGACCTGGGTCCGGACCTGAGCCCGGACGTGGACCTAGAACGCGCGGCGGTGCGGAGGGAGCACCCGATCTGACACAGCGCTGATCGGTCTCACCTCCTTCGTTCCGGATCCACTGTCGGACCCGCCTGTTGCGACCCGGCGACAGTACCAGAAGGCCGAGCGCGGGAGAGGCGCGGTCATTCCCGCGAGAAACCCGCCCGCGCGCGCCGCAGAAACCGCCCGTGGCGGGCCGCGCCGGGGGTGCGGACACTTTTTCGCCCGGGGTGCCGGGTCCGTTGCCAGGGGTCGGCCGGGGAGGCGTCCGTGCGCCCGTCCACGGCTTTTCGGATCCCCCGGCGCGGGCCGCCGAGCTGGGCCGATGCGCTGGTTCGGCCTAGCATCTCCCCATCACCGAGGGGGACTTGATGGATCGCACCGTGCGCACGATCGAAGATGTGCTGGAGCTGCTGGACGGCCTGTTCACACCGGAGGCACGGCGCTGGTCCGCCGATGCTCGGGCGGTGACGTGGTGGGACGGCTTCTACACCGATCGGGACCGGCCGGTCCCGTTCTTCGTGTCGAAGCCGGACGAGAGCCTGGTCGACTACCTCGACCGCGGCCTGATCACGCCGGGCCGGGCGCTCGACCTCGGCTGCGGCCCGGGCCGCAATGCCGTGTACCTGGCCGGCCTCGGCTTCGAGGTGGACGCCGTGGACCTCTCCCCGACGGCCATCGCCTGGGCGCGGGAGCGGGCCAGGGAGGCCGGAGCCCGGGTCCGGTTCCACTGCGGCGACGCGTTCGCGCCCGGCGGCGCCGTGCCGGCCGGACCGTACGACCTGATCTACGACTCGGGCTGCTTCCACCACCTGCCGCCGCACCGCCGGATCAGCTACCGCGCGCTGCTCGACCGCGCGCTCGCACCCGGCGGGCACTTGGCACTCAGCTGCTTCGCCGCCGGTGCGATGGGCTCCGAGCTCTCCGACGCGGACTTCTACCGCGACGCCGGCCTGCACGGCGGCCTGGCCTACACGCCGGAGTCGCTGCGCTGGATCTTCGCCGACCTGACCGAGGTCGAGCTGCGCCGGATGCGTGACGAGGCGCCCGACTCGCCGTGCTTCGGCGAGCCGTTCCTCTGGGCGGCGCTGTTCCGCCGGGCGGGGGCTGCGGCGCGGTGACGGCGGAGGGGGACGGGGGACGGCGGACGGGGGATGAGGGGTCAGGCCGGCGGGGCTGACGGCGGTTGCCGCAGGCCCTGGAGGAGCAGAGCCACCAGTCGGCGGGGGTCGTAGCGGGGGTCGCTGTCGCGGCCGATGCACAGGTTGCCGATGCCGCGCATCAGCTCGTAGGCCTGGGTGCCGGGCCGGATCTCGCCGGCGTCGGCCGCCGCGTCGAGCAGCTGCGCGCAGACGGGCACCAGGCGGTCGAGGAAGTAGCTGTGCAGGGCGTCGAAGCCGCTGCTGTCCGACTGCATCGCGTTGGCGAGTCCGTGCTTCGTAACGAGGAAGTCGACGAAGAGGTCCGTCCACTGGCGCAGGGCGGCGAGCGGGGATTCGGCAGCGGCCAGCAGGACCGGGCCGGCCTCCGCGCAGGCCTCGACCTGGTGGCGGTAGACGGCGACGACGAGATCCGCCCGCGTCGGGAAGTGGCGGTAGATCGTCCCCATCCCGACGCCCGCCTTGGCGGCGATCTCACGGATCGGTGCGTCGATGCCGGAGGAGACGAACACCTCGGCGGCGGCGGCGAGCAGCGTCTGCTGGTTGCGCTGCGCGTCGGCCCGCTTGCTGCGGGCCGGTACCTCTCCGGACTGGCCTGTGGTGGGCACCGCTGGCTCCTCTCGATGGCCGTCGACAAAGCGGAACAGCGCTCCGTATATTAATCGGAACGATGCTCCGCTTCAGCGTAGCCGAGATCGCAGCCGATGCCGTAGTCGTGGCCGTAGGTATGGCCCGTGCCTACTTCGGTACCGGCGGTCCTGCGTACCTCGCCCGCTGCCGCCCGATCGAGGCCGGCAGCAGAGGCCATTGAAGGGAAAACGCACCATGAGTGAATCGACGTACCCGGCCGACATCCTCGGCTCGCCCGTCCCCGTCCTCTCGGTCAGTCCGGTCGTGCTGCCGGCACCCGGTCGGGCCGTGGACCTGGAGGTGCGCGTCTCCGCGCCCGTGACCGGTGGGGAGCTGCCGGTCATCCTGCTCTCGCACGGGCAGGGCTACTCCAACCACCTGTCCTCGCTGAACGGTTACGCCCCCCTTGCCAACTACTGGGCGGCGCACGGCTTCGTCGTGATCCAGCCCACCCACCTGAGCTCCAGGACGCTGGACCTGGACCCCAACACCCCTGGGGCGCCGCTGTTCTGGCGATCGCGGGCCGAGGACATGACGCTCGTCCTCGACCGGCTCGACGCGATCGAGGCCGCGGTGCCGCAACTCCTCGGGCGCCTGGACCGGAGCAGGGTCGCCGTGGCCGGGCACTCGATGGGTGGGCACACCGCGAGCCTGCTGCTGGGTGCCCGGCTCACCGATCCGCAGGACGGCACCGAGGTCGACCTGATCGAGCCGCGGATCAAGGCGGGCGTGCTGCTGGCCGCGCCCGGCAGGGGCGGCGATGCCATCACGGAGTCCGTGGCGGAGAGCCTTCCGTTCCTGCTGACCACGGACTTCTCCACGATGACGACGCCCGCACTCGTGGTCGCCGGTGACCAGGACGCCTCCACCCACCTGACGGTTCGGGGCCCGGACTGGCATGCCGATCCGTACCACCTCGCCCCGGGCCCCAAGTCCCTGCTGACGCTGTTCGGTGCGGAGCACGGCCTCGGCGGCGTCTCCGGCTACGACGTCGCCGAGACCACGGACGAGAACCTCGACCGGGTGTCGGTGATCCAGCGGCTCACCGCGGCCTACCTGCGCAGCGAGCTCTACCCCGGGGATTCCGCGTGGCAGACGGCCTGTGACGCGCTGACGGCCGGGCCGGACCCGCTCGGACGGGTCGAGTCCCGCTAGCGCATGTCGTAGGCCGGGCGGGGGAGGAAGACGAGCTGCGCGTGCTTCTCCGCCAGCTCCACCTGGGGACCGAGTACGAAGCCGCTGCGCAGCAGCCGGGATATCGACTTCTCGTTGCGCGTGTCGGGCTCGGCCACCAGGCGCCGGACGGTCGGGTCGGCCAGGGCGAAGTCGAGGAAGACCGAGACCAGCCGTTCGGTGTGGCCGGGGAGCCGGGGGCCGTCGGCGGGGGCGATCAGCAGGTGGATGCCGAGGTCGCCCGGCTGGACGGGGTAGTGCTCGCCGAGCGGGTCGTGCTCGGGCTGGTAGGTCTGGAAGAGCGCCGCCGGCACGCCGTCGCGCAGCGTGAGGTAGGCGTGGTGGGTGGTCAGCGAGTCGACGAACTCGTAGATCTCCTGGACCCGTTCGCGGCTGTGGCCGATCATGCCCCAGAATCGGGCGCGCTCCTCGTTGACCCAGCCGTGCACTGCCTCGGCGTCGCCGGCCGGGTCGAGTGGGCGGATCAGGACGGTGCCGAAGCCCGGGACGTCCCGCGTGTGGGTGCGGCCGGTGGGGGTGGGCTGGTCAGTGGTCATCGGTGTCCTTGCCGGGGGTCGGCTCGAGCCTGGTCCAGTCGGTGATCACCGGCACCAGGGTTCCGCACAGCCAGTGCGGAAGTTGGTCATGGTGGTGCGGGGTGCCGGGGACGCCGTCGGCGCCGAACGGGACGATCCAGCGGCTGTCCTCGCGCCGGGCCAGGTCCCAGACGTAGCGGGCGGCCGAGGCGCGGGCGCTGAGGTCGGTGATGCCGGGGACGCACGAGGTGGCGAGCACGCAGTCGTGGTCGCCGGCCAGGGTGGGGCCGGGTGTCGGGTCGGTGGCGGGCAGTGCCTGCCAGTGGGCGAGGCGGTGGGTCTCGCCCCAGGTCGGACTGTTGTCGGGAGGTCCTTCGGCGGCCGGTTCCTCGATGGCCAGCTCCTCGATGGCGCTGCGCAGCAGTGCCGCCGGTTGCACGCCCGGCAGCAGGCCGTTGCGCGGCAGGTCGCCGTCCAGCAGGTACTCCAGGGCGAAGCCGATCCGTGCGGTGAGCGAGAGCCAGGGCGCGAAGAGTGCGGGACGGCCGGAGGGCTCGGCCAGGCCGGCCAGTGCCGGCTCGGCCGCGAACCGGCGCACCAGTGCGGAGCGCAGTGCGGCGTAGCGGCCGGCGGCCACCGAGTCGGCGGCCATCCGCCGATCCCAGCCGAGCAGTTGCGTGCGCAGCCGGTCGGCCGCCGGGCTCAGCCCGGTCAGCCCGGCCAGCAGGTCGAGCAGGGGCCCGGCGGAGGCGAGGTGGGTGTCGGTGTGCACGGCGGCCATCTGGTCGCCCTGCCAGCTACTGGTGCCGGCCAGCAGCTCCGCGATCCGATCGGCGCGGTGCGGGGCGGAGAACTCGACGCCCAGCGGTGCGGCCAGGCCGCGCTGGTTGGCCATCACGGCGTAGCCGGTGACCTCGGCGCGCGGCAGCGGGGCGTACCAGCCGTGCCAGTCGTGGCCGGCCTCCCAACCGGGCACCGGCAGCAGCCGGTTGCGCGGGTCGCGCAGCGGCACGGCGCCGGCCACCCGGTGCAGCAGGCCGCCCGCTGTGTCGGCGGCCTGGACCACGTTGACCGGCTCGACCCACTGGTCCATCGCCCGGTCGACGTCGGCCACGGTCCGCGCCCGCAGCAGTGCGGGGAGCGCGGCGAACCCCAACTCCGCACGGACCCTGGGCGGGTAGCGCAGGCTCATCGCTCCACCGGAGCCGTCCGAATCAGAGGCGTCGTCAGGGCCGCCGATCACGACCGGTCCACGGTCGGTCTCGACCACCTCGATGGTGACCGGTTCGCCCCCGGCCACCTCGATGGTCTCGGTGTGCGCGGCGGCCGGGCGCCAGCCGTCGGGGCCGAGCGCCTCGACGCCGCCGCCTGCGGTGCGCCGCAACCGCTCGTGGTAGAGGTCCTGGTAGTCGGCCATGGCGTTGGTGATCGCCCAGGCGACGTCTCCGGTGTGGCCGAAGTGGGCCAGGCCGGGGACGCCGGGTACGGCCAGCCCGACCACGTCGAACTCGGGGCAGGCCAGGTGGACTTGCTGATAGATCCCGGGGTCCTCGATGAACCGGTGCGGGTCGCCGGCGATCAGCGCGGCACCGCTCGCGGTGCGCTCGGGGGCGATCAGCCAGCCGTTGCTGCCGGAGGCGGGCAGGCCGCTGGTGGTGAACAGACCGTCGGTGGCGAACAGGCCGATCGACCGCTCGCCGAGCACCTGCGCCACCCGCTCGCGCCACAGCTTGCTCGGGAAGCCGGCGAAGAGGATGTGGTGGGAGAGCCACAGGGCCAGCGGTGTCCACGGCTCCCAGCGGCCGACGGTCAGGCCGGTGGCGGCGAACTCCGGTGCTCGGTGGGCGTGTTCGCGCAGCCCGTCATTGACGCCGGTGACGTAGCCGCGGACCCAGGCGGCGGTGGAGTCGTCCAGCCGGGCGAAGCAGTGGCGGGCGGTGTCGGCGAGCCGGGCCTGCCGGGCGAAGCGGTCCCAGTCGAGGCTGTCGGGGCCGAGGAACGCGGCCGAGCTGCCCTGGGCCCGGTGCCGCTCCACCTCCAGCTGCCAGGCCCGGTCGGTGGCGGCGTTGTGGCCCTGGGCGTAGGCGAGCTCCAGCGGGTCGCCGGCCCGCAGGTGCGGGATGCCCCAGTCGTCACGGAAGACGTCGATGCTCATGCGCGGCTCGCTTCGGCGGCGGGTCGGTCTGCGGCGGGACGGTCGGTGGCGGCGGGTCGGTCGGAGCTTGGGGCGGCGCGCCGCCGGGCGGCGGGCACGACCAGCGGTGTGCCGCTCTCCGGGTCCTCGATCACCCGGCAGGGCAGCCGGAAGACCTCGTGCACCAGCTCGGCCGTGACGACCTCGCCCGGCGCCCCGGCCGCGACCACCCGCCCGCCGCGCATCGCGATCAAGTGGGTGGCGTAGCGGGCTGCCTGGTTGAGGTCGTGCAGCACGGCGACCAGCGTCCGGCCCTGCTCCTCGTGCAGCCTGGCGCACAGGTCGAGGACCTCGATCTGGTGCGCGATGTCCAGGAACGTGGTCGGTTCGTCCAGCAGCAGCAGCGGCGTCTGCTGGGCCAGTGCCATCGCGATCCAGACCCGCTGGCGCTGACCGCCGGAGAGCTCGTCGACCATCCGCTCGGCGAGGTCGGTGACGCCGGTGGCCGCCATCGACTCGCCGACCACGCGCTCGTCCTGTTCGGACCACTGGCGCAGCAGGCCCTGGTGCGGGTAGCGGCCACGGGCCACCAGCTCGGCGACCGTGATGCCGTCCGGAGCGAGCGGCGACTGCGGCAGCAGGCCCAGCGTGCGGGCCACCTGCTTGGCGGGCAGGCCGGCGATGTCCTGACCGTCCAGCAGCACGGTGCCGGCCGCCGGTTTCAGCGTGCGCGACAGTGCGCGCAGCAGGGTCGACTTGCCGCAGGCGTTGGGGCCGACGATCACCGTGAAGGACCGGTCCGGGATGGCGACGGTGAGCTCCTCGGCGATCGTGCGCCGCTCGTACGCGAGGGTGAGCCCGCTGCCGGCCAGTCGTGATCCGTCCTGCGCCATGCTTGCCTCTCCGGTGTGCCGCGGTCGTTGCCGCGTGGGCTGGTGGTGGGTGGGTTGTTGCTGTGTGGGTCGGCGCTGCGTGGATCGGTGCGGCCTGGTCATATCCGCCCGGCCCGCCGCTCACCGGCCAGCAGCCGGATCAGGTAGCCGCCGCCGAGCACGCCGGTCACCACGCCGACCGGCAGCTGATGGCCGCTGATCAGCCGTTGCGCCGCCCAGTCGGCGGTGACCAGCAGGGCCGCTCCGGTGCACATCGAGGCGAGCAGGTTGGGGCCGGGGGCCCGGGTGAGCCGTCTGGCCAGCTGAGGCGCGGTCAGGGCGACGAAGGAGACCGGCCCGGCGGCGGCCGCGGCCAGCGAGGAGAGCAGCACGGCTGCCGCCAGCAGTCCCAGCCGCAGCGGCTCGACCCGGATGCCGAGCCCGGCCGCGGTGTCATCGCCCAGCTCCAGCATCCGCAGCGCCCTCCCGCAGCCCACCAGGACAAGCGGGCCCAGCACCGCGAGCGCGACGACCAGCGGCATCGCGTCGCCCCAGCCCCGGCCGTCCAGGCTGCCGGTCAGCCAGAGCACCGCGCGAGCGGCGTCCATCAGCCGGGTGCGGGTCAGCAGGTAGCCGTTGACGCCGGTGAGGATCGCGGCGGTGCCGATGCCGATCATCACCAGCCGGCCGCTGTGCAGGCCACCGCGCCAGGCCAGCGCGCAGACGGCGGCGCCGGTCACCACCCCGCCGACCACCGCGCCGCAGGCCAGCGCGAGGCTGCTGCCGCCGGCCACCACGACGAGCAGCGCCCCGGCCGCCGCGCCCTGGGTGAAGCCGAGCACGTCGGGGCTGCCGAGCGGGTTGCGCACCAGCGACTGGAAGAGCGCGCCGGACAGTGCCAGCGCGGCGCCGACCAGCAGCGCGGTGACCACGCGCGGCAGCCGCAGCTCGTTGACGATGAAGTCGTCGGCGGGGGAGCCGCTGCCGGCCAGCGTGCGCAGCACCTCCGCCGGGCTGATCGGATAGTCGCCGCTGCCCAGGCTGAGGACGCCGACCAGCAGTGCCAGCAGTGCCAGGGCGCTGCCGGCGGCCAGCGCGCGCGGCCGGTAGCGCAGCGAGAGGCCGCGCCCGAAGCGGAGCGTGTTCATATCCGGGCAGCCTTTCCGCGCCGGGCGTAGTAGAGGAAGAACGGGCCGCCCAGGACGGCGGTCACGACGCCGACCTGGAGCTCGCCCGGGCGGCCGAGCACCCGGCCCAGCACGTCCGAGCCGAGCAGCAGCACCGGCGCGAGCACGGCGCAGTACGGCAGCAGCCAGCGCAGGTCCGGGCCGGTCAGCGCGCGCACCAGATGAGGGACCATCAGGCCGACGAAGACGATCGGCCCGCAGGCGGCGGTGGCCGCGCCGCAGAGCAGGGTGACCGCCAGGATGGCCGCGCCGCGCACCAGTTCGGGGCGGGCGCCGAGGGCCCGGGCGGTGTCGTCGCCGAGCGCGAGCGTGTTCAGCGGCCGTGCCAGCGCGAGTGCCAGCAGCAGGCCGCAGCCGATGAACGGGAGCACCTTGAGCACGGTGTCGGGCCGGGCGTCGGCGAGCGAGCCGACCGTCCAGAAGCGCATCTTCTCCAGCGAGTTGCTGTCCAGCAGCATCACGGCGCTGACGTAGGAGTAGAGCGTGGCGTTGAGCGCCGAGCCGGCCAGCGCCAGCCGGGCCGGGGTGGCGCCGCGTCCGCCGCCGATCACGTAGACCAGCACCGAGACGATCGCGGTGCCGGCCAGCGCGAACCAGACGTAGCCGTCGAAGGTGGCCACGCCCAGCAGCGAGACGGCGGTGACCACGGCGGCCGAGGCGCCCGCGTTGATCCCGAGCAGGCCGGGGTCGGCCAGCGGATTGCGGGTCAGTGCCTGCATGACGCCGCCGGCCAGGCCGAGTGCGGTGCCGACCAGCAGGCCGAGCAGGGTTCGCGGCAGGCGCATCTGATGCACCACCGGGTAGTTCGGTGACCCGTGGTCGAGCAGCCCGTGCCAGACCTCGCCCGGCGACATCGCGCGGGCGCCGAGGCCGATGCTCAGCGCGAGGACGGCCAGCAGGACGAGCACCGAGGCCAGCAGTCCGCCGGCGCGAAGCGCGGTGCGGTGCGGCGGACTGCCGGTCGGCCGGCCCGCTGAACGGCTGCGTGGACGGCCCGGAAAACGGCCCGCTGAACGGTCGTCCGGCGCCCCCGGGAGGGCGTCGGAGCCGCCCGATCCGCTGGGACAAGAGCCTTGGGCCGGAGGGGAGTTGGTGACAGACACGGGTGGACTCCGAGGCTGGTGAGAAGAACTGAGCGACCCTCTGGACAACAACTTAGGTTAGGTTAACCTATCCCAGCCGGGGCCACCCCGCCCCGCCCTTCGGCTCCCGTGAGAAAGACATCGGCATGCACCCCAGAACCGCCAGCCAGCTCTCCCGTCGCGGCCTGCTCGTCGCAACCGGCGCCACCGCCCTCGGTGCCGTGCTGACCGCCTGCGGAAGCGGTGGTGGTTCCACGAGTGGAACGGCCGCGACCGCCGGTGCCGGCGCCGCGAAGAAGGGCCCGTGGTCCTTCACCGACGACCAGCCCAAGCAGCTGACCGCGCCGAGCACCCCCTCGCGCATCGTCGCCTTCACCGGTACCGCGGCCGCCCTGGTCGACTTCGGTCTCGACCGGCAGATCGTCGGCGTCTTCGGTGAGACCAAGACGGCGGACGGCAAGGCCGATCCGCAGGCCGGCGACCTGAACGTCGACAAGGTGACGATCATCGGCAACGCCTACGGCGAGTTCGACATCGAGAAGTACGCGGCGCTGCGGCCGGATCTGCTGGTGACGCACATGTACGACCCCGGGGCCTTCTGGTACGTCCCGGACGAGAGCAAGGACAAGATCCTCCAGGTCAACCCGAACGTCGCGGCGATGACCGTGGCCCGGGTGCCGATGACGCAGCCGATCGAGCACTACGCCAAGCTGGCCGAGTCGCTCGGCGCCGACCTGGGCGCCAAGAAGGTCACCGATGCCAAGGCCCGCTTCGAGGCCGCCGCCGAGAGCGTGCGGCAGGCCGCGAAGGCGGCCGGTGGCATCAAGGTGCTGGCGGGCTCCGGGAGTGCGGACCTGTTCTACGTCTCCAACCCGCAGATCAGCACCGACCTGATGTACTTCGCTCAGCTCGGCGTCGAGTTCGTGGTGCCGGCCAAGCTGGACACTGGCGGCTACTACGAGAGCCTGAGCTGGGAGAACGCCGACAAGTACCCGGCCGACCTGATCCTGCTGGACAACCGCAACACCGCGCTGCAGCCCAAGGACCTGGCCGCCAAGCCCGCCTGGAGCCGGCTGCCCGCGGTGAAGGCCAGTCAGGTCACGCCGTGGAGCTCGGTGCCGCGCTTCTCGTACGCCGGCGCCGCGCCGCTGCTGGAGGGCCTGGCCAAGGCCATCCAGACTGCCAAGAAGGTCAGTTGACCAGCCCGGTGTCCGGGGCGGACACCATCTACGGCGGGCAGTACCGCTTCTACCAGGCACGGGTGCTGCGCAGCCGCCGACTCGGCCCGACGCTGACCCGGATCACCTTCGGTGGCGAGCAGTTGGTGTGCTTCGCCTCCGGCGGCCGGGATCAGAGCTTCTCGCTCTTCCTGCCACACCCCGGACAGTCCGCCCCGGTCCTCCCCATCGGGGCGGGTGAGGACTGGTTCGGGCAGTGGCGCTCGCTGGCGCCCGAGCAGCGCGCGGTCATGCGCTCGTACACCATCCGGGCACAGCGCCCTGAACTCGGTGAAGTGGACGTGGACTTCGCGCTGCACGGGACCGGCCCCGGCGACCCGCCGGGCGCCGCCGGGCCGGCCTCCCGGTGGGCCGCGCAGGTCGCGCCCGGCGATCGGGTGGTGCTGCTGGGTCCCGCGGTGGCGGACAACCGCAGCGTCGGCTTCCGGCCGCCACCGGAGGCCGACTGGGTGCTGATCGCGGCGGACGAGACCGCGCTGCCGGCGGTCGGTGGGATCCTCGAATGGCTGCCGGCCACCGCCAGGGTGAAGGCCTGGATCGAGGTCCCGCACCCGCAGGACATCCAGGATCTCGCCTGCGCCGGCGAGCTGGACGTCACCTGGCTGATCCGCGACAGCGACAGCGACAGCGGCAGCGACGCCAGCAGTGCGCTGGTCGCGGCCGTGCGGTCCGCGCGGCTGCCCGACGGCGCGCCGTACGCCTGGATCGCCGGGGAGTCCGGCATGGTCAGGGCGCTGCGCCGGCACCTGGTCGGCGAGCGCGGTTTCGACCGCAAGTCCGTTGAGTTCTCCGGCTACTGGCGCCGCGGCGCATCGGAGGAGCAGCTGCGGGTGGAGCGCTCGGAACAGTCGGCTCAGACCGCTGTCGCGTAACACCCAGCACCAGGCGAAGGCCCGTTCCAGTCAGGGACGGGCCTTCGCTTTTTCCAAAAAAATTAGGATAGGCTAACCTAAGTTTCTCCCCCCTTCCTCCCCTGCCCGCGAACCGCCGAGGACTGCCAATGAGCTTCCAGGGAAACACCGTTGAGGCCCCGTCGGCCCGCACCGATGCGGCTGCGGAAGGTGCGCGCCGCCACTTGTTCAATGACCGCACGCTGGCCGAGTATCGCAGCGCGCTGGCCGGCGGCATCGACCGGGTGGCCGACCGGATCTCGCGCACCGAGCGGCCGTTCAGTGGCATATCGCCGCAGCAGCTGGCCCCCGAGATATCCGGCATCGACCTGGATCGCCCGCTCGGCAGTCCCGCCGCCGCGCTGGACGAGCTGGACGACGTCTACCTGCGCGACGCGGTCTACTTCCACCATCCGCGCTATCTGGCCCACCTCAACTGCCCCGTGGTGATTCCGGCGCTGCTCGGCGAAGCCGTCCTCACCGCCGTCAACTCCTCGCTGGACACCTGGGACCAGAGTGCGGGTGGCACGCTGATCGAGCGCCGCCTGATCGACTGGACCGCCGGCCGGATCGGCTTCGGTGTGGACGCCGACGGCATCTTCACCAGCGGTGGCAGCCAGTCGAACTTCCAGGCGCTGCTGCTGGCCCGCGAGGAGGCGCTCGCCACCGCCGCCGGCGCCGCCACCACCGACGCCCAGCCTCCGGCCGGCCGGGCCGAGTTGCTGCCCAGGCTGCGCATCATCGCCTCCGCCGCCGGCCACTTCAGCGTCCAGAAGTCCGCCAAGATGCTGGGCCTGGCCCCGGATGCCGTGATCACCATCGAGTGCGACCGGAATCGCCGGATGCGGCCGGAGGTGCTGGAGCGCGAGCTGGCCCGCTGCCGGCGCGAGGGCCTGCCGGTGATCGCCGTGGTCGCCACCGCCGGCACCACGGATTTCGGCACCATCGACCCGCTCCCGGCGATCGCCGACCTCTGCGAGCACAGCGGCGTCTGGCTGCACGTGGACGCGGCCTACGGCTGCGGGCTGCTGGTCTCGCCGACCCGCCGGCACCTGCTGGCGGGCATCGAGCGCGCCCGCTCGGTGACCGTCGACTACCACAAGTCCTTCTTCCAGCCGGTGAGTTCCAGCGCCCTGGTGGTCGCCGACGGCGCCCTGCTGCGGCATGCGACGTACTATGCCGACTACCTCAACCCGGCCCGGATGGCCGAGCAGCGGATCCCCAACCAGGTCGACAAGTCCATCCAGACCACCCGTCGTTTCGATGCCCTCAAGCTCTGGCTGACGCTGCGCATCATGGGCGCGGACGCCGTCGGCTCGCTCTTCGACGAGGTGATCGACCGCGCCGCCGCCGCGTACGAACTGCTCATCGCTGACCCGCGGTTCGAGGTGGTGACCCGGTCCCAGCTGTCCACCGTGGTCTTCCGCTACCTCCCGCCCGCCGGCCCGGAGCGTGAACTGGCCGATGGTGCCAACCTGTACGCCCGCGAGGCGCTGGCCGCCTCCGGTGAGGCCGTGGTGGCCGGTACCAAGGTCGACGGCCGGCACTACCTCAAGTTCACCCTGCTCAACCCGGAGACCAAGCTGGCGGACATCGCCCAGGTGCTCGACCTGCTGGCCGGGCACGCGCAGCGCCACCTCGCCGAGCACGCGGCCGGTGCCGAGCTGTGCCGCGCGGCCGGCTGATCCTCGCCGGCTGACCGCTGCCTTCCCCTTCCCTTCCTCTTCCGCCATGCCCCCTGCCTCGGAGACCCGTATGTCCACGTCCACCCACGACTTCATCGCGATCGGGCTGGGCCCGTACAACCTAGGGCTCGCCTGCCTGACCGCTCCGATCGAGGAGCTCGACGGCCTGTTCCTGGAGAGCAGGCCGGAGTTCGACTGGCATCCGGGGATGCTGCTGGACTTCGCGACGCTGCAGACTCCGTTCATGGCCGACCTGGTCACGTTGGCCGACCCGACCTCGCCGTACTCGTTCCTGAGCTACCTCAAGGAGCGCGGCCGGCTCTACCCGTTCTACATCCGCGAGATGTTCTACCCGGTGCGCTCGGAGTACAACGAGTACTGCCGCTGGGCCGCCGGCAAGCTCTCCTCCGTCCGCTTCGGTCACCAGGTCTCGCTGGTCGAGTACGACGAGGCCGACGGCCTCTACACCGTCACCTCGCAGGTCGGCGACGAGACCGTCCGGCACCGGGCCCGGCACCTGGTGCTCGGCACCGGAACGCCGCCGCACCTGCCCGCGGCCTGCCAGGGCCTGGGCGGCGACCTGGTGCACAACTCCCGCTACCTGGAGGCGAAGAGCGCGCTCCAGGCGAAGCGGAGCATCACCGTGGTCGGCAGCGGCCAGAGCGCCGCGGAGATCTACTACGACCTGCTGGCCGAGACCGATGTGCACGGCTACCGGCTCAACTGGGTCACCCGCTCGCCGCGGTTCTTCCCGCTGGAGTACACCAAGCTCACGCTGGAGATGACCTCGCCGGAGTACGTGGACTACTTCCACGCGCTGCCCGAGGAGACCCGCTACCGCCTGGAGAGCGAGCAGAAGGGCCTGTTCAAGGGCATCGACGCCGACCTGATCAACAGCATCTACGACCTGCTCTACCAGAAGAGCGTGACCGGCCCGGTGCCCACCCGGCTCTTCACCAACACCGCGCTCAGCACCGCCTCCTGGGACGAGGCCGCGGGCGGCTACACGCTCGGCCTGCACCACACCGAGCAGCAGCGGGACTTCGCGCTCAGTACCGAGGGCCTGGTGCTCGCCACCGGCTACCGCTACCGCACCCCCGAGTTCCTGGCGCCGGTGCACGACCGGATCCGCTGGGACGGACACGGCCGGTTCGACGTGGCGCGCAACTACAGCATCGACACCACCGGGCGCGGGATCTTCCTGCAGAACGGCGGCACCCACACCCACAGCCTCACCTCCCCCGACCTCGGGATGGGCCCGTACCGCAACTCGTGGATCATCCGCGAGCTGACCGGCCGCGAGGTCTACCCGATCGAGAAGAGCATCGCCTTCCAGGAGTTCGGCGCGCCCGAGGGAGTCGTCGGATGACCGCGCACCGCCTGGGCGGCGACACCGTCCTGTTCTCCCGCACCGACCCGCGTCTGGGCCGGTTCGCCGTCCGCCCGCTGGACCTCGCCGCCGATGCCGAACTGCTGCACGGTTGGGTCACCCACCCCAAGGCGCCGTTCTGGATGATGCAGGGGCTGAGCGTGGCCGAGGTCGTGGCGGAGTACCAGAAGATCGTCGAACACCCCCACCATGACGCCTACATCGGCCTCTTCGAAGGCAGGCCGGCGTTCCTGGTGGAGCGCTACGACCCGGCGCATGTCGAACTGGTCGGCCTCTACCGGCCCGAGCCGGGCGACGTCGGCATGCACTTCCTGTGCGCCCCGACCGACACCCCCGTGCACGGCTTCACCCGCGCGGTGATCACCACCGTGATGGCCTTCGTGCTCGACGACCCGGCCGCCCGCCGGGTGGTGGTCGAGCCCGACCTGCGCAACGCCGCCGTGCACGCGCTCAACGCAGCCGTCGGCTTTGAAGCGGCCGGCCCGATCAGCAAGCCCGAGAAGGAGGCGCTGCTCAGCTTCTGCACCCGCGAGCAGTTCGCCGCCGCCACCCGAGGAGCAACCGCGTGAGCCGCGCCCACCTGAACCCTGTCGCCGACCTGAACCCTGTCGCCCATCTGAAGCCCGGCACCTGGGCCGTGGCCAACCGGCTGCTGATCCGCAAGGCGCTCGCCGAGTTCAGCCACGAGCGGCTGCTCGCACCGGAGCCGATCGGCGCCGGCCGCTACGCGGTGCGCAGCGACGACGGTTCGGTGGAGTACCGCTTCGCCGCCCGGCTGCTTGCGCTCGACCACTGGCAGATCCCCGCCGACTCGATCACCCGGCACCGCGACGAGCAGGAACTGCCGCTGGACGCAGTCGACTTCTGCATCGAGCTGCGCGGCACCCTGGGCCTGTCCGACCAGGTGCTGCCGGTCTACCTGGAGGAGATCGGCTCCACCCTGGCCGGCACCGCGTACAAGCTGGAGAAGCCGGCCGTCAGTGCTGCCGAGCTCGCCGGCGCCGACTTCCAGGCCATCGAGACCGGGATGACCGAGGGGCACCCCGGGTTCGTCGCCAACAACGGCCGGATCGGCTTCGGCGGCGACGAGTTCCACCGCTACGCGCCGGAGGCGGCCAGCCCCGTGCACCTGGTCTGGCTGGCCGCGCAGCGCGCCCACTCCACCTTCAGCTCCTGCGCCGACATCGACTACGAACGCCTGATGGAGCAGGAGTTGAGCCCGGCCGAGCGGGAGCGGTTCGCGGCCGTGCTGACCGGGCAGGGCCTCGACCCGGCCGCGTACCACCTCTTCCCGGTGCACCCCTGGCAGTGGTTCAACAAGCTCTCGGTGACCTTCGCCGGCGAACTCGCCACCCAGCGGCTGGTCTTCCTCGGCGAGGGTGAGGACGCCTACCTCGCCCAGCAGTCGATCCGGACCTTCTTCAACACCAGTGATCCGACCAGGCACTACGTCAAGACCGCCATCTCGGTGCTCAACATGGGCTTCATGCGAGGACTTTCGGCCGCCTACATGGAGGCCACCCCGGCCATCAACGACTGGCTGGCCACGCTGATCGCCGAGGACGCGGTGCTGAGCGGAACCGGCCTGTCGATCATCCGCGAGCACGCCGCGATCGGCTACCGGCACCGGCAGTACGAGGCGGCCACCGACCGCTACTCGCCCTACCGCAAGATGCTGGCCGCACTCTGGCGGGAGAGCCCGGTGCCCGCGCTGGAGCCCGGCCGGCGGCTGGCCACGATGGCCTCGCTGCTGCACACCGACCGGGCGGGCGACTCGCTGGCGGCCGCGCTGATCGAGCGCTCGGGCCTGACGCCCACCGCCTGGCTGCGCCGCTACCTGGACGCCTACCTGACCCCGCTGCTGCACAGCTTCTACGCCTACGACCTGGCCTTCATGCCGCACGGCGAGAACGTCATCCTGGTGCTGGACGAGTCCGGCACGGTCGAGCGGGCGATCTTCAAGGACATCGCCGAGGAGATCGTGGTGATGGACCCGTTCGCGGCCCTGCCGCCCGAGGTCCAGCGGATCCGGGCCGAGGTCCCCGACCGGATGAAGCCGCTGTCGATCTTCACCGATGTCTTCGACTGCTTCTTCCGCTACCTGGCCGCCACCCTGGACGAGGCGGGCACGCTCAACGAGCGGGACTTCTGGCGCACGGTGGCCGACTGCGTCACCGACTACCAGCGGCAGGTGCCGCAACTGGCGGAGAAGTTCGCGCAGTTCGACCTGTTCGTCGCGAGCTTCCCGCTCTCCTGCCTGAACCGGCTCCAGCTGCGCGACAACCGGCAGATGGTCGACCTGGCCGACCCGGTGGGCGCGCTCCAGCTGGTCGGCGACCTGGCCAACCCGCTCGCGCCGTTCGCGCCGCAGGCCGCACAGGCCGCACAGGCCGCACAGCCGGCGCAGACGCCGATGGCCCGGTGACGGCGCTCGACACCGGGCAGGCCCGGGCAGCGGTGGTGGCCGACGGCCGCCACCGCGCCCGCTGGACGATCCTCGCGGTGGTCTGCCTGGTCCAGCTCGCCGTGGTGCTCGACAACACCGTGCTGAACGTGGCGATCCCCTCGCTCAGCCGCTCGCTGCACGCCGACACCGCCGACGTGCAGTGGATGGTGAACGCCTACTCGCTGGTGCAGGCCGGTCTGCTGCTCGCGGCCGGCGCTGCCGCCGACCGGTACGGCCGTCGCCGCCTGCTGCTGGCCGGCCTCGCGGTCTTCGGCCTCGGCTCGCTCGCCGCCGGACTCGCCCACTCCACCGGCCAGTTGATCGCGGCCCGGGCCGGCATGGGACTGGGCGGTGCGCTGCTGGCCACCAGCACCCTGGCCGTGGTGATGCAGGTCTTCGACGCCGCCGAACGCTCCCGGGCGATCGGGGCGTGGGCCGCGGTGAGCGCGCTCGGCTTCGCGGCCGGCCCGCCGATCGGGGGTCTGCTGCTGGCGCACTTCTGGTGGGGCGCGCTGTTCCTGGTCAACCTGCCGGTGGTGCTGATCGCGCTGGTGGCCGTCCGGGCCCTGGTCCCGGAGTCGAAGGACCCGGGGGAGGGCCGCCCCGACCTGCTCGGCGCGGCGCTGTCCACGATCGGGATGGCCGCGCTGGTCTACGCGATCACGGCCGGCCCCGAGCACGGTTGGGGCTCGTCCGCCGTACTGCTCCCGGCCGGCCTGGGCGGCGCCCTGCTCGCCGCCTTCGCGTCCTGGGAGCACCGGATCCGGCACCCGATGCTGGACCTGGCGTTCTTCCGCGACCGGCGCTTCGTCGGCGCGGTCACCGGCGTGCTCCTGATCACCTTCGGCAGCACCGGCGTGCTCTTCCTGCTCACCCAGCAGCTGCAGTTCGTCCGGGGGTACGGCCCGCTGGAGGCCGGCCTGCGGATGGTCCCGTTCGCACTCAGCGTCGTGCTGCTGAACTTCACCGGCCTGGCCGCCCGGGCGTTGGCCCGGCTCGGCCGCCCGACGGCCATCGCGACCGGCATGGGCCTGCTGGCGGCCGGGTTCGGTGTCATCGCCGTCTGCGCGGCGGGCGGCTACGGCCCGCTGCTGCTCGGCCTGCTGTTGATGGGCAGCGGTTGCGCGCTGGCGAACCCGGCGATCGTGGACGCGGTGCTCAGCTCGATCCCGCCCGAGAAGGCCGGGGCGGGGGCCGGCCTGGACGGCGCGATGGCCGAGCTCGGCTCCAGCCTCGGCGTCGCGGTCCTGGGCGCGGTGCTCAGCGCTCGGTTCACCGGACTGACCGGCACGGCCTCGCTCCCACACGCGCTGGCCCAGGCTTCGACCGGATCGGCCCGGGCCGGTGCGTTGAGCGCCTACGGCCGGGCCATCGAGGCCGCCCAACTCACCGGCGCCGCGGCCGTCCTGGCCGGCGGGCTGATCGCCGCGGTGCTGCTCAGCCGGGCCGACCGGCAGGCGTGATCCCGGCGCGCGACCGCCTGGCGGTCCGGCGCACCGGGATCACGGGGATCACCGCCGGACAGGCCCTAGCCTGGTCAGAAGTTCTTGGCCGCCGCGGCGATCGCCTCCCGGATCCGGTAGTAGGTGCCGCACCGGCAGATGTTGCGGATCTCGTCGAAGTCCGCCTCGCCGATCTCGTGTCCGGCGGCGCGCGCCTGCTGCACCTTGGCGACGGCGGCCATGATCTGTCCGGGCTGGCAGTACCCGCACTGCGCGACGTCGAAGTCCAGCCAGGCCTGCTGCATGGGGTGCAGGTCCTTGCCGACGGTGGCGGGCAGGCCCTCGATGGTGGTGACCTGGTCGGTCGGCTGGAGCGCCGAGACCGGCACCGAACAGGGGTTGAAGGCCTTGCCGTTGATGTGGCTGGTGCAGGCCTTGCAGACGCCGAGCCCGCAGCCGTACTTGGGGCCGGTGATGCCGAGCACGTCGCGCAGCACCCAGAGCAGCCGGACGTCGTCGTCGACGTCCACCGAGACCGGCGCACCGTTGAGGATGAAGGTGTGTTGGGACACGGGAGTTGCTCTCCTAGAAGGTGTTGCCGAGGCCGTCGGTGGGGGAGGCGGGGATCGGCGGCACGGTGGGCAGCGGGTCGAAGCCGAGCGGGCCGCCGAAGCCGATCGGGAAGCTGGTGGGCATCGTGCCGGTGGCCCGTCCGTACGCGCAGGCGACCGCGGCCATCGTGCCCGCGACCGCCAACTCGCCCGCGCCGCCCGGCACTCCGGTGGTCGGCGGCATCACGATGACGTCCAGCTGGGGCGGGCTGTTCCACTGCCTGGTGTAGAAGTAGTTGTCCCAACTGCCCTCGAGGAACTGGCCGTTCTGGAGGTGCAGGCCGGCCGTCAGGGTGACGGCGATGCCGTCCATGATGCCGCCCATCATCTGCGCCTCCAGTCCGCGCGGATTTACGGCCAGGCCCACATCGACGGCGCAGACCACCTTGGTCACCCGCGGCCCGGTGACCGCGTCGGGGATCTGCCGGCCGACGGTGGCGGGCGTGCAGTCGATCTCGGCGAGGACGGCGACGAAGCCGTGGTACTCCGGGTGCAGCGCGATGCCCTGCGCGGTGCCGGGCGGCATCGTGCGGCCCCAGGCGCCGACCTGGGCGACCTGGTCCAGCACGGCGCGGGCTCGGGCGTCCTTGAGGAACCCGCGGCGGAACTGGTAGGCGTCCTGACCCATCCGGGCGGCGAGTTGGTCGACGATCAGCTCCTGCGCGCAGCGCACGTTCGGCGAGTAGATGCCGCGCATGCTACCGGTGTTGAAGCCGTGATCGACCTCGCTGAGCAGCTGGGTGGTGACGCCGAACTCGTACGGGCTCTGCTGGGTGAGCTCGAACATGGTCTCGGAGAACGCGAGGTTGCCCACCGGGAGCTTGGCCGCCAGCGAGGTGATGATCTCGCCGAGGCCGTGGCCGAAGTCGGTGCCGACCGAGGTGTGGCGCTGCTCGAAGCTGATGACGTTGCCGAGCGAGTAGGTGGCCCGGACCCGGGAGGTGGCCATCGGGTGGGCGCGGCCCTGACGGAAGTCGTCGGTGCGGTGCCACATCAGCTTGACCGGTTTGCCCATCGCCTTCGAGACCAGCGCGGCCTCCAGCGCAGCGTCGTGGAAGAGCTTGCGGCCGAACGAGCCGCCGCCCTGGGTGACGTGCACGGTGACCGCAGTGGGCGGCAGGCCCAGCGCCAGCCCGATGGTCTCCTGGGCGACGATCGGGGACTTCAGCGCGCCCCAGATCTCGGCCCGGTCGGAACGCACGTCGGCGATCGCGCAGTTGGGCTCCAGCGCGCTGTTGCTGGCGAAGTGGAAGGTGAACCGGGCGTCGACGGCCTCGGTGAGCAGCGGCAGCGGCGGTACCACCAGCGGGAGTTCGGCGGCCAGCAGCTCCTGGAGCACGGACGCGTCGGAGGCGCCCTCGGCGGTGCCGGGCCCCCAGGTGACCTGCAGGGCACGGACCGCGTCTATGCACTGGCCGAAGGTCTGGCCGCGGACCGCGACACCGGTGGCGACGGTCGCCACGTCGGTGATGCCCGGCATCGCCAGCACGGCGGCCTGGTTCTGCACCGACACGACGGTGCCGTTGATCGTCGGCGGGCGGCAGACCATGGTGGGCAGTGCCCCCGGCACGCTCAGGTCCATGGCGAACTGCTTGCGCCCGGTCACCGCGTCGAGCGCGTCGATCCGGCCCTGCGGGGTCCCGATCACGCTGAACTGCGAGACGGGCTTGAGCGCGACCGAGACCTGGACGGTGGTCAGGCTGGCCGCCGCGACCGCCAGGGCGCCGTAGCCGATGCTCGCGCCGCTCGGCGCGGTGATCACGCCCGCGCTCGCGGTCAGCGTGGCGATGTCCGCGCCGAGCGCGGTGGCGGCCGCCTGCAGCAGGCGGTGCTTGGCGATCGCGGCCGCCACCCGGATCGGAGTGAAGGTCGAGATGGTGGTGTTGGAGCCGCCGGTGAGCTGGTTGAAGAGCAGCTCGGGCCGGGCGTCGGCGAGCGTGACGTGCACCTGGGAGAGCGGCAGGTCCAGTTCCTCGGCGATCAGCATCGCGCTGGAGGTGGTGATGCCTTGGCCGACCTCGGCGCGGGGCAGCGCGAAGGAGGCGGTTCCGTCGGAGTTCAGCTGGATGCTGATCAGGTTGGCGGTGGGCAGCGCCGCGTCCGTGAGCAGGTCGTTCAGGTCGTAGACCTCGGCCGGCTCGGGGAGCGAGGGGATCGCCGCCTGCGCGGGCTCCGGCGCGGCCACCTCGCCGAACTGGGCCGCCACGGTGAGCGTGGAGGCCGCCAGCACGTAGCCCAGGAACCTCCGCCGGCCCAGTGAGTGGTCCTGATCGCTCATCAGTTGTCCTTTCTCCGACAACGCTACGTGCCGGAGCCTGCCATACCGGTCGGTAGCCTCGCTCCTCGCCCCCGGGACCTGCACCGGCTGTGATAGGCGGGCGCCGGGCCGTCGCGTGATCAAGTCCGACCGTATGTGCGCGAATTCCGCTGTTTCCGGGCGTTTATGCCCGATCGGTGAACGGCCCGGCGGAGCTCGGCCTTCGACGGTACGGTGACGGAGTGACACCGGATGAGACCCTGCGTGCGCTCGCTGCCCTGGAGGCCAGCTGGCGGCATGACGATGAGGCCTTGGCGGCGCTGGCCCGCTCCCGCGAGGACGAGGCCACGCTGCCGGTCCTGCTCGCGGACTATGGAGCGCAGATCCTGCAGACCCTCCTGATGGCCGCCGCCGGCATCCGCGACACGAAGAACTCGGAGGAGTACGAGGAGGCGATGGAGCGCCTGGACGCGAGTCCGACCTCCAAGATCTGCACCGTGCTGGGCCAGACCCTCCAGGCCTGGGCGGCCGGAGCCGCCGCCGACGAGGCGGGCCACATCGGCCGGGCCGTCATCGACGCCGTCCTCAGGTTCACGGCCGGCGAGGACCGGCATGTGCTGCCCCTGCTCGCCGGGCTGCGCAGCAGCGCGCTGAAGAACGCCTGAGCAGTACCGGGGGGCCGAAGGACGCCTGAGTGGCGGTCAGTCTTCGTCCGGTGGCGCCGGGAGTCTTATCGCCACCTGGCCACTGGCCAGATCGATGGGCCCGCGGTGCGGGTCGCCCTCACCCTCCTCGTCGCGGGTCCACTCGAGCCGATGCTCCTCTTCCTCCTGGAAGCGCCGGCTCGGCATGAAGATGTCGCCGATGATCCCGAATCCGCCCATGCCCTGACAACGCCCGGCGGGCCGCCCGGCGTTCCCCGAGCCGTCTGCGCCGCGCCGCCTCGCCCCCTTGCCTCCTGCCCGCTGCCGCTTGCCGGGGCCCAGGGAGGCCGCAGCGTCGCGCTCGAAGAATGTATGACGTGTGACATTGTTCTCTCGCTCATCCGGTGGCAAGATGCATGTCAATTCCCCCCACGCCTCGCCTGATGCTCGGTTAAATCCCCCACCGGAGAAGGACCCAGTGCGTCTGCGAATATCGCTCCCCACAGTGATGGCCGGCCTCGTCGCCGGCTGCGCCACCACCGCCGCCATGCTGCCCGCCCCCGCGCTGGCTGCATCCGCCCCGGTCGCCGCCCGGCCGGCGACCGCGAACTCCCTCGTCGTCCCCAAGCCGCTCGGCCCGATCGTCGCCGCCGACTCCGGCGACATCGCCCCCGCCGCCGCGCCGCTGCCGCCGGCCCTGCTCGGCCAGGTCGTGATGGGCCAGCCCGCCGGCACGGCCGTTCAGACCACCCCCCGCCCGCTCAGGCAGAACGCGACGCCGGCCAAGCCGGGCGCGGCGCGGCTCGACGCCACCCCCTCGGCTGCCGCCAAGACCGCCGGAACCGCCCAGAGTTGCACTCCGGCCGACTTCGGCAGTCGCAGTGGAGCCGGGCTGGTCTCGTTCGTCGAGGGCTCGACCACGGACTGCGTCAACACGCTGTTCAACGTGACCGGCACCGACGCGGGCGCCATCTTCAAAGAGCAGCAGATGCTCACCGTCGCGCAGTCCTTCCACGACCTGGCGACCCATTACACCGGCGACGACTCGACCGGCATCTGGCAGCTCGCGATCTTCCTGCGGGCCGGCTACTACGTCCAGTCGTACAACACGAGCGCCGTCGGCAACTACGACGCCGCGCTCTCCAACGCCACCAAGGCCGGCCTCGACGCGTTCTTCGCCGGCTCGCACTGGACCGACGTCAACGACGCCAACGGCAGCGTGCTCTACGACGTGCTGATCCTCACCGACAGCGCGAACCTGCAGAGCGACTACCTCAAGACCTACCAGCAGGTGCTGAAGGGCTACAACAACTCCTACAACGCGTCGCCGAAGATGGTGAACGCGGTCAACGCCGTGCTCTCCGCGCCGCTGTGGCGGGCGAACTGGAACCCGGACTTCGTCAACGCCGTCAGCGCCGACCCGAGCGTCGTCGGCACCCTGAGCAAGTTCGCGACCGGCCACCAGGACCTGCTCACCGGCGCGAACGCGTTCCTCGACGTCAACGCGGGCAACGACCTCGCCCGGATGGCCGGTGACAGCGCCACCGTCGAGGCGGTGGCCAAGCCGCTGGTGAAGGCCGTGCTCGACGCCGCCCCGATCCTGGGCAGCACCGGCCCGCTCTACGTGCACACCGCCTACCAGGCGGACCAGTACGACGGCGCCCAGTGCTCGTACTACGGCACCTGCAACCTGCCGGCGAAGCTGACCGCAGTGGTCCTGCCGCACGACCAGGTCTGCGGCAACCGCAACGTCGAGACCGAAGGCCTCTCGCCGGCCGACCTGGCCGCGGTCTGCGCCAGCCTGCAGGGCGAGGACACGTTCTTCCACAACATGGTCAAGGACAACGGGCCGGTCCCCGGCCAGTACGACAAGACCATCACCCTCGGGATCTTCAGCAACCAGGCCGACTACGTCAACTACTCCTGGGCGATCTTCGGGAACTCGACCAACAACGGCGGTCAGACCGTCATGGACCCGACCGACCCGAACAACCAGGCCGTCTCGGTGATGTACCAGAAGGCCTGGAACGACGGCTTCACGGCCAACGTGTGGAACCTCAACCACGAGTACACGCACTACCTCGACGGCATCTACGACATGAAGGGCAGCTTCGGCACCGAGATCTCCGTCCCGGACATCTGGTGGATCGAGGGCGTCGCCGAGTACGAGTCCTACACCTACCGCGGCACCACCGACACCCAGGCGATGGCGGAGGCGGCCAAGCACACCTACAAGCTCAGCACGATCTTCCAGAACACGTACGACAACTCGGACTCGGTGCGCACCTACCCGTGGGGCTACCTCGCCGTGCGGTACATGTTCGAGAAGCACCCGGCCGACGTCACCGCCATGCTCGGCCACTTCCGCACCGGTGACTTCCAGGGCGCCTACAACGTCTACAACAGCATCGGCACCGCCTACGACGCCGACTTCGACAGCTGGCTCAGCACCTGTGCCGCGGGTGCCTGCTTCGCCGAGGGCCCGACGGCCCTGTTCTCCCAGTCGGTGAGCCGCGCCACGGTCAGCCTGACCGACCAGTCCGTCGAGAGCGCCAGCTCCGCCCACCTCACCTCGTGGCACTGGACCTTCGGCGACGGCAGCTCGTCCGACCAGCAGAACCCGACCCACACCTACGCGGCCGCCGGCACGTACACGGTCGCCCTGACCGCCACCGACAGCGCGGGCAAGAGCGCCAGCACCCCGGAGTCGGTCACCGTGACCGTCGGCGCCGGGACCACGCTGCCCACCTGCACCGACGCCCGCACCGACGCGATGGGCCAGAACTGCTCCCGGCCCAACCGCGCCGCGACCGCCGGCAACCTGGACTACCTGTACGTCTACCTGCCGGCCGGCACCACCACGCTGAAGGTCAGCACCTCCGGCGGCACCGGCAGCGCGTCGCTGTACTACAACCCGACCGGCTGGGCGTCGCCGAAGGCCTTCACAGCCTCGTCCACCAACCCCGGCACCACCCAGGCCATCACCGTCACCAACACGACGGCCGGCTACCGCTACATCAGCCTCTACGCCAACACCGACTTCAGCGGCGTGACGATCAGCACCCAGTACTGACCCCGGCAGCACCCAGTACTGACCCTGAACGATGACGGGCAGTCACGGCGACGATCCACTGTCGCCGTGACTGCCCGTCGCCGTGTGCCGGCCCGTGGCAGTTTTTCGAACCGGCACATGCTGCGCGAGTCCATGATCCAGACTGTCCCTCAGCTGTCGAGCCGTCGCACATTCGCTTGGGGGAACCGTTGTGTCCAGTGCCGTCCGTTTGATCCGCTCTGCCTCCGAACCGGCCTCCGAACCGGCCGCGGAATCGGCCGCCGAATCCGCTGCCGGGCCTGATGCCAAGCCTGTCGGGGCATCCGTCGGGGGTGGAGCAGGCCGCCGACTCGTCGCGCTCGCCCTCGGCACGGCGCTGCTCTCCGGGGGTTTGCTCACCTCGGCCGCCGGCAGCGCCGCTGCGGACTCGCTCGGTGACGCCGCGGCCGCGCTGGCCGGCGCCAATGTCGGCAAGGGCCCGTGTGCGGCGAACAGCACCGGCTTCGGTGGCGTTCCGATGGGCTACATCGGCTTCGGCACCAGCTGCAACCTCAACACGCAGGTGGCTGCCGAACCGTGGTCCGCCGACTTCGCCAAGTGGGTCTGGAGCCAGGCGGGTTACACCGACACCGGCGACCTCACGTCGGCGGCCTGGACGTTCGCCCAGCACGGTGCGGTCCGGGGCACCTTCCACTGGGTCTCCGACACCACCTACACCCCGCGGCCCGGCGACGCGATCGTGTGGCGCGCCAACGGCGCCACCCTGACGAGCACCACCGATCCCGGCAAGCTCGGCGCGGGCGACGTCCAGCACGTCTCGCTGGTCACCACGGTGGCCGGGCGGACTTCGATCAGTGACACCGGCGGCGACCAGGGCACCCTCGTCGCCGACGACGGGCCGTTCGACCCGACCGCGCAGCAGTCCTGGGGCCAGCAGGTGATCGGCTACGTGACTCCCGGCGGCACCGTATCGACGGCGCCGAGCACGCTGTCGCAGGCCAACAGCACCGTGATCTTCCCGAACGGTGTCGCGTCGACCTTCAAGATCGGCGCCGACCAGAACCTCTACGACGCCTGGCAGACGTCCTCGTCCTCCTCCTTCGTCAGCGCGAACCTGGGACACGGCCCGACCGGCGGACTCGTCGGCGCGCCGGCGGCCATCCTCAACGCCAACACGCTGACCAGTGTCTTCGCGCGGACGACAACCGGCACGATCGGCCAGGTCTGGCAGAGCGGTGCTGGTGGGGGTATGGACAACTGGGTGAGCTCGATTGCTTCGGGTGGTCCGGTGTTCGCCGGTGATCCGTCGCCCGTGCTTTATGCGAATGGCGCCTTCGGGGTGTTCGCGGTGGGTGTGGACGGGAACCTGTGGACGAGCTGGCAGCCCAGTGCCGGGAGCGGCTGGGTCGGCTGGGTCAACCTCGGCGCCGGCGGTGTCGGTGGCCTGGCCGGCAAGCCCGTTGCCGCCCTGAACGCCGGCAACGCGGCCAGTGTCTTCATCCGGACGGCCGCCGGCACGATCGGCCAGGTCTGGCAGAACACTGCCGGTGGGACGATGAACAACTGGGTGAGCTCGATTGCCTCGGGTGGTCCGGTGTTCGCCGGTGATCCGTCGCCCGTGCTTTATGCGAACGGTGCGTTCGCGGTGTTCGCGGTGGGTGTGGACGGGAATCTGTGGACGAGCTGGCAGCCCAGTGCCGGGAGCGGCTGGGTCGGTTGGGTCAACCTCGGCCGGGGCAGCACCACCGGCCTGGTCGGCACCCCGGCCGCGAGGGTGGATGCCAACAACCTCGCCTCGGTCCTGGTCCGCACCGCGAGCGGAGCCATCGCCTCGCTGTCGCAGGATCCGGCGAGCCGGTCCATGACGTTCTCCTCCGCTTCGATCGGCGGCAGCACGCCGTCGTTCGTCGGGGATCCGTCGGAGGTGCTCAACGCCGGCGGTTACTCCGAGGCATTCGCCATCGACAGCACCGGCACCGAGCAGACGAGCCGGCAGTCCGACGCCAGCCGGGTGTTCGGGACCTGGGCCGCGATTCAGTAGTGGCCGCACTGCGGGGATGAGGTCGAAGGGCGTTCGGCCTGCTCCCACTCGGTGAGAGTGAGTGGCAGCAGGCCGGGCCTGGGCCTGCTGCCGTCCGGGATTTGCGTCCGGGGCTCGGTGTGCCTAGTGTTCTCTAGTCGCTCGACTGGGAGCACCGGACACGCATCTGCGCGGACGGTCCCGGGGCGGCCACTCTCCCGAAACACCTCTCTCAGTACATCTGTGCTGGTCTTTTCGTGCTGCTCTTTTACGACGGCGCGGGCCGGCCCGCTGTGCTGCGCCGGTATTTCGGTCGGGTGAGCGGGCTTCGGTCGGATTCGCTTTTCGGAGCGGGGTCCGGCTAAAGTTCAACACGTCGGACAGGCCGCCAGGCCGGTTACGGCGAGAGCGAGTCGGAAAAGCCGGAACGGACGATCTGATAAGCTCTCCGAAGTAAGAACGAAGGGCCCGGAGGGACTGCGAGAGCAGCTCGAAGGAAGTCTCCGTTCCTTGAGAACTCAACAGCGTGCCAAAAGTCAACGCCAGATATGTTGACATCCCCGGCCTCGATCACTGATCGGGGTTGGAGATTCCTTTTGTAGTAAAAACACTAGCGAGGACGCAGTGCACGGGGTCGGCCTATTCCGCTGATCGTCGTGCCGCTCAACGCGGGTGCGAGCTCGGGCTTTTAATTAAGCACTGACGAGCAGACATTCACGGAGAGT
>NZ_JBWXUE010000024.1:0-124421 GCF_057158765.1 Kitasatospora sp. NEAU-69
TGCGGGGACTACGCGATCCTCGCGGCGGTCCAGTCGTTCATGCCGGAGCTGGGCATCCGGCGGGAGAACACCGTCTTCGTCTCCGGGATCGGCTGCTCCTCGCGGTTCCCGTACTACCTCAACACCTACGGGATGCACTCGATCCACGGCCGGGCACCGGCGATCGCCACCGGCCTGGCCGCCTCGCGGCAGGACCTGAGCGTCTGGGTCGTCACCGGCGACGGCGACGCCCTCTCGATCGGCGGCAACCACCTGATCCACGCGCTGCGCCGCAACGTCAACCTGAAGATCCTGCTCTTCAACAACCGGATCTACGGCCTCACCAAGGGCCAGTACTCACCGACCAGCGAACGCGGCAAGATCACCAAGTCCACCCCGATGGGCTCGCTGGACGCGCCGTTCAACCCGGTCTCGCTCGCGATCGGCGCCGAGGCCACCTTCGTGGCCCGCACCATCGACTCCGACCGCAAGCACCTCACCTCGGTCCTGCGCGCGGCCGCCGAGCACGAGGGCACCGCCCTGGTGGAGATCTACCAGAACTGCAACATCTTCAACGACGGCGCCTTCGACGTCCTCAAGGAACCGGCCACCGCCGACCAGGCGCTGATCCGCCTCGAACACGGACAGCCGATCCGCTTCGCCGACCAGGGCGTCTTCCGCGACCAGGCCACCGGCGAACTGCGCACCGACACCGTCACACCGGCCAACGAGGCCCAGGTGCTCGTCCACGACGCACACGCGGCCAGCCCCGTCACCGCCTTCGCACTCTCCCGCCTCGCCGACGCCGACACCCTGCACCACACCCCGATCGGCGTGCTGCGCGACATCCAGCGCCCGGTCTACGACACGCTGATGGCCGAGCAACTCGCCACCGCCGCCGAACAACGCGGCCCCGGCGACCTCACCACCCTGCTCGCGGGTCAGGACACCTGGACGGTGAGCTGATCGTCCTCTCGTCCGACGATGGTGCTCCCCGGGGGTTGCCCGGGGAGCACGGCCGCTGGCAGCCTGGAGCGGTGATCGACTCCGCGTTGGACGACCCGTTCCTCGAACACCGCCGGCTCCTCTTCGGCACCGCGTACCGGATGCTCGGCACCGTGGCGGACGCCGAGGACGTCCTGCAGGACGCCTGGCTCAAGTGGGCCGAGGTGGACCGGGAGCAGGTCGCGCACCCGAAGGCATACCTGGTGCGCACCGTCACCAACCTCGCGCTCAACCGGCTCACCTCCGCCCGGGCCCGGCGCGAGGCGTACGTAGGCCCGTGGCTGCCCGAGCCGGTGCTGACCGACCCGCGGCTCGCCGCGCCGGACGCCGCCGAGCACGCCGAGCTGGCCGACTCGGTCTCGCTCGCGATGCTGGTGGTGCTGGAGACGCTCGGCCCGGTGGAGCGCGCGGTCTTCGTGCTGCGCGAGGTCTTCGGCTACTCCACCGCCGAGATCGCGCAGGCGCTGGACCGCACCGAGGCCTCGATCCGGCAGACCGCCCACCGCGCCAAGGCGCACGTGGAGGCGCGCCGCCCGCGCTTCGAGACGGACGCCGGCGAGCGGCGGGCGGTCACCGAGCGCTTCCTGGCCGCCTGCGCGACCGGCGACGCGGCCCGCGTGATGGAGCTGCTCGCGCCCGAGGTGATCGCCTGGTCGGACGGCGGCGGCGTGGTCCGGGCCGCCCGGCGCCCGCTGTACGGGCCCGACCACGTGGCCCGCTGGCTGCTCGGCGTGCTCGCCAAGCCCGAAGCGGCGGCGGCGGAGGTCCGCCTCGAGTGGATCAACGGCGAGCTGAGCGCGCTCTTCCACGTCGGTGACCGGCCGATCGGCACGCTGAGCCTGGAGATCCGCGACGGATGGATCCAGACGCTGCGGGTCCAGGTGAACCCGGCGAAGCTGACCGGGCTGAGCCGCACCGAACGGCTGCTCTGACCGATCCGCTCTGACCGATCCGCCGGCCGTGACGCCGAGCTGTCATGACCAAAATCTGATTACGGAGATGACAGGACCCTTGCGGGCCCGCTACCGTCGGCGTGTTCACTGCGCGCCGCACGGGAAAGAGGCCTGCCATGCCACCGGAGACCCAGCAGGAGGCAGGCCGTGGACTGTGGCTCGGCGTCGCGGCGTACGGCATCTGGGGGCTCTTCCCGCTCTACTGGCCGCTGCTCGAACCGAGCGCCTCGGGCGACATCCTGGCCAACCGGATGGTCTGGTCGCTGGTCGTCGCCGTCGCGATCCTCACCGTTCGCGGGCACTGGAGCTGGCTGCGGCCGCTGCTGCGCCAGCCGCGCCGGCTCGCGCTCAGCGCACTGGCCGCCGCGGCGATCTCGCTCAACTGGGGCGTCTACATCTGGGGCGTGAACTCCGGCCACGTGGTGGAGACCAGCCTCGGCTACTTCATCAACCCGCTGGTCACCATCGCGTTCGGCGTGCTGCTGCTCGGTGAGCGCCTGCGCACGGCCCAGTGGGCGGCGGTCGGGGTCGGCGCGCTCGCGGTCGTGGTGCTCACCGTCGGATACGGACGGCTGCCGTGGATCGCGCTCACGCTGGCGCTCAGCTTCGCGGTGTACGGGCTGCTGAAGAAGAAGATCGCGTTCGGCGGGCTGGAGAGCTTCGCGCTGGAGACGGCGTTCATCTTCCCGTTCGCGGTCGCGTTCATGATCTACCGGGCCGCCACCGGGCACGCCGTCTTCGGGCACGGCGCCGGGCACCTCACGCTGCTGATGCTGACCGGGCCGATCACCGCGATCCCGCTGGTCTGTTTCGGCGCCGCGGCGATCCGGATCCCGCTGTCGACCATGGGCCTGCTGCAGTACCTGGCGCCGATCTTCCAGTTCCTGTGCGGTGTCGTCTACTTCCACGAGTCGATGCCGCCGGCCCGCTGGGCCGGGTTCGCGCTGGTCTGGGCCGCGCTCGCGATGCTCAGCTGGGACGCGCTGCGCCGGGTCCGCGCCGACCGCGCGGCCCTGGCCGGCGACCGGTCGGAACCGGCCGCCGAGCCGGCGCCCGCGTCGTCGGGCACCTGAGCCGTCGGGCACCTGAGCCGCCTCGGAGCCCGACCGTCCGGCCGGGCTCCGAGGCGACGAACAGGACGAACGGCCGGCGTCAGGCGGTGATGTCGCGGCTGGTGAACCGCGCCCAGGCGGCCGCGCCGAAGACCGCGACGTAGAGCGCCTGCAGCCCGAGGTTCTGCCAGACGCCGTCCCAGTACATCGGCTGGCGCAGCAGGTCGGCGAAGGACATCCAGTGGTCGGTGAAGAGCCACGGCTGGATCGAGCTCAGCTGCGGGAAGTTCTCCAGCACCTGGACCACGACCACCAGCCCGACCGTGCTCGCCATCGCCGCGATGCCGCTGCCGGTCAGCGTGGAGATGAAGAGCCCGATCGCCACCAGTCCGGAGAGCGAGAGCGCCACCACGCCGGAGATCAGCAGCGCGCGCAGCAGCGCCGAGCCGAGCCCGATCGTGTCGCCGGAGAGCAGCGTGACGTCGCCGACCGGGAACAGGATCGCGCCGATCGCCATCGCCGAGACCGCCACCGCGAGCGTCGCCGCCACGCAGAACACCATCGCCGCGACGAACTTCGCCGCCAGCAGCCGGGTGCGCCCGGCCGGGGCGACCAGCAGGTAGCGCAGCGTCCCGGTGGCGGCCTCGCCGGCCACCGAGTCGCCGGCCACCACGCCGACCGTCATCGGCAGGAAGATCGGCAGCGAGACGGCCAGCGCGGTGAACGCCAGGAAGAAGCCGTTCTGCGTGACGTTCACGATGAAGGCCGGGCCGCCGCCGCGCATGTTGCCGGTCTCGATCTTCACCACCACGCCGAGCAGGATCGGCACCGCCGCCAGCACGCCGAGCAGCACCAGCGTCCTGGTCCGGCGGAACGTCAGGTGCAGCTCGCTGCGGAACAGCGCCAGCAGCCCCACCGCGGTGTGCGGCCGGACACCGGCGACGGCGGCCTGCGGTGCGGTGGCCCGCGGCGCGACGGGCGCCGGCTCGGCCAGCTCAACCTGCGACATCGAATCCCTCTCCGGTCAGTGCCACGAACGCGTCCTCCAGCGTGCCGCGCTCGACTCCGAAGCCGCGCACCCGCACGCCGGCCTCGACCAGCGCCGCGCAGAGCAGCGGCAGCCGGTCCTCCTCACCACTGCCGAGCGCGCCGGCCGTGGCAGCACCGGCCGCGACAGCACCGGCCGCGGGCTCTGCGACGGTGCCGGGAAGCTCGCCGTCCACCCGGTCCTCGGCGATCCGCAGGTCCGTCACCTGGTGCTTCGCCAGCACCGCCGCCGCCTGCGCGGCGTCCGGCGTGCGGACCACCAGCCGGCCCTGCGCCCGGGCCGCGAGCTCGGCGACCGTGCCCTGCACGACCAGCCGGCCCTTGGACATCACCGCGGCGTGCGTGCAGACCTGCTCGATCTCGTCCAGCAGGTGTGAGGAGAGGAAGACGGTGGTCCCCTCCGCCGCGACCTCGCGCACCAGCGCCCGGATCTCGCGCATGCCCTGCGGGTCCAGGCCGTTGGTCGGCTCGTCCAGCACCAGCAGCTCGCGCGGCACCAGCAGCGCCGCGGCCAGCCCGAGCCGCTGCTTCATGCCGAGCGAGTAGGCCCGGGCCTTCTTGCCGGCCGCGGCGGTCAGCCCGACCCGCTCCAGCGCCCGCTCGACCCGCTGCACCCGGGTGCGCGGGTCGGCGGTCGGGTCGGCCGAGTCGTACCGGATCAGGTTGTCCCGGCCGGAGAGGAACCCGTACAGCGCCGGGCCCTCGATCAACGCGCCGACCCGGGGCAGCACGGTGGTCACCGACTGCGGCATCGAGGCGCCGAGCACCGTCGCCACGCCCGAGGTCGGGGCGATCAGGCCCATCAGCATCCGGATCGTGGTGGTCTTGCCGGAGCCGTTCGGGCCGAGGAAGCCGAAGACGCTGCCGCGCGGCACGGTCAGGTCCAGGCCGTCCACGGCGAGCTGACCACCGGCGAAGCGCTTCGTCAGGCCCTGGGTGCGGATCACCGGAGGACCGCCGGCGGGGGCCGGATCCGCCTCGGCGGTCCGGCCCCCGGTCGCGGTCTCCAGCAACTGCGGAGACTGGTTCACTTGATTGGCGACCCTTCGGTTAGTGCGCGCTGCTCACTGGCTGACGCTGATCACTGGTTGTTGCTGATCACTGGTTGACGCTGCTCACTGGTGGACGCCGGCCGCGTTCTGCAGCACCGGCAGCGTCACCGCGCCGGCGTAGACCCGGCCGTCGTCGGTGATCAGCACGTTGAGCACCTTGGTGCTGATCTCGGTGCCGCCGGCCACCGGCTTGCCGAGCGACTTGAGCAGCTCGTTCGGGTTCGGCATCGACTGGCGGCCCTTGCGGCCCTGCGCGGTGTTCTGCTCCGCGGCGGTTCCGGCGTTCTCGGCCGGCGTGGCGCTCGGCAGCTTGAGCTCCAGGACGCTGGTCCAGCCGCTGCCGAAGAGCTGGTGGACGCCGGAGCCCAGCGAGTTCGGCGACTTCGGCTCCGGCCGCGCGGCCTTCCCGGCGTCGCCCTTCGGCGACTGCTCGGCGACCGTGGCGCCCTTCGGCGGCGTGAAGTCGAAGGTCTTGGCGTCCGGCGCGGTGAACGAGACCGAGCTGAAGTGCACGTCCAGCACCTTGCTGCCGGAGGTGCCGCTGACGACGACGGAGAGCGGCGTGCCGGTCGCGGAGTCCACCGCGATCTGCACGTCGGCGATCGTCGAGCCGGTCTGCTTGGGCTTGACGTTCAGCAGGTAGGTGCTGCGGCCGGCCACCGTGGCGGTGCCGCCGACGCTGACGTCGGAGTCCGTCGCGCTGCGCGCGAGGATCTCCGTGGCGGCGGCCTGCGGGGTGGTGGGGAGATCCGACGGCTTCGTCGGGTCCTCGCCCTGCCGGTGAGCGGCCCCACCCTGCTGGGCTCCGTCGTGCCGGCCACCGCTCAGGTGGACCGCCTGGTTGGCCTGGCTGTCCCAGGCCCAGGCCTGGTCGCCGTTGTGGATCAGGTCGTACTCGGCCATCGGCTCGATCAGCGCGATCCGGGTCTTGTCCGGCCCGTCCGCCGCGACCCGCAGCGTGTGGTCACCGGCCAGCAGCTGGGTCAGCGGCGCCTCCGGGTCGGCCGAGGCGGCGCCGTTCTGCTGCTGGGCCCGCCCGCTGCCGCCGGCCGCGCCCGCCGCCCCGGTCAGCGCGGCCGTCGCGCTGCCGTGGGTGAGCACCGCCAGCGCCTCCTGCGGGATGCCCAGGTCGGTGGAGACCTGGACGGTGCCGCTCAGCGCATGGGTGTTGTTGCCGAGTGCCTTCGCGACCAGCTGCTGCGCCGTCACCTGGGGCAGCGAGGGGGCGCCGTCGCTGGCCAGTGCGGGCACCAGGCCGACACCGATCGCGGCGACCGTCGCGATCGCTGCCGGGACCATGACCCGGGCCAGTGTGCGGCGCCGGGCGTTGTACGGCGTGCCCTGCTCGTCGTCGAACCGTGCGTACTGAGTCATGGTGTGCTCAGCCCCTCCGTCGGTATCCGCGGTCATGCATGTCATTAGACGCCCGGTCGGCCGGGCGCGGCATCGCTCTACAGGGCCAGAAATCCGTACATCCACGGATGCAGGCGAACCCTGACCCGGTCTCAGGGTTCTCAGGGTCGTGGTACGCCCGTGGGCTTAGACGGCCGGTCTCCGCCGGTGCTGGCGTAGGGTCGGATCCATGCACTCCTCTGCTGCCGGGCCGACTCCCGCCGCGCCGACCGCCACCGCGATGCGACGAGCCCTGCGCCGGGCCAGAGACGGTGTGGCGATCGACACCGCCGAGGCCGCGGTGCTGCTCCAGGCGCGCGGCGAGGACCTGCGGGACCTGTGTGCGACGGCCGCCCGGCTGCGGGACGCCGGTCTGGTCGATGCCGGCCGCCCCGGGGTCATCACGTACTCCAAGAACGTCTTCATCCCGCTCACCCGGCTCTGCCGGGACCGCTGCCACTACTGCACGTTCGCCACCGTGCCGGGCAAGCTGAAGCGGGCCGGGCACGGCCTCTACCTCTCGCCGGACGAGGTGCTCGAGATCGCCCGCCGCGGCGCCGAACTCGGCTGCAAGGAGGCGCTCTTCACGCTCGGCGACCGCCCCGAGGACCGCTGGCCCGAGGCCCGCGAGTGGCTGGACGCGCACGGCTACGACGACACGCTCGCGTACGTCCGGGCGATGGCGATCCGGGTGCTGGAGGAGACCGGCCTGCTGCCGCACCTCAACCCGGGTGTGCTGACCTGGACCGACTTCCAGCGCCTGAAGCCGGTCGCGGCCTCGATGGGGATGATGCTGGAGACCACGTCCGTACGCCTCTGGGAGGAGCCGGGCGGCCCGCACCACGGCTCGCCGGACAAGGAGCCCGCGGTGCGCCTGCGGGCGCTGGAGGACGCCGGGCGCAGCGCCGTCCCGTTCACCACCGGGCTGCTGATCGGCATCGGCGAGACGTACCCGGAGCGGGCCGACTCGATCCTGGCGATCCGTCAGGTGGCCCGGCGCTACCACGGGATCCAGGAGGTGATCATCCAGAACTTCCGCGCCAAGCCGGACACCGCCATGCGCGCGATGCCGGACGCGGAGCTGGAGGAGCTGGCCGCCGCGATCGCGGTGACCCGGGTCGTGCTCGGGCCGGCGGCGCGGATCCAGGCGCCGCCGAACCTGGTGGCCGGCGAGTACGAGCTGATGATCGGTGCGGGGATCGACGACTGGGGCGGCGTCTCGCCGGTCACCCCGGACCACGTCAGCCCCGAGGCGCCGTGGCCGCAGATCGACGAGCTCGCGGCGCGCACCGCCGCCCAGGGCTTCGACCTGCGCGAGCGGCTGACGGTGTACCCGGAGTACCTGCTGCGCGGCGAGCCCTGGCTGGACCCGCGGCTGCTGCCGCACGTGAGCGCGCTGGCCGATCCGGCGACCGGCATGGCGCTGCCGGACGCGCCGGTGGTCGGCCGGCCCTGGCAGGAGCCCGAGGACCTGCCGGCCTCCACCGGCCGGACCGACCTGCACCGCACCATCGACACCGAGGGGCGCACGGGCGACCGGCGGGCCGACTTCGAGGAGGTCTACGGCGACTGGGAGGCGCTGCGCGAGCAGGTCCGCGCGATGGCGCCGGGCACGCCGCTCGCCCGGATCGACGGCGACGTGCGCAGCGCGCTCGCGGTCGCCGCCGACGACCCCACGAAGCTGACGGACGAGCAGGCGCTGGCGCTCTTCCAGGCCGAGGGCCCCGCGCTGGACGCGCTCTGCGCGATCGCCGACGCGGTGCGCCGGGACGCGGTCGGGGACACCGTCACGTACTGCGTCACCCGGAACATCAACTTCACCAACGTCTGCTACACCGGCTGCCGCTTCTGCGCGTTCGCACAGCGCCGCACCGACGCGGACGCGTACACGCTCTCGCTCTCCCAGGTCGCCGACCGGGCCGAGCAGGCCTGGCAGGTCGGTGCGACCGAGGTCTGCATGCAGGGCGGCATCCACCCGGACCTGCCGGGGACGGCGTACTTCGACATCGCGCGCGCGGTGAAGGAGCGGGTGCCGGGGATGCACGTGCACGCCTTCTCGCCGATGGAGGTGGTGAACGGCGCGACCAGGACCGGGCTGTCGATCCGCGACTGGCTGGCCGAGGCGCAGCGCGCCGGCCTCGACACCATCCCCGGCACCGCCGCCGAGATCCTCGACGACGAGGTCCGCTGGGTCCTCACCAAGGGCAAGCTGCCGGCCGCCACCTGGGTGGAGGTGGTCCGCACCGCGCACTCGCTGGGCATCCGCTCGTCGTCCACCATGATGTACGGCCACGTGGACACGCCCGCGCACTGGCTCGGCCACCTGCGGCTGCTCGCCACGATCCAGCAGGAGACGGGCGGCTTCACCGAGTTCGTCACGCTGCCGTTCATCCACACCAATGCGCCGGTCTACCTGGCCGGCATCGCCCGCCCCGGTCCGACCCACCGCGACAACCGCGCGGTGGTCGCGATGGCCCGGCTGCTGCTGCACCCGCACATCCGCAACATCCAGACCAGCTGGGTGAAGCTCGGCGCCGAGGGCGCCGCCGAGATGCTGCGCAGCGGCGCCAACGATCTCGGCGGCACGCTGATGGAGGAGACCATCTCCCGGATGGCCGGCTCGGCCTACGGCAGCTACAAGTCGATCCGCGACCTGGAGGCGATCGCCGAGGCGGCCGGCCGCCCGTTCCGCCAGCGCACCACGACCTACGGCGAGGTGCCGGCCGAGCGCCGCGCGGCGGCACTCGCCTCGGACGGGCACCTGCCGGAGCTGTTGCCGGTGCTGGAGTAGGCACTACGTTCGACCTCGAACATCCGCACGGACGAGGAGAACGACACCCATGACGACCGACAACCGGGTCGGCCCGCCCACCTTCGGCACCGAGCGCGAGATGATGCGCACGTTCCTCGACTACCACCGGGACACGCTCGCGATGAAGTGCCAGGGGCTGAGCGACGAGCAGCTGCGGCAGCAGTCGATGCCGCCGTCCACGCTCTCGCTGCTCGGGCTGGTGCGGCACCTGGCGGAGGCGGAACGGGCCTGGTTCCGGCGGGTGTTCGAGGACAACGAGGCGCCGATGGTCTGGTCCGACAAGCTCTTCGACTTCCAGGCGGCGTACGACGCGAGCAACTCCACCCGGGCCGAGGTGTTCGCGGCCTGGGAGGCGGAGGTCGAGACCTCGCGCCGGATCGAGCGGGAGGCCGAGTCGCTGGACGTCGCGGGCTACCAGCCGCGCTGGGAGGAGGAGGTGTCGCTGCGCATGGTGATGGCGCACATGCTCCAGGAGTACAGCCGGCACAACGGCCACGCGGACTTCCTGCGCGAGGGCATCGACGGGGTGGTCGGCGCCTGAAGGTGCCCGAAAGGGCATCAGCGCTAAGGAATGCTCAAGGAACGCTCAGCGGCCGGATCCTTTCCGCCGGTGCGGTCCTATTCTGCTGATGAGCCTGCGTGGCAGGCTCATCAGGCCCGCTAGGAGGCTGGACATGAAGCGCATCCACCAGATCTGGACGGCGCTGCGCGGCGCGGTCGCCCGCAACAACCGCCAGTGGAGCGCCAACTACGAGCACTCCGACTCGCACAAGCCGGTCGCGCACCCGGACTACAAGATGATGCGGATCCGCGAGTTCGACCGGTTGAACTCGAAGACGGGCAGCGGTCCCTACTAGGCCCCGCCATAGGCCCGGACGGCCCCTGGGCGGGGGCGCCGGGTCAGCCGTTCCGCAGCACTGCCGCGAGCAGCCCCGGGAACCGGGCGTCGAGCTCCGCGCGGCGCAGGGTCATCAGCCGCGCCTTGCCGGCCTGCCGGGTCTCGGTGACGCCCGCCTCGCGCAGGATCCGCCAGTGATTGGTGAGCGTCGAGCGCGGCACGTCGAGGCCGTCCGGGCTGCACTCGCTCTCGCCGGCCGTCGCCATCCGGCGCACCAGCGCGAGGCGGACCGGGTCGCCCAGTGCGTGCAGCACGGCGGCCAGGTCCGGGCCCGGCTGCCGGCCCGTGTGGTCGATCTCCGGCACCGGTTCTCCTTCCGTCACGTCAGCGGCTCCGCCTAGTATGCAGAACACTTCGATATTTCGGGATTATCGAAATGACCTAGGAGCCCGCCCGTGCCCACGCCTGCGCCTGCGCCCGTCCTCGCGACCCTCGCCCGGATCTACGTCGACGACCTCGACACCGCGCTGCCGACCTTCGTCACGCTCACCGGTGAGCAGCCGCGCCTGCGGTTCCACTATCGCGACCTGGAGCTCGCCGGGATCGGGGGCTACCTGCTGATCGCGGGGACCGAGGAGGCGCTCGCGCCGTACCGGGCGACGCACGCGACCGCGGTCGTGGCCTCGCTGGACGCGATCCTGCCGCTCGCCGAGCAGCCCGGCGGGGCGCTGCTGGACGGTCCGAACGCCGTGCCGACGGGGCGCAACGCCACACTGCGGCACCCGGGCGGAGCGGTCATCGAGTACGTGGAGTTCACCCAGCCCCGGCCCCAGCCGTAGCGGAGGCAGTGGCGTTTGCCTTGACGTCGGCGTCAAGGTCTACCGTCGAGGGGACCGAGCGGGCAGGAGGCCGAGGATGCGGATCGGGGAGCTGGCGGAGCGGGCGGGGACGACGACCCGGACGTTGCGGTACTACGAGTCGCGCGGGCTGTTGGCGGCCCGGCGCGGCGAGAACGGGTACCGCGCGTACGGCGAGGACGACCTGCACCAGGTGCGGCAGATCCGGCTGCTCCAGGACTTCGGCTTCGAGCTGGAGGACACCCGGCCGTTCGTGGAGTGCCTGCGGGCCGGGCACCCGGCGGGCGACTCCTGTCCGGGATCGCTCGCGGTGTACCGGCGCAAGCTGGGCGAGCTGGACGCGCTGCTGGAGCGGCTCGGTGAGGTGCGCGAGCAGGTCGCCGGCCAGCTGGCCCGCGCCGAGCTGGCGGCCGCGACCGGGGAGCCGCGCTGCGAGCTGACCGCGCATCCGATCGACCCCGTCGAGGGAGACGACCATGGCTGAGAACGTGCCCCAGGTGACCGACGCGAGCTTCGCCGCCGAGGTGCTGCAGTCCGAACTGCCGGTGCTGGTGGACTTCACCGCCGACTGGTGCCCGCCGTGCCGGATGATCGCGCCGGTGCTGGAGGCGGTGGCGCAGGAGGAGGCGCACCGTCTCAAGGTGGTGACGCTGGACGTGGACGCCAACCCCGAGACGCAGGCCGCGTACGGCGTGCTCTCGATGCCGACGCTGATCGTGTTCCGCGGTGGTCAGCCGGTGAAGTTGATGGTCGGTGCGCGGGCGAAGGCCAAGCTGCTGCGCGAGCTGGCCGAGGTGGTCTGAGCCGAGCGGCCGCAGAGTGGCAGAGCCGCAGGCAGCGCGCGGTGCCGGATGAAGGGTTGCGGGGAATTCCCCGGAAGCCGTCGCCCGGCGCCGCGCGTTCGACTTACAGTGCGTGGGCCGTCCTGTCTTCGACGAAAGGCCCTCCTCCGCCATGTCCTCGTGGTCGCGCGCCCAGCAGCAGGACTTCCGCAGCCGGGTCCGGGGCTGCCTGCTCGGCGGGGCGATCGGTGACGCGCTCGGCGCCGGCATCGAGTTCGACTCGCTGGAGCAGATCCGGGCCGCGCACGGCGCCGCCGGGGTGACCGGCTACGTGCCCGCCTACGGCAAGCGCGGCACGGTCACCGACGACACCCAGATGTCGCTCTTCACCGTCGACGGCCTGATCCGGGCACATGTGCGGCAGACCAGCGGCGGCTGGCACCCGCCGACCGACGTGCACCGCGCCTACCTGCGCTGGGCAGCCACCCAGAGCGACTGGGGGCCGGACGAGCGCCGCACCGACCTCGGCTGGCTGGGCCGCGAGGAGTGGCTGTACGCGCGCCGCGCGCCGGGCGACGCCTGCCTCTCCGGCCTGACCGGGCCGGACGCCGGGCGGATGGGCACGCTGGACGCCCCGAAGAACCCGGACGCCAAGGGCAGCGGCACGGTGATGCGGGCCGCGCCGTTCGGGCTGCTGCTCGGCTGGGAGTCCACGCTGGTGCTGCAACTGGCCGTCGAGTGCTCGGTGCTGACCCACGGCCACCCGACCGGCTACCTCTCGGCGGGCGCGCTCGCGGTGATCGTGCACAGCGTGCTGCGCGGCGGCACGCTGGACGAGGGGGTCGAGCTGGCACTGGGGCTGCTCGCCGACCGCCCCGGGCACGAGGAGACCACCGCCGCGCTGAACGCGGCACGGGCGGCGGTGCGGGCCGGCGAGCCGACGGCCGAGCGGGTCGCCGAACTCGGCGAGGGCCGGGTGGCCGAGGAGGCGCTGGCGATCGGGCTGTACTGCGCGCTGGCCGCCGAGGACGTCCGCTCCGCGCTGCTGCTCTCGGTCAACCACTCCGGGGACAGCGACTCGACCGGGACGGTCTGCGGCAGCCTGCTCGGCGCCCTGCACGGGGAGACCGCGCTGCCCGCCGAGTGGCTGGCCGAGCTGGAGGGGCGCGGCACCGTGCTGCAACTGGCCGACGATCTGGCGCTGGAGCTGAGCCACGGCCCCGAACTGCACGGCCCCGGGGCGGGGCCCGGCTGGCGGGATCGCTACCCGACGAGCTGAGCCGCCGCCCCCGAGCGGGGCAGGTCCTTCGGTCCGGACGGTGTCTTCGGCTGGACGGTGTCTTCGGTCAGACCGCGCCTTCGCTCAGACGGTGCCGAACTCCCCGCCGCCGGCGGCCCCGGCGAACGCGGCCCAGGCCGTGGGGGAGAACTGCAGACGCGGGCCGGACGGGTCCTTGGAGTCGCGCACGGCGACGACGGCCGGTGCCGGAACGGCGATCTCGACACAGGCACCGGCGCCGCCACTGTGGCTGCTCTTGCGCCAGGCCGGATCGACGGTCAGGTCAACGGTCAGTGTCTTGGGGCTCATTCTCGTAATCCTCCGCATATCGGGCTATCAACGACCGGGACTCCGCGACCCCGAGGGCTGCCGCCCGCAGGTGGTCGTACAGACCGGTATAGCGGCGGACGTCCGGCTCCTTCTCCAAGTAGAGGTCGCTCGTCACCCCTTCGAAGTAGACGACTGTGGAATCGGCGGACTCCGGGAACTCCATGAGGGAGAATGTCCCGGTCATGCCGGGGTGGGCCCCGTAATCGAACGGGATGACCTGGATGTTGACGTTCGCCTGCTCGCTCACTTCGAGCAGGTGGCGCATCTGGTCCGCCATCACGGGACGGCCGCCGACCTCGCGGCGCAGCACGGCTTCGTCTATCACCGCCCAGAACGCCAGCCGCTCCTCGCCGTAGATCCGGTGCTGGCGCTTCAGCCGCACCTCGACCCGGCTGTTGATCGCGGAACCCTCGGTGTCCGGCTGGGTGCCGCGCACCACCGCCTCCGCGTACCCGCGGGTCTGCAGCAGGCCGGGGACGAAGGAGGCCTCGTAGCTGCGGATCGAGTACGCCTCGGCCTCCAGCCCGATGTAGACGCTGTACGGGATGTCGGCGAAGTCGTTCCACCAGCCGCGCAGCTTGGACTCCTTGGCCATCTCCATCAGGCTGGTGCGCATCTTCGGGTCGATCACCTCGTAGACGTCGCACAGGTCCCGCACGTCGCGCGGGCTGATGCTCCGGCGCCCGTTCTCCAGTCGGCTGATCTTCGACTGGGAGACCATCAGGCGCTCCGCGACCTGCTCGGCGGTCATGCCCTTGGCCTCCCGCAGCCTGCGGAGTTCGGCGCCGAGTCTCCTGCGGCGGACAGTGGGATTGATGCTGGCGGACACATCGACCTCCGGCGGGACCTCCGAGGTGCTTGGCGGGATTGGTGTGCCCCCTCGGAACGCTTCGGTATTCGTACCAACCCCCTGGCTCTCAGCAGCATGACACCTCAGGTCCGCTCTCCGCCCGGAAAACAGCGGAGGGCTTCCCGAACGGCGTTCGATGTGGTAGTGCTCCCGGAACGTGCCATTGGCAAGTTCCGTATGCGCAGCGCCGGTTCGTGGCCGGGGACGACGGTGGGGGGGGGGGGTCCATCAACCCGCTATGGGGCTACCCCCCATACCCCCACCCGCCCGGGGGGAGGGGGGGGGGGGTTTCGTGCGGGAAGGTTCGGGGAACCCCGCCCCACGGATCCGAGGACCGTCGGTCGAGCGGGTGCGAGCCGGGGCCGCGCACCCCGCCCCGACGGGCCGCGCACGGTGGCGCGACCCCCGTGGCGCGAGTGGGCGAACCGCCCGGCGGGGCGTCCGCCCGGGTGTCCGGGCGGGTGTCCGGCCGGCGGACTGCCCGGCAATGCGGCAGTCCGTCCGCCCGTCCGCCTGTCCGTCAGCCGGACTGCCCGTCAGCCGGCCGGCGGGTGACCGGGACGCCGGGCGGGCCCGCCGTGGCCGGTCATCGGGCGCCGACCCGGCTGGGTGCGGCGTCCCGGCCCTGCGGGACCGACTCCGAGCTGCTCCGGGCGGCCGGTGCGCGACCGGCCGTGCCGTTACGACTCTGCTGGGCCGGAAGGCCGTTCTGCACGTCCAGGACGGCGTGCGCGACCATCCCGCCGAGCGGGTCGTAGCGGATCAGGTCGCGCAGGCGTGACCTTGAGGACCGGCCCTCGTTACCCGGGTACAGGTGCTTGCCCAGGCCCACCGCGTGCGCCAGTGCGGCCAGTGCGGCCGTTCTGGGGTCCGGTGGCACGCCGGTGCGGATCGCGGTGTCCAGACGCTGCTTGATGGCAGCGTTCGTACAGTCGTCCGACGCCTGGTAACGCGTTGTCGGCAGTACCCCGCACACCTGACCCGGCACGGCGGCGACCATGCCGCACCGCTCCAGGTGCGCCAGATAGGTCTGCCGAAGCCCCAGTCGGGGCCCGCCGATCCAGTGCGCGGCCCGCACCGGGCTGCCGCGACGGCGCAGCAGTTCCAGTGCGTGGTCCAGTGTCGGGTCGCCGGTGGGCCGTGGCAGCACCACGGCGATCCGGTCTCCGTCCGGGACGATCCTTCCGGCCAGGGACAGCTCGACGAGCTGTGCCCCGGCGAGTCCGAGGTCGAGGGTCTGCGGCTGCGCAGTGGTACCCGTGGTCGGGTCCAGTGCGAGCAGCAAGAGTTCCTCGGGAATAGTTCTGCGGCTCTTGCCCATCCAAGCCTCCCCGCGTGGATGAATGACAGAGTGACGCCTCTCACACGGGCTTGTCGAGTACGCCTCCGAATCGTGACCTTGCGGCGGGAACTCCCGGGCGGCCGCCGTGGGCGGGGAACCGTGGTCGGCGCGGGCCGCGTCTGAGCCGTGGACGGGCCGCGGGCCCGGAATAACCGCCGGTCGGACGGGGTGTGGCGACCGGTGATCGGCCGCCGGTGGCGGAGACTGTACAGGTGGACGGGCGGTGGCGGGAGCCCCCGCGGCAGATGAACACGAGGAGGTCGGGACACGTGGGCGAGGCCCCGGAGCAGGTGCACGACGACGGGGAGCGGGAGCAGCCGGCGGACGGCCCGGCGGCGGGAGCCGGGACGGCGCCGAAGGGCGGCCCGACTGTCCAGATCCGCGTCCGCGATGCGGACAACGCGACGACCTTCCTGCGTATGCCCGATCCCGAGCCGGTCCCGGCCACCGAGCCGGACCGGGCGAAGCCGCTGGCCGTCGATCCGCGTCTCGCCATTCGGAACGAGGGCGAGGACGGAGCTGAGACGGTGTCAGCGGCCGCCGAGCCGGAACCTGACGTAGTACCGGTGGAAACGGGAGCGACGGCCGAGCCGACCGGGTCCACCGGGGTCGCCGGGGCTGTCGGGGCTGGGCGGCCGGTCGGGGCGGCCGGCTCGGCGGCGGACGAGCTGACGGTGGAGAACCCGGTGCCGGCCGAGCCGGATCTGACGGTCCGCATGCGGGTGCCGGCGGAGCTGACGGTCGAGGCGCCGGCCCCGCCGCAGCCCGTCCCCGCCCCGGAGCCCGTCGCCGCGTCCGAGCCCCAGCCCGCGTCAGAGCCCGAGCCCCAGCCCGAGCCCGCGTCAGAACCCGCTCCCGGGCCCCGGGCGGCCACGATCGCCGCCGCGGCGCCCGTGGCGGCCGACGGCGAGCCTGAGCCGTACCGCGAGCCCGCGCTGGCGTTCGCTTCGGTCGGCGCGACCCCGGCGGCCACCCCGGCGCCCGTGCTCCCGGCCGGGCCACCCCCTGCACAGCCGCCCGGCGCACCGCCGTCCGGTCCCCAGCTCCCGGCCGGCCCGGAGAACACCGGCGAGGCGATGGAGGTGCTCGCCGCGCTGAACCCGCCGGCCTCCCGGCTGCGCCGCGCGGTCACCCGGATCACCGTCTGGACCCTCTTCCTGGCCCTGGTGGCCGGCGCCCTCGCGGTGGCCCAGCTGCTGCGCCCGCTGCCCGCCGCCAAGCTCAAGCAGACCGCGGCCGGCTCCTTCACCTTCGCCGGCGACCCGCTCGCGCTGCCCTGGCCGGCCAAGGGCCAGGCCGCCGCCGAGGTGGTCGGCCTGGGCAGCCTCGGCAGCTCGGGCCCGGAGAACACCCCGGTGCCGATCGCCAGCGTGACCAAGGTGATGAACGCGTACCTGATCCTCCAGGAGCACCCGCTGAAGAAGGGTGAGTCCGGCCCGCTGCTGACCGTCGACAAGGCGGCCGCGCAGGAGTCCGGCGACTCCGACCAGTCCACCGCGAAGGTGACCGAGGGCCAGCAGATCAGCGAGTACGAAGCGCTGGAGATGCTGATGCTGCCGAGCGCCAACAACATCGCCCGGCTGCTGGCCCGCTGGGACTCCGGCTCGGAGGAGGCGTTCGTCAAGAAGATGAACGACCAGGCGGTGACCTTCGGCATGGCGAACACCACCTACGCGGACGCGGCCGGCTACAGCAACAACACTAAGAGCACCGCGAAGGACCAGCTCAAGCTCGCCGAGGTGGCGCTGAAGGAGGACATCCTCATGCAGATCGTGGCCGAGCCCGCGGCCACCATCAACGGCGTCCGGATCACCAACACGAACGCGCTGATCAGCGGCAACACCGGGGTCATCGGCACCAAGACCGGCTCCAGCACGCCGGCCGGCAGCTGCCTGATGTGGGCCGCCACGAAGGACGTCGGCGGGACCAGGCAGGTGCTGGTCGGCGTGACGCTGGGTCAGCCGCCGACGGCCACCGACAACATCATCAAGGCGGCCCAGACCGTCAGCTCGAAGATCATCACGGCCGGTCAGAACGCGCTGACCGGGCAGACCCTGGCGAAGCAGGGCGACGTGGTCGGCTACCTGGACGACGGCCTCGGCGGCCGGGTCCCGCTGGTCGCCGCGAAGGACGTCACGGTGGCCGGCTGGACGGGCATCTCGACCAGCCTGACGCTCACGCCGGCCATCGGCGGGATCGGCCACAGCGCCAAGGCCGGCACCCAGGTCGGCACGCTGACGGCGGGCGACGGCCCCGGCAAGGTGGAGGTCCCGGTGACGCTGCAGCACGACCTGGCGCCGCCGTCGATCGCCTCCCGGCTGAGCCGGCCGGCCTGAACCGGTTGGCCTGAACCGGCCGGCTTGAGCCTGCCGGTCTGTCCGCAGTCGGACGCGGTTGAACGCCGAAGGGCCCGTACGCACCGCGTACGGGCCCTTCGGCGTTCAACCGGCGCTGCCGGCCGTGCGGGCTGCTACTTGCGGCCGCCCTTGCCGGTCAGCTTGCCGAGGCGGTTCTGCATGCCCCAGACGGTGACCCGCCAGAGCGCCTCGACGACGATGTTCTTGCTCATCTTCGAGGCGCCGTGCTCGCGCTCGACGAAGGTGATCGGCACCTCGGCGACCTTGAAGCCGGCCTGGACGGTGCGGAAGGCCAGGTCAACCTGGAAGCAGTAGCCCGCCGAGGCGACCTGGTCCATGCCGAGGCCGATCAGGGTCTCCTTGCGGAACGCGCGGTAGCCACCGGTCACGTCGCGCATCGGCACGCCGAGCATCAGGCGCGAGTAGGTCGAGCCGCCGCGCGAGAGCAGCAGGCGCGACTTCGGCCAGTTCACCACCTTGCCGCCGGGCACCCAGCGCGAGCCCATCACCAGGTCGGCGCCGCGCAGGCCACCGAGCAGGCGGTAGAGCTCCTCGGGCTGGTGCGAGCCGTCGGCGTCCATCTCGACCAGGACGTCGTAGCCGTTGTCGATGCCCCAGCGGAAACCGGCCAGGTAGGCGGCGCCGAGGCCCTCCTTGCCCTTGCGGTGCATGACGTGGACGTTGCCGTCCACGGCAGCGATCTTGTCGGCCATCTCGCCGGTGCCGTCCGGGCTGTTGTCGTCGGCGACCAGGACGTGCACCTCGGGGACGGCGGCACGGACCCGCGAGACGATCCGTTCGACGTTCTCGGCCTCGTTGTAGGTCGGAATGATGACCAGCACCTTGCCGAGATCGGCGAAGGAGTGCTCCTGGGGCGCAGTCACGTGCGAGCCTTTCGGGTTGCGCCGCGTCCACCCTGGACGCGGCAAATCGCGTAGGTGTGCGAACCGCCCGCAGGGCCCGGGGCTGTCCACCGGGAGTATCTGGTACGGGTTCATCACCAGAGCCGATGGTAGCGACCTCCGGCGGAAGGCTGTTAGCCAGCCCGTGGTACGGGCACGGGGTACCGGGGTTGAACGCCCTGTGTGGGGCGCCGGGCGCTCCGTGGCGGTGTGACGCCGGACACGGCATCAAGCCGCAGTCGAACACCCTGACCAGCGGCGTCGCCTCAGCCCCGCCGCTCCGGCCGGGGCACGATCACCAGCAGCAGCTCCCGCACCCGCTCCTCGATGTCGGCGCGGTCGCTCTGCACCCAGGACATGTGCTGGGCCCCGAAGAAGGCACTGACCAGCACCCGGGACAGCACCGAGGTGTCGGTGTCGGCCGACAACTGCCCGGCCTCCTTGGCCTGTCGGAGCAGGGAGGTGACCGCCTCCGAGTACCCGAGGTACGGCGTCGGCAGGTCCGCCCCGATCAGCGATCGCTCGATCTGCAGCCGGGCGCCGGCCTGGATCGTCCGGTCGTCCCGGAACGCCAGCCCGGTGCGGGTCAGCAGGTCGGCCACCGCTTCGAGCGGAGAGAGCCCGGACTGGCGCACCTCCTCGCTGATCACGCCCAGCCGGTAGTAGAAGTCCTCGGCCACGGCCTGGGCGAGCGCCTCCTTGTTGGTGAAGTGGAAGTAGACGGCCCCCTTGGTCACGCCGGCCAGCTCCGCGACGTCGAGGACGGTGACGGCCGGGAAGCCCTTCGCCGCGAACGCCTCGGCCGCTGCGTCCAGCACCACGCCCCGGGTGCGCACGGCACGCTCCTGCTTGAGGCCGGCGGGCTTGCGCGGTCCGGTTGCCCGCTGGCTGGCCGGCGCTGTTCCGGTCGTGCTCTCCGCGGCCATGTCGCCCTTCCTGATTGCGCGTTGTGGGGGCTGCCGGCGCTCTGGGGAAGCGCTCGCCGATGGCTGAAAACCCTTGAAGTATACCTTCGGGAATGTATCGTAATCCCGGATTCGGCGAGCGCAAGCAGTGCGCCGCTGATGACGTCTGCGTGAGTTCTTCACTGAGGGGACAGACCATGCATCAGCCTGCCACCACCGCCGCCGCCGACACCATGGGGAACGTCGCGACCATTCAGCCGCCTTCCGTGCCCGGCCCGGAACTGTACTGCGAGCGCGGCCACGGGCTGCGATTCGGACAGCCGGTGCCGCGCCAACTGGTCCACAAGGCCGCGGTCGCGGAGGTGCTGCTCACCGACACCCAGCGAAGAGGAGAGCACGAATTCCTGGTCGCGGCGCAATGGCCGCGTGATCATGCGGTCTATGCGCCGGGCCCGGGCGGGCTGAGCGATTCGCTGCTGTTCGCCGAGACGATCCGCCAGGCGCTCGTGTACCTGTCGCACCGGTACTTCGACGTTCCGCTCTCGTACCGTTTCATCGCTTCCGGCGCGGATTTCGAGATTACCGATCCGGAGCTGTTGCGGGTCGTCGGCGAACCGCTGCCGGTCGTGCTGGAGGCCCAGCTGCTCTGGGTGAACCACCGGCCGCCGCAGCGCTTCGGGATGCGGATCGAAGTGGTGCTGACCGTGGGCGGGAAGGCCTGCGGTCGCGGCGCGCTCCAACTGATCGCGGTGGACGACAAGCGGTACACGATGCTGCGCGGCCGCGGCGCCCGGCCGGCGGGCGCGCCGGCCGTGGTGGCACCGGCCGTGATGGTGCAGGCCGGCCCGGTGGCCGGGGCGGCCTCGTTGCTCCCGGAGCGGGTCCGCGCGTCGGCGGTGGGCCGGCAGCGGGTGAAGGACAGCCTGCTGGCCCGTCGGCCGGGCGGACCCTGGCAGCTGATGGTGGACACCGGGCACGCGATCTACTTCGACCACCCGAGCGACCATCTGCCGCTGATGGTCGCGTCCGAGGGCTTCCGCCAGCTCGGCCACCTGCTGGTGCACCACGGCAACGCCGTCTGCGGCAGCATGGCCGGTGTGCAGCTCGGGCCGCGCTCGCTGGTCGGCCTGGAGGTGGACTGCCGGGCCTTCGGGGAGCTGGACGAGCCGATCTACCTGATGCCGCGCGAGCCCCGGCCCGGGTCGGTGCCGGGCCGGGTGCACCTGGAGATCGACGCCGTGCAGGCCGGCCGGGTGGTCGCGGCCTCGCGGGCGATCTGGGCGACCACCGGCCGACCTGCCTAGCGCTGCCCGGCAGGCTCCGCCGGACAGCCCTAGGGCCTGTCGTCAAACCCCCTTCTGCTCGGCGACGCCATGCACGCACTCTCGCCGCACCGGGCGCAGACCCAAGTACGTCCAGTACGAGGGCCTGTGCCCGGCACGCCGAGAGCACGCACCTGACGCCGCCAAGCCGCCCTGCGGGCGACGAAGGGGGTTTGACGACAGGCCCTAGCCGGCCACGGGCTGGCTCTCGGTGGGTACCGGCGGTCTGTCCGCGAGCAGGTCGAGGTCCTCCGTCGGGTTGGTCTCGTCGCTCGGGTCGGTCTCGTCGGTCGGGTTGGTGCCGACTGTCGGTGCGACGCTGTCGGCGGGGGCGAGTCCGGCGGGGACGAAGGCGTCCCAGATGGCGCGGACCCGGCCCGCCAGGCCGTGCCGCTCCGGGCCCGGGCTGCTGTAGTAGGCGCCGACCAGCGTGACGATCACCAGCTCGGCCAGTGGCGTCGGCTGTTGCGTCGGCGGCTGTGCTGCCTGTCGGGCCGGCTGGGGTGCGAGCTGGGGTGCCGGCCGGGCACCCTCCGCGACCTCGTCGGCGAGGCTGCGCAGGTTGTCCAGGAACGCGGGTGGATCCTGGCCCGTCTGGGCCTCGTCCATCACCAGGCGCAGCGCCGCGTTGGTCCGCACGTCCGACTCGATCCGCTCGGCCAGCGCGACGGTGAGCGTGCGTAGTTGGTCGAGTCCGGGTGGGTCCGCGGCGGCGGCCTGCGCGATCAGCGCGTCCACCACCTGGTCCAGCTGTTCGGTCAGCGTCTGGGCGAGCTTCTCCTTGGAGGCGAAGTGGCCGTACAGCGCACCCTTGGTCAGTCCGGTGCGGTCGGCGACGTGCTGGAGGTTGGCCCGCGGGTAGCCGTGCCGGGAGAACTCGACGGCTGCCGCGTCCAGCACCTTCTCATGGGTGCGGCGCGAGCGTTCCTGTTTCATCTGCGTGACTCCCCTTCGGGGCAAGGTAGTTGACTGACGCTAAAATAATACCGTCCTGAATGCACTTTTCTGTAGAGGAGTTCTCCGGCATGACGAACACCTGGGTGGACAGCGCCCCCGCGGCGACCGGCTGGGCGCCGACCGCGCGCGAACCGGTGCGCCAGGCCGCCCGGCTGGCCTCCGCCCACGCCCAGCAGGCGGACCAGGAGGGGCGGTTGTCGGACGAGACGGTCGCGGCGGTGACCGCCGCCGGCCTGCCCGGGTACTTCGTCCCGCGCCGCTGGGGCGGCCGGGACGGCACCTTCGCCGACCTGTTCGCCGATGCCGCCGTTCTGGCCGAGGGCTGCTCCTCGGCGGCCTGGTGCGGGGCGCTCTGGGCCACCCACGGCCGCTATGCCGCCCATCTGCCGGAGCAGGGCCAGTGGGAGCTGTGGGGAGCCTCGCCGGACGTCCGGATAGCCGCCGCGCTCGCGCCGCCCGCCGGCGCCGCGCTGCGCGAGGGCGACGGCTGGAGAGTGAACGGGAGCTGGCCCTTGGTCAGTGGAATCGACTTCGCGGACTGGGTGCTGCTCGCCTCGCCCGAGCCGTTCCAGGGCGGCGGGCGGGTACGCGTCTTCGCGGTGCCGGCCGGCGAGGTCACCGTGCTGGACACCTGGGACGGCACCGGGCTGCGCGGCACCGGAAGCCACACCGTGGTGGCCAAGAACGTCCTCGTGCCGCAGCACCGCTCCTTCCTCTGGAGCGACCTGCTGCTGGTCGAGGGGCGGCCGCAGCGCACCGAGCGGCACATCGTCCCCGCGCACCTGGCGGGCGGCACCACCTTCTGCGCCGCCGCGCTGGGCGCCGCCCGCCGGGCACTTCAGCTGTGGGCCGACTGGGCCGCCGCGAAGCCGCGCGGAGCCGGGCCGTCCAACCACGAGAGCGCGGCGGTGCGCGAGACACTGGCCATCGCGTCCGGGCACATCGACGCGGCCGAACTGCTGCTGACCCGGGCCGCGCAGCGCGCGGACACCGAGCCGGTCACGCCGCTGCTGGTGGCCGGCAACCAGCGTGATGCCGCCGTCGCCTGCGACCTTCTGCTCGGTGCGGTGGACCGGCTGCTGCGCGTCGGCGGGGCGCACGTCCGCGGCCCGGGCGACGAACTCCAGCGCCGCTGGCGGGACGTGCACACCATCGCCGCACACCGGGTGCTCCGGCTGGAGCCGGTTGCCGAGGTGTACGCGCGGGCCGTGCTCGACACGGAGGACTGAGCGGGCCGGGCGGGCCGGGGAGAGTGATCCGGCCGGGCCGGTTTCAGCGGGCATCGGACCGGTCGGGCAGGGCGGCACGCTCCAGGGAGTGGCCGGTCCGGGCCGCGCCGGTGCGGGCGGCGTCGTGGGCGGTCATCACGCGGACTGGCAGCCGGGCAACTGGGCGTGCGCGGTGTTGGAGTGAACCGCGCGCAGCCTGGCCAGCGAGCGGATCAGCACCGACCGGGTGTCGCACGGATCGATGACCTCGTCCGCCGGGCAACGCGCGGGGCGGATGCGCTCGTCACCCGGCTCGACACCGGGCCCGGTGGCCGGCTCGGCCGGCCAGGCGAGCGCGAGGTCGGTGCCGAGCGCGAAGCCGCTGCCGGGCGAGAGCTCGCTGCCGGTCGGGCGCGAGTCCGCCGCCCCCGTGCGCGCACCGGCGTAGGCCTTGCGCAGCACCAGGGAGATCCGCGGGACGCTCGCCTTGCAGTACGCGTGCAGCAGCCTCGCACCATGCCGGATGACCCCGGCGTCCTGCTGCCCGGCCTCCGGCCCGCCTGCCCGCTGCCCGGTCTCCCCGCCGCTGCCGGGCAGCAGGCCGGGCAGGTCCACCAGGGTGACCAGCGGGATGTTGAAGGCATCGCAGAACCGCACGAAGCGGGCGCCCTTCTCGGCCGCCCTGCTGTCCAGTGCGCCGTCCAGTGCGCCGCCCGGCACGGCAGGCTGGTTGGCGACGACCCCGACCACCTGCCCGTCGAGCCGGGTCAGCGCGCAGATCAGGCTCTCCGCCCAGCCGGGCCGGATCTCGAAGAACGCGCCGTCATCGACGATCTCCCCGATCACCCGGCGCATGTCGTACGCCCGGCCGGGCTCGCCCGGCACCAGGTCGAGCAGCGCCGCGCAGCGCCGTTCGGGATCGTCGCCGGTGTGCGCGACCGGGGGGAGCTCCCGGTTGTTGGCCGGCAGCAGCGAGAGCAGGTGGCGCACGTCCCGCAGGCAGCCGGTCTCGTCGTCGTACGCGGCGGCCACCTCGGAGACGGTGGTGCGCCGGTCGGCCCCGGACCCGGCCCCGCCGGACGCGTCGAGTCCGCTCCGGTGGACCCGCCCACCGCTCACCGCTGACGCCGTGTCGGATCCGACGGCGTACAGCCGGGCGCCGCCGCGCACCGTGAAGACGAAGTCGGTCAGCGCGGGGGAGTCCGCCGCGCCGCCGCCGGACTGGCCGAGCAGCACGCTGATCTGCGGGATGACGCCGGAGGCCAGCACGTTCCTGGTGTGGATCCCGCCGTAGCCCGCCAGGCCCGAGGCGCCGTCCCGGTTCCGGCTGCCGCCACCGTCGTTCAGACCGACCAGCGGGGCTTCGGCGGCGAGCGCGAGGTCCATCAGCTGGTGGATCCTGGCCGCGTGCGCCTCGCCGTGGGCACCGCGGAAGTCCTGGAGGTCGTGCGCGTAGGTGAAGACGGTCCTGCCGTGCACGGTGCCCCAGCCGGCCGCCAGGCCGTCGGCGTACGGCCGCCTCGGCGCCGGCTCCAGTCCGCCCGCGCGGCTGCGGAGCGGTGCGTCGAGCTCGGTGAACGACCCTTCGTCCAGCAGGAGTTCGATCCGCTCACGAGCACTGAGTCGACCCCGCGCGGGTATCTTGGCAGGCGCTGGTCCGGGCTGGGACTGGGCGACGGGGCGCTCCTGGAGCACGGTCATGGTCGCGCGAGTCTCCCAAGGTCGGCGGTGGGCATGGCGCCATGATGGCAGGCTAACATTCCGTTGTGAAGGTATTTGATTCGCGGTGACATGCCAGAGCCCCCGCGACCGATGTGACCGGCGGCGGGGGCTCGGGATCTGTCGTCAGTGCCGCTTCTCGTCATCCCTTCCGGGTCCCCGGCCGCGGCAGCAGCAGTGCGGTGCCGGCCGCGGTGACCAGCAGCATCACGGTGCAGGCCACGAAGCTGGTGTCCAGGCCGTTCATGAACGAGGCGCGGTCGGCGATCAGCGCGCCGAAGACCGCCACCGCCAGGCAACTCCCGACCTGCCGGCTCGTGTTGAGCAGGGCGGCGGCGGTGCCGGCCCGTTCGGCGTCGATGTTCTCCAGCAGTGCGGCGGTCAGTGAGGGCACCGCGAGCCCGCCGCCGAGGCCGATCGGGACCAGGAGCAGCACCGGGACCAGGATCGGGCTGTGCGGGGTGACCGTGAGCATCAGCAGCGCCCCGGCGGCCATCGCGAGCTGACCCAGCGTCATCGGCACCCGGGCACCCCGGCGGGCGGCCAGCCTGACGCCGGCCAGGTTGACCACGGCGATCAGCGCGCACATCGGGATGAACATCGCGCCGGTGCTCACCGGCGAGGAGCCGCGCACCTGCTGGAAGTACATCCCGAGCAGGAAGATGGCGCCGTAGAAGACCGCGTTGAGGGTGAAGCCGGCCGCCAGCAGGACCAGCACGGTGCGCGACCTGAAGAGGCTCAGCGGCACCATCGGCTGCTTGCGCCGGGCCTGGCCGGCGACGAAGCCGCCCATCGCGACGACCGCCAGCAGCAGTGTGCCCAGCACGCTGACGCTGCCCCAGCCGCCCCGGCCGCCCTCGATCACGGCGTAGGTGAGCGCGGCCAGCGAGACCACCACGGAGAGCTGGCCGGGCAGGTCGAGCGGCGCCCGGCTGCGGGCGGAGCGGGGGATCCGGCCGAGCAGGGCCAGGCCGACCACGCCGACCGGCAGGTTGAGGTAGAAGACCGCCCGCCAGCTCAGCCCGCTGGTGAGCAGGCCGCCGACCACCGGGCCGACCGCCACCGCGACGGCGCCGGCGGCCGTCCAGATCGCGATCGCGCGGGCCCGCTTGCCCGGGTCGGCGTAGTTCTGCCGGATCAGGGCGAGCGAGGCCGGCACCATCAGCGCGGCGGCCGCACCCTGCACCATCCGGGCGACGACCAGCGTGCCCAGCTCGGGGGCGAGTCCGCAGGCGGCCGAGGCGACGGTGAACGCGGCGAGGCCGACGGCGTACGCGCGGCTGGCGCCGATCCGGTCCGAGAGCGTGCCGGCCGAGAGCATGAAGGCCGCGAACATCAGCGTGTAGCCGTCGACGATCCACTGCAGGGCGGCCATGGTGCCGTGCAGGCTGCCGGCGATCGCCGGCAGCGCGACGTTGACGACCGAGCCGTCGAGCGAGATCACGAAGAACGCGAGCAGCGCGGCGGCCAGCACGGTGTGCGGCGACACCCGGCGCGGGGCGGGGGGGTCGGTGCGCGGGTCGGTGTCCGCCGGCGGGCCCGGGCGGGTGCCGAGCGCCGAGTCGGTCGTTGCCATGGTCGTCTCCATTTCTCGGGTGGGTACGAACGTAGCCCGATCCGGTCCGGCGCACAACCATCTAGTTGGTTTTCTCTGAGAAGATGTCAGGAGACGGCAGCAGGGGAGCCCGATGAGATCGGACTCCCCTGCTGTGAAAGCTCTCTGACGACGGGTGGGCCTCAGGTGCCGCCCTCCAGCACCCGGTCGATGATCGAGTGCCCGTGCGCGACGATGGTGGCGCGCAGCAGCTTCCAGCCGGCCTCGGTGTCGCTCTCCGGGCCGAGCATCAGCCGGCGCTGCTGCGGCACGATGAACGGCCAGGAGGCCAGCCCGATCAGCGCGATCAGCACCCGCGCGGCCGCCGCCGGGTCGTCGATGTCGAGCGCGACGCTCAGTGCGGCGGCCTTGTTGGTGTAGTACGCCTCGCGCTCCGCCTCGTCCGGGATCGGCCGGTCGCGGTAGTGCAGGCCCTCCCAGGCGAGCAGTCGGACCAGGTCGTCGGACTCGCGGTGGTAGTCGAAGGCCTGGCCGACGTACGCGCGCAGCCCCTCCTCCGTGTCGGGGACCGGCACGCTGGCGCCCATGTTCTCGTAGACCCGGCTCAGCACGGCGGAGAACAGCGCCTCCTTGTTGCCGAAGTAGGCATAGATGCGCTGCTTGTTGACGCCCGCGGTCTCGGCGATCCGATCGACGCGGGCGCCGGCCAGCCCGTACTCGGAGAACTCCCGCTGGGCGGCTTCCAGCAGCTTGGTGCGGGTCAGCTGACCCTTGGGTGTCTCGGCCATGGGGGGAGGGTAGCCGAATGACAAACCAACCGGATAGTTCAGAATGTCGGGTCGGTCGCCGATCGGCCACCCGGTTGGTCGGCCCGGGGGGCCTCGGCCGCCAGTGACTCCTTCAGTCCGTTCAGCAGTGCGACGAAGTTGTCCAGGTCGCTGCCCTCACACCACTCCGGCGGTGCGCTGATCGTCTCGTTCATGCTCCGGCTGTTCACGTACCGGACGGTAGCCGCCGTCGATCAACAACGGATAAGCGATGACGGCCACCGTCCGCTGCCGTGGGTCAGCTGCACTTCAGGCCTGAGGACTGCCAGTTGCTCGGATCCACCATGGTCGTCGGCGCCAACGACTCGGCGGGGAAGGCCTTTCCGCCGCGCAGTTTGTCCACCATGGTCTGCACCGCCAGCGCGCCGACGTCCGCGCCGCTGATGTAGAGCGCGGCCCGCATGCCGGTCGGTCCGCCGCCGCTCCAGTCCTTGCAGGCCAGGTAGCCGCCCATGCCGATCCCGATCACGTCCCCGGCACCGACTCCGGCGGCCTGCAGCGCGTCCAGGCTGCCCTGGACGTTCTCGTCGTTGCAGCCCAGCACGATCCAGTGCTTGACGCCGGGGTTGGCGCTGATCGTCAGGGCCACCTGCTTCCGCGCGCCGGCCTGCGAGTTGTCGGTGTCCACGTCCAGCGTGCGCAGCTGCCCGGCCACCGTGAAGAACGCCTCCCCGGCCGCGTTGACCCGGTCGCCGCAGACCGTCACGTCCTGCTCCCAGGCCGAGATGATCCGGGTGTCCGCCGCCGCCCAGCCGGCCTGCTGGTACTCCTTCGCGGCCCGCTGCCCGAGCTGGTCGCCGATCTGCTCGCCGCTGAACCCGACCCGGGGCACCAGGTCCTGGTGCGCGCAGGCTCCTGGATCCGCATTGGCCGAGCAGAGTTCGTCGTCCGATCCGAGCAGTGCCGTCCCCGCGGCCTTGGTGACCTGGGTGACCTGCGGCCCGACGGAGGGGTCGGGCGCCACGATGATCACCCCCTGGTCGTGCCGGGCCACGGCTGCCTTGACCTCGGTGACCGCCTTGCCGGAGTCGCTGCCCAGATCCACCATCTTGAGCGCGACCCCCAGCTGCGCCGCCCTGGCCTTGGCCCCGGCCGCCTCGTCGACGAAGTAGCCCTGGTCGGCCTGCTTCTGCAGGTACGTGAGCGAGATCGCCCCCGTCGCCTTGGCGATGCCGTCCCCGCCGCCTCCCTGCGGCCCACTCGAACAGGCCGTCAGGCTCAGCGCGACCAGCAGGCCGGCCAGGACTGCCGCAGGACGGCGGCGTTTTGTGTACATGTGTTGGCTCTCCGTTGAGCGAATTCGACAAGCAATCAGAAACGAACTGATTCCAACGATTCGCCACATGACAGCGGCTGCCACCTGCCACAGTCAAGGGGTGGGTATCGATCCACCGAGGCTTGGTATCCGCCCGTGACCTTCCGGCCCGGCGCCCCGACGGCGCAGTCCGGGGGCGGGGTGGCGGTGGAAGCGGACTCCGTCGGTGTGATCCGCTACGCTGTCTTCGGTCCCTTGCCCCAGTAGCTCAGGGGATAGAGCACAGCTCTCCTAAAGCTGGTGTCGCAGGTTCGAATCCTGCCTGGGGCACAGAGCCAGACATGGCGCGTGACGCGTTGAGGGCCAGTTCGCGAAGGTGATCCTTCGAGAACTGGCCCTTTGTCGTTCCGCCGACCTGACGCACCGTCGATTGCGCCGTCGATGCGCTGTCGATGCGCTGCGGACTGTCCTGCCGTTCCGCTGCCGCGCGGCTCGGGGTCGGGTCGAGCGGGGGGCCGATCCGGTCCGAGGGCATGTCAACTTCGCTACGCTGATGGTGATCCAGTGCTACTCACCGTCGGGGAGGCGGCATGGCCGTTTCCCCGGTGCTGCGGCTCGCGGAGTCCGGCATGTGGATGATCGAAAAAAGGGGCTTCTGGGCTTCAGGCCTTGCATTTACGATGCCTGTGCACCTGAATCCCTGGCTGATAAGAGGGCCGGCCGGGTGCAGCGTCGGCTTTCGGCGCGCGGCACGAGGAGCAGCGGATGATCGTCGGAGACCTCTTGGAGGTGCCGGAGCTGCGCCTGCAGCTGGCCTGGGGAACCCCGGAACTGCTCGATCGCCCGGTCACGGGCGTCACATCGACCGATCTGCAGGACCCGGCCCGGTACCTGCAGCCGGGTGAGCTGGTGCTCTCCGGCCTGGTCTGGTGGCAGCCGGACCACCCGGCCGCCCAGGCGCTCGCGCTGCGCTTCGCGACCTCGCTGCGCAGCGCCGGGGTGGCCGCGCTGCTGGCCGGCGAGGGGACCCACGGCGAGGTGCCGGCCGGGCTGGTCGAGGCCTGCCGGGTGCACGCGATACCGCTGCTGTCCGTCCCGGCCGGGACCAGTTTCCGGGCCGTCACCGACCGGGTCTACCTGAGGCTCTGGGGCGACCTGAGATCCGGGGCCGCGGAGACGGCGGCGGTGCCGGAGGGCGTCCGGCGGGAACTGGTCGAGCTGATGTACTCGGGCGCGCCGGCAGCCGTGGTGCTGGACCGGGCGGTCTCCCGGATCGGCTGCGGCCCCTGCTCACTGGTCTCCTCGTCGGGCCGGACCATCGCCACCTCGACCGGCGCGGCCGATCCCGACCCGGAGGCGGTCCGCCGTGCGCTGCCCAGCCCCGGCGGTGAGGAGCCCGCGGTCGGCGCGGTGCTCGCGCTGCCGGTGGGGGAGGGCGGCGAGACGCCGTTCGACGGCTGGTACCTCTACCCGCACCTCGGGCCTGGCCACCAGGGCCGGGCAGCGGTGCTGCACGGCCTGGCCGACGTGCTGGCCACGCTGTGGACCCGCAGCCGCGGCGAGGCCGCGGACCGTCGCCGGGCGGGTGCCCGGCTCGCGGCGCTGCTCACCGGCGAGCCCGCCGGCCGCCCCGCCGAGCTCGCCGAGGCGCTGGCCGCCTGCGGGCTGCCGGCCGGGGCCTCGCTCGTCCCGCTGGCCGCCCGGATCGACGGCCTGGACGCCCCCTGGGCCGCCGAGGCGCTCGCGGAGGCGCTGCGGTCGGTGCACACCGACGCGTTCGCGGTCGGCGCGGACCAGCAGGGCCGGGCGGTGGGCGTCGCGGTCTGCGAGGACCCTGCGCAGCTGGCGGCCGGGCTGCGCGAGGTCTGGCCGCGGCTGCAGGCCCGGCTGCCCGCCCGGCACCTGCTGCGCGCCGGGGTCGGGCCGCGCACGCTGCGCCCACCGGCCGAGCTGGTGGCCGGCCTGCGCCAGGCGCGGTACGCGCTGGACGCGGCCGCGGCGACCGCCGGTGCCGGCTGCTCGGTCGGGGCCAGCACCGAGCTGGACTCGCTGGCCGCACTGGTCCGCGGGATCCCGGCGGAGGTGGCGAGAGCGTTCCGCCGTCGCCTGCTGGACCCGCTGGCCGAGCACGACCGGAACACCGGCGGCACGCTGCTCGCGACGCTGGTCGCCTTCCTGGACCACGACTGCTCCTGGGCCCGCACCGCCGAGGCCCTGCACGTGCACGTGAACACGGTCCACTACCGGGTGCGCCGGATCGAGGAGCTGACCGCCCGCGATCTCGGCCGGCTCGACGACCGGCTCGACCTGCGGGCGGCGCTGCTCTGCGGCTCCGCCTGAGCCGCCTGAGCCGTCAGGGCCGGACGGACCCTAGGCGAGGCGGTGCTGCGACCTGGGCAGCCCGGCGATGCCGGCGTCCCGCTCGGCGATGTCCGCGAGCATCGTGAGGTCCGCCCGTGCCGCGCGCAGCAGCGCGGGGTCGAGCTCGGCGATGGCGAGCCCGGTGTCCGTCTCGCCCAGCTCGGCCAGCTGGTTCCCGTCCGGTCCCCAGACGCCGCTGTGCCCGCAGGTCTGCCAGCCGCCGGTCGGCCCGACGTGGTTGGCCATGAGCGTGAAGACCGTGTTGTCCATCGCCCGTGCCGGGAACCAGACCCGGGCCTGCCGGCGCCCGCCGCCGACCCCGAAGAGCGCGCCGACCAGGTACGCGTGGCAGCCGTCCAGCGCCGCCGTCCGGGCGTGCTCGGGGAAGCCGGAGTCGTAGCAGATCCCCAGGCCGAGCCGCCAGCCGTCCAGCTCCAGCGTGCAACCGGCCGCGCCCGGCTGGAAGATCTTCGGCTCCGCGCCGAACAGGTGCTGCTTGTCGTACCGGGTCACCACGACGCCGTCGCCGCCGAAGACCAGCGCCGAGATGTGCAGCCCGTCGGCCGCCCGGGTGGCCGCGCCGACCACCGCGGCCGTCCCGGTCTCCCGGCAGGCGGCGGCGATCGGCGCCAGCCGCGGGTCGTCCTCGGTCACCGTGTAGCGGGCCGGGTCGGAGGCGATCAGCTCCGGCTCGTAGCCGGTCAGGAACTTCTCCGCGAAGACCAGCAGCCGCACCCCGGCCGCGCCCGCCTGCCGGATCAGCCCGGCGGCCTGCGCCACGTTCGCGGCCACGTCACCGCGGACCGGCGCGGCCTGGGCGGCGGCGATCCTGAGCGGATGGAGCGGCAGGGCGGAGCGGAGCGGGCCCGGGACATGAGAGGTCGAGGCATGCGAGATCGTCATGTCCGATCACCCTACTCAGCGCCGACGTCCCGAGTGGATCCGCCGACGTCCCGAGCCGATCAGTGCCGGCGTCGCCGACCGCTCGGCTCCGGCGCCTGCGGGTACGGCAGCCGCAGTTTGCGGGCCAGCGGGGCGACGACCGAGGCGGCCCCGAGCGGCTTCGCCAGCACGAAGAGCGAGCCCAGCACGAGCAGCGAGCCGATCCCGAGGCCGAAGAGGTTGCCGAAGAACTGGCCGCCGAGCGCCCCGGCCACCGCGCCGCCGAGGAAGTGCCCGACCAGCGCACCGGGCAGGCAGGCGAGCAGCAGGCCCAGGTGCAGCCCGAAGACCCGGCGGCCGTCCAGCCCGCTCTGCAGCGGACTCTTCAGCGCGGCGCGCATCACCTGGGCCCGCTTCTCCGGGTCCTCGGGAGCCGAGGGCAGCGAGCGCAGGCGCCTGGCCAGGGCCCACCCGGTGATCGCCACGCTGATCACGCAGGCCACGCTCTGCGCGGCGGCCATGCCGACCACGATCCAGCGCGGGCTGAGCACGAGGTAGGCGAGGTAGGAGAGCAGCACGTTGGCGCCGGAGGCGACCACGGTCAGCCAGAACGGCGTGCGGGCGTCGCCCATCGCGTAGAAGCCGCGGGCGAGGGCGTACTGCGCGCAGAAGAACGGGATGCCGATGGCGAACGCGAGCAGCGCGTCGGAGATCACCGCGAGCCCGACGCCCTGGTGGCTGCCGTAGCCGTAGGCGAGGTGGGTGATCTGGCCGGCGAACGCGATGAACAGCACCGTCGCCGGAATGATCATGGCGGCCGAGTTCCGCAGCACCCGGGCCAGGTCGGCCCCGATCTTCGGCAGGTTGCCCTCGGTCGCCGCACGGGACATCTGCGGCAGGATCGCGGTGACCAGCGAGATCGTGATCACGCCCTGCGGCACGACGAACAGCTGGTACGCGTTCGAGTAGGCCGCGTTGCCGACGCCGAGCAGGCCGATCTTCTGGCCCAGCTCATCGACGCTCGTGGTCAGCGAGGTGAGTTCGGTGAAGGCCACCTGGGTCACCACCACCAGCAGCAGTGCCCAGGTCGCCGCGCGTAGCGGAGCGCCCAGCCCCGCGCCGCGCCAGTCGAAGCGCGGGCGCCAGCGGAACTTGGCGGCCTTCAGCGAGGGCAGCAGACCGAGCGCCTGGGCGACGACGCCCAGCGTCGTGCCGATGCCGAGCAGCAGCGTCTGGCCCGAGGTGACCTTGCCGGCCGACTGGGCCTGGCCGCCGATCACGATGTAGAGGCCGAAGACCACGATCGCCACGACGTTGTTCAGCACCGGGGCCCACATCATGGCGCCGAACCTGCCGCGCGCGTTGAGCACCTGCCCGAGCAGCGTGAAGAGCCCGTAGAAGAGGATCTCGGGCAGGCAGAAGCGGGCCAGCGCCACGGTCAGGTCCCGCTGCGCGCCGGTCCAGTCCGAGGCGTACACGGTCACCAGCAGCGGTGCCGCGATGACCGCCACCAGGGTCAGCGCGACCAGCGCGACCGTGCAGAGCGTGAGCAGGCGGTCGGTGTACGCGACGCCGCCGTCCTCGTGGGTCTTCGCGGCCCGGACCAGCTCGGGCACGAAGACCGAGCTGAGCGCGCCGCCGATGAGCATCACGAAGACCACGTTGGGCAGCGTGTTGGCGACGTTGAACGCGCTCCCCAGCGGCCCGGTGCCCAGGGCGGCGACCAGCACCGCGCTGCGCACGAAGCCGAGCCCGCGCGAGGCCAGCGTGCCGATCGCCATGATCAGCCCGTTGCGCCCGGCCGTCGCCTCCTCGGACTTCTCGGTCTTGGCGGGTGCCGTGCCGCCCTCGCGCTGCTGGGGCAGCTGGCCGGCGCCCGGCGGGGCGTAGCCGGCGGCCGGGCCGAAGCCCTGCGCGGGGATGGTCCGCAGCGACATGGTCGGCGGGTCGCCGTAGAGCTGCGGCATGCCGTAGTCCGGCGGCAGCTGGTACGGCTGCGAGACGTGGTAGGGCTGGTCGGCGCCGTAGGCCTGCTGCTGACCGTCCTGGCCGTAGGGCTGCTGCTGGTAGGCCTGCTCGGGGTAGGGCTGATCCGGGTACGGCTGCTCGGCGTACTGCTGGCCCGCGTACTGCTGGCCGGGGTGCGGGTGCTCCTGGTAGCCCGGCTGCGGGTACGGGCCCTGCGGCTGTCCGTAGCCCGGCGGCGGCTCGTTGTACGGGTAGTTCGGCTGGTACGCCTGCGGCTGTCCGCCCGGACCACCCTGACCGCCCGGATCCACCTGACCCTGCGACGGCGGCGCCGGGTACGGCTGAGCCGACCCGTACGACTCGGGCGGGCCGTACGAACCGTACGGCTCACCCGCCGTGTGCGTGGTCATCGGACCCCCGTCGCTCGGTGCCTGGGCAGGTGCTGCGGCGGGGCTGCCGCCGAGCTGTCGTGCTCGGGAACGCCGAGCTGGGCATGGGTATACCCAATCGGAGCAGTTTGCCGTATCCAGGCACTTCATGGGGAGCCCTGTGCCATGTGGCAGAGATCTCCGGCGGCGTAGCCGGGCGGGCGGGCGGTGCTCCGGGCGGCCGCGACCTGCTGATTAGGCGCCCGTTTTGCCAGCCTTTGCGTGGGATTGGAACGGCTGGGGAGGGAGTGGCAGGGGTCGTACGATACTGTCCGCTTCCCTCCCACCACGGTTGTGGATCACTCGTGTGAGGTATCTCACGAGGCGTCAGTTCGATGGGTGTCGAACTGCCGTGCGCCGAGCGGTCCGGACGGCTCGGTCAGTTCGGGCAACTCGGCGAGCTCGTCGAGATCGCTGATCTCGCTGAGCTCGCCGAGATCGGCCGGCGCGTCCGGTTCGGTCGGCTCGGTCGGTACCGGCAGCCCCGGGAACGGGACCGAGCTCGCGAGCACGCTCTGCACCCGCGGCCTGGTGCGCCAGTCGACCCGGCGGACGTCCCGGGAGAGCGCGCCGGGCCGCCACAGCTCGACGGCGACCGTGGTGCCGCCGAGGACCGCCACCGCCAGGAACCAGCCACCGAGCACATCGCTGGGCCAGTGCACGCCCAGTGCCATCCGGGTGAAGCCGACCAGCAGGACCCCGAGGCCGGCCAGCGTGCAGCAGACGATCCGCACCGACCGCTCGGCCCGGGGCCAGACCAGCGCGACGAGCGTCGCCGCGGTGATCGCCGCGGTCATCGCGTGCCCGGACGGGAAACCCGGGCCGGCCACCTGGGCCACCGGGTCGGGGAAGCTCGGCCTGGGGCGGCCGACCAGTGCCTGCGCCGCGGCCTCCACCCCCCAGCCGACCAGTGCCTGTGCCGCCGTCCAGCCGGCCAGCGTCCGGGCGCCGATCGCCCAGAGCCAGGCGGCCGCCAGCGCGAGCAGCGCGCGCATCACGGTCGGGCCGCCGAGCGTGGTGATGGTCTGCATCGAGGCGGCCCAGGCGGCGTGCCGGCGGGCGAGGCCGTGCAGCGCGGCCGTCCAGTCGCCGTCCAGGGTGGCCAGCGGGCCCCAGTGGTGCTCGATCAGTGCCAGCAGCACGCCGAAGAGCGCGCTCGCGCCGACGGCCACCGCGGCGTAGCGGGGGAGCCGGGCGTGCAGCGTGGGCCGCTGGGGCTCACTGTGGCTGTCGGGGACGCTGGTCAGGTGCATGGCTGACACCTTCCCAGTGACGTGAGTCGAACCGGCAGGTGACGCATCGCGATTTCGCATCTTTTGTGCGGGCACGGCGTATGGATCGCCGGGATCGATTCGTTTGCGTCGGACGTTGGCCGAAATGCGTAGGGGTTCACCGGTTTCGTGGCCGGTGACCGCGCACCGGTCCGGAGTTGCCGATCGGGCCACAGCAGGTGCTCGATCGGTCACGGACCGTCCAATTTCATCGTGAAAACGTGCAGGATACTGCATGTCGGCAGGAATCTGAGCGACTTGGGAATGTTGTCCGGATTCTGCACGTTGGATTGTTACGTGCGAGGCCCCCGGGGTCCCGCAGTACAAGGAGGCGTCGTCGTCGCCGAGAGCAGACCCGGGCATCATCAGCAAGGGAGCAAGCATGGCCACCCGTGCCGTCGTTCGCGACAGGGCCGACCGGACTCGTACGGCCCGCCCGACCAACCTTGAAGCCGACCGCGACCTGGTCGGCATGTACCTCGACGAGATCGCCAGGACCCCCCTCCTCGATGCCGCCGAGGAGGTCGAGCTGTCGCTGCGCATCGAGGCCGGCGTCTACGCCCAGCACCTGTTGGAGGAGGCCGCGAGCGGCACGGCGCTGCCCGAGGGGACCAGCCGCGAGGAGCTGGAGGTGATAGCCGCCGACGCCGAGCGGGCGAAGGACGTCTTCATTCGCTCCAACCTGCGCCTGGTCGTCGCCGTCGCCCGCCGCTACCCGCGCAGTGGGCTGCCGCTGCTCGACCTGATCCAGGAGGGCAACGCCGGCTTGGTCCGCGCGGTCGAGAAGTTCGACTACGCGAAGGGCTTCAAGTTCTCGACCTACGCGACCTGGTGGATCCGGCAGGCGATCACCCGCTCGATCGCCGACCAGTCCCGGACGATCCGGCTGCCCGTTCACCTGGTGGAGGAGCTGGGCCGGATCCGGCGCGTCCAGCGCGAGAAGTCCAAGGAGCTCGGCCGTGAGGCCGACCCGGCCGAGGTCGCGGCCGAGTTGGACACCACCGAGGCCCGGGTCAAGGACGTGCTGGACTGGGCCCGTGACCCGGTCAGCCTCAACATGGCGGTCGACGACGAGGGCGAGACCCAGTTCGGCGACCTGGTCGAGGACACCGGCGCGGTCTCGCCCGAGGACGCCGTGATGGTCATGCTCCGCCGTGAGGAGCTGGACGACCTGATCGGCCGCCTCGACGACCGCACCGCCTCGATCATCCGCTCCCGCTACGGCATGGAGGACGGCCGTGAGCGGACCCTGACCGAGGTCGGCAAGCAACACGGGCTGACGCGCGAGCGGATCCGCCAGATCGAGAAGCACGCGTTGGCCGAGTTGAAGAAGATCGCCGATCACGCAGGTTTCGAGGCCGCCTGACAGTCGGGCCGCCTGAAGGCGAGAGCGTCTGACCGCGAGCTCGCCGGACATCCCGGTCGGCTGCCCGGGTCCCGTTCACCACACGGGACCCGGGCCTTCCTCGTTTCGGCCCGTCACTCCTGGTCGCATGCGCGTGAACGCCTGATTGCACTCGCACAGTTATCCGCTCCGCGTTATTGACGGACCGTCGGGCACGGGCTGAGATGTCTGCACATCTGCATATCAGCGCGCTGGAGCCGCGTCGCAGCTGCGCTTCGGCCTGCCGTCCGGCTGCCCCCGTGCGCGCTGCGGTGGCGCTGCGGCCGGACCGGCCGCGGCCTGCGGAGGCCGGTGGCGCGGCCGACGGAGGGGGCCCGACTCATGCGGCACGGCCTGGTGGACGGTTGCCACAGCCACTACGGCCTCTGGGGGCGCGAGCGGGAGATCGACGCCGCTCGGACGGCGCTTCGCGGCACCGGGGCGGTGCTGCTCACCGGGCCGGCCGGGATCGGCCGCAGCGCACTGGCCGAGGCCGTCGCGCGGGCGGAGGCGGGGCCGGACGCGTCGGGGACCGGACCCGTCGTGCTGCGCTGCGCGCCGGTCGAGGAGGAGCGCGAGCTGCCGTACGTGGCGCTCGGTGACCTGCTGCGCGGCCTGGACCTCGCGGCCGTCCCCGAAGTGCCGCGCGCGGCACTGGAGTCCGCGCTGCTGCGCGGCCGGCCGCCGGTCGGCGGCGCGGACCGGCTCGCGCTGCGGGTGGGGCTGCTGCACCTGCTGCAGTCCCTCGCGGGTGAGCGCGGCGTGCTGCTCGTGCTGGACGGCGTCCAGTGGCTGGACCCGCCGAGCGCGGCGGCGCTGCGCTTCGTGCTCCGCCGCCGCGGCGCCGCGTCGTCCGGCGGCGCTCTGTCCGGCGGCGACATCACGGCCGGCGCGAGGGGCGCTGCGGGGGCCCGTGCGGTGGCCGACTCGGGCAGCGGGGCGGGAATTCGCGTGCTGGCCACCGCGCCGTGCTCGGCCGCGTTCGCCGCCTCACCGCTGCCCGCCGAGACCGTCGAACTCCCGCTCCGCCCGCTTGCACCGACCGCGGTCGCCGCGCTGCTCGCCGCCGACCGCGGCGGGCCGCTGCCGGTCGCGCTGCTGCGTGACGTGCAGCAGACGGCCGCCGGGAACCCGCGCCACGCGCTCGATCTGGCCCGAGCCGGGTTCCGGCTTGCCGACGGTGGACCGCAGGCCGTCCCCGCCCGGTCCCGGGCGCTGGTGCTGGACCGGCTGCGCGGGTTCACGGCGGCCGAGCGCCACGCGCTGCTGCTGGTCGCGGTCGCCGCCCGGCCGACGCCGGCCGGCATCCCGCTCGCCCAGCTCGACCGTGCCCTGCACGCCGGTCTGTTGGAGCCGGCCGACCCCGCCGGCGGCCTGCCGGCCTCCTCCGGCCTCTTGGCCTTCTCCGACCCGCTGGTCCGTGTGGTCCTGCTCGCCGAGGCCTCGCCGGCCGAGCTGGCCCTGGCCCGCGACGCGCTCGCCGCCGGCGCCGACCACCCCGTCGAACGCGCTCGGCTGCGCGCCCTCGGGCACTCCGGCCGCCCGGATCCTGCGGACGCCGCCACCCTCACGGCGGCTGCCGCGCATGCACACGCCTGCGGCTACCCCGCCACGGCGTACCACCTCGCACTGCTGGCGGCGCGGCAACTCCAGCGCCCCCGAGCCGAGTCCGCCACCGCCCCGGCTCCCGCCGGGCCGCAGCCGGAGCCGATGCCGGACGTCCTGGCCGCGCAGCTGCTGATCGCGGCCGAGTACGCCGCCGCGGCCCAGCACCGTTCGGCAGCACGCGCGTTGGCCGAGTACGTCCTGGCGCCATCCGCCGGCCCCGCGGAGCCGCCCGCCCCGCCGCCGAACCTGCCGCTCCCGGCACTCCCGCCGCTGCCGTCGTTTCCCGTCGCCTGCCACTCACCGGTGTCCGCCGCCCCGGGCGAAGCGATGCCCGGGTCCGCCGCCACCTTCACCGCTGCCCCGATCGCGCCCGTCCCGCCGCCGAGCACCACCTCGCTGCCCGAACTGCGGGCACGCGCGCGCCTCGTGCTCCTGTGCTGCGCCGGCCAGGCACTCGCCGGCCTCGGCGAGTTGATCACGGTCGGCCTCGCCGAGCTGGCGACCGCGCCGACCCGCCATCCGGCACTCGAAGCAGACCTCCAGCTCTGGTCGGCGAGGCGCTCACTCCTGCTCGGTCACGTCGTCCATGCCCAGGAAGCCGCCCAGGAAGCCGTGCGGCAGGCCGCGAGCCTCCCCGTGCGCGACCCCGCTCGGCAGGCCGCCGCACTCGCACAACTCGCGCTCGCCCGGACCAGCAGCGGTGAACCCGGCCTCGCCGCGCTCGCGCTGGACGAGGCCGGCACGCTGGTCGCCCGCGTCGACCGTCGCCACGAACGCCGGACGCTGCGCCGACTGCTGCTCACCGCCGAGCTGGAGCTCGACCGCCCGGACCGGATACGCCCGGCGATGGCCGCCCTGCTCGCCGAAGCCACCGAGCAGCAGAGCGCAGCCCTCGCGGACCCCAGCATCCCGCCACACTCCAACTCCTCACACCCGAACCCCTCACACCCCAACTCTTCAGGCTCCAACTCCCCACACCGCACCCCCTCACACCGCACCCCCTGGTACCCCAGCCCCTCGCTCCTCTCCGAACTCGCCCAAGCCGCCGACTCCGTCCCGCTTCTCACCGCGCTGACCAGCGCGCACGCGGCGCTCGGCGACGGCGCCGCGGCGCTGACCGTGGCCGGCAGCCTCCAGGAGCTGATGGCCGCCCGCGGCGAACCGCTCGCCGCGCCCGGGAGCGTGCTGACACCCGAGCAGGGGCCGGCGCTGCTCGCCGTCGCGTCCGCCGAGCTCGTCGGCGGCAGCGCCGAGCGCGCGGCCGCGTTCGCGAGACGGGCTGCGGCCGAGTGGGCAACGGTCGGCGACGACTGGCACCAGGTCCGCGCGCTCGGCCTGGCGGGCGAGGCCGCGCTGCTGCAGGGAGACGTGGCGACCACGGCCGCCGGCGTCGAGGTGCTTCAGGAGGCACGTCGGCTCGACGGCGCGAGCGGCGCGGCGGAGCCGGCCGCCCTGCGCCGGCTGGCTGCGCTGGTGGAGGGGCTGACCGTGCTGGGCGAGCACACGGCGGCGACCGAGCTGTTGGGCGAGGGACAACAGGTGCTGCGCAGCCGGAAGTTGCCCGAGGCGCCCGCCCTGGAGCGGGCGGCGGGTGTGGCGCAGGCGGCGGTGGGGAGTGGGCGGGAGGCGGTGGCACTGCTGCGGACCGCGACGGAGCGGCTACGCGACACGGGTGCGGCCCTGGAGACCGCGCGGACACTGGTCGCTCTCGGATCGGTGGAGCGGCGGCTGCGCCATCGGCCGGCCGCGCGGGCCGCCTTGCTGGAGGCGCGCGAGCTCTGTGTCACAGCGGGGGCGGTTCCGCTGCTCGCGCGGGTGGAAAGGGAGTTGGAACGGCTCGACCAGACGGTCGGCACTCCGGGCTCGGACGGCGGCCTGCTGACGGCGAGTGAGCACCGCATGGCGGGCCTGGCTGCCGATGGCGCGACGAACCGCGAGGTGGCCGCCGCGCTCTTCGTCAGCGTCAAGACCGTGGAGGGCACACTCTCGCGCGTTTACCGCAAACTCGGCGTGCGCTCGCGGGCCGCCCTCGCCCGCGCCCTCGCCGCCTACAGCTACGGCTGAGCCCGCGTCACGGTGTTCCGGGCAGTACGAGCGCGCGTCAGCGTGTCCAGGACTGCGGGCAACTGCGGGCTTTCGGACACTCCCCGACACCTGCGGACACCGGGCCGTCACACGGGATGCAGGGGATACCCCTCTTTTGATGATGCCTCGACAAATCTAGCGTGAAGCCATCGACCCCAGCCGGCCACGGCGCCCAGCCCGACCGACCCCAACTTCCGGTGGTTCAGGTGTCCGTGGCCGAACGCTTCCGTCCCAGGAGGACATCAGTGAAGTCCCGCATCAGGCCCGTGATCGGGCTGCTCGCCGCGCCCCTGCCGATCATCGCCCTCGCCGCCACCCCTGCCCTCGCCGCGCAGCCCGCCGCCCAGCCCCTCGCCTCGCTGCGTGGGGACGTCGTGGCCGCCGTGAACCACTCGGTGCAGACCGGGGCGGTCGCGGCCGGGCAGCAGATATCCGTGGCGGTCAGTCTCACGCAGCGGGACCAGGCCGGCCTGGACGCCTTCCTCGCCCAGGTGACGAACCCGCAGTCCGCCGATTACAAGAACTACCTGACTGTGGACCAGTTCGCGGACCGCTTCGGCGCGAGCCCGCAGACGGTGGCCAAGGTCTCGGCGTACCTGGCGTCCCAGGGCCTGCAGGTCGGCCAGGTGAGCGCGAACCGCCTCACGGTCGAGGCGAGTGGCACGGCCGCCCAGGTGCAGAAGGCCTTCGGCACCAACCTCGCGAACTACCGGGACAGCCAGGACGGTCGCAGCTACTTCGCCAACACGTCGGCTCCGGTGCTGCCGGCCGACATCGCCGCCGTGGTGACCGACGTCTCGGGCCTGAACAACTACGCCAAGTACAGCCAGCACACCGCCAAGGCCACTCCGGCGGTCACTCCGGACGCGACGCCCAAGGCGCCGACCGGGCTGAACCCGACCTCCGCCCGCTCCGCGTACAACCTCACCTCCTCCATCAGCGCCGGTTACACCGGCAAGGGTTCGACCGTCGGCCTGGTCGAGTTCTCGGCCTTCAAGCAGTCGAACATCACGACCTACGACAGGTACTTCAAGCTGACCCCGCCCACCCCGGCCGTGGTCAAGGTCAGCGGCGGGACCACCGACCTGTCCGGCGAGGACGAGGTCGAGCTCGACATCGAGGTCGTGCAGGCGCTGGCGCCCGGTGCCGCGGTCAAGGTCTACGAGGCGCCGAACAGCGACGCCGGCGAGATCGCTCTCTACGCGAAGCTGGTCAGTGACAACGTCCCGGTGATCTCCAGCAGTTGGGGCACCTACGAGGCCGGCGAGACCCCGAGCAACCGGGTCGCGGTGGACGCCGACCTCAAGGAGGCCGCAGCCCAGGGGCAGTCGGTCTTCGCCGCCTCCGGCGACAGCGGCTCCGACGACGCCGGCAACGGTGGCACCTCGGTCGACTTCCCGGCCTCCGACCCGTACGTCACCGGTACCGGCGGGACCACGCTCAGCCTGTCCTCGGGGGCCTGGAGCAAGGAGACCGCCTGGTCCGGGAGCGGTGGCGGGGTGTCCTCGTACTTCACCACGCCGAGCTACCAGACCTCGGTGAACAGCACCGGGAACCGTGCCGTGCCGGATGTGGCGGCCGACGCTGACCCGTCCAGCGGCTGGGCGGTCTACACCCAGGGAGCCTGGGCGGAGTACGGCGGCACCAGCGCGGCGGCGCCGAACTGGGCGGCCTTCGCGGCGGTCTACAACAGTGAGGCGGCGGCCAAGGGCAAGCCCTCCTTCGGGTTCGCGAACGGCACGATCTACAACCTGGCCTCCTCCGGCTCCTACTCCTCGGCCTTCCACGACGTGAAGTCCGGCAGCAACGGGGCGTACAGCGCGGGCGTCGGCTACGACAAGGTGACTGGTTGGGGTTCCTACAACGGCGCCAACTTCCTCAGGGCCGAGCTCGGCTGAGTCGAAGCAGTCCGGTCGCCTTGCAGTGAGCAGTGAGCAGTGAGCAGTGAGCAGTGAGCAGTGAGCAGTGAGCAGTGAGCAGTGAGCCGGGACGCCGGCCGCCGGGTTGGTCGGGTAGGGGTCGGGCCGTCGTGGCCCGGCCCCTGTCGGGCGTCCTGGGGCCTGGCGTCGGCGAGCAGAAGGGGGTTCGACGACAGGCCCTAGGCTGGATGTCACGATCCACAGGCGGAGGCAGGGCGATGGCAGGACAGGACGAGCAGGCGGAGCCGGAGACGGTGCCGACCCCGGAGGCCGAGCGGACGGCCGCCGCCACGAAGGCGGCCAAGCTCGTCTTCAAGGATCCGCTGAGCCGGCAGACCAGTGACGACACGGACACCGGCTGGGGCGAATCCGGCTCCGGGCGCGGCCTGGACTGGTACCTGAGCCAGCGGCCGCCGCACCACGGCGACTGAGGCGGGCCGGCTCCGGCGGTAGCGGGCCTGGGTCGGGGTCGGGGACGGGTGGTCCAGGCCGGACGGTCATGGGCAGGGACTCGGGGGACTGGCGAGGACTGGTGATCGCCGGCATGCGCAGGGTGCCGGGCGATCGGGGCCGGGCGGAGACGGTGGTCAGCGACCGGTCGCCCGGGGCGGTGGGCTCGTCGGGCCGGCCGGTGTGTGGGTGTGCGCCGGTGCGGCGTTCGACTGCGGGGTGCTCGCAGGCTGGGGCCTGGCGGGCCGGGCGGTCGCGGCCGGGGCGTCCGCCGACGGGACGGGGATCGGGAGTGCGGAGCGCAGCGGTGCTGCGGCGAGGGCCGTCGCGGCAGCGAGCAGGCCCGCCACCACGACGCCGGGTCGGTGCCGCACCGACTGCCGGAGGCGGTGCCGGCCGCCGCCACCCCGTCTGATCGGCTGGAACTGCGGCACCGTCCGGCCCGGCGGGAGCGCAGACGCCGAGTCCGGCGGTGGAGCATGGCCGCCGTGCGGGCGCCGCGCCGCCGTTCTCGACCCGCACCGAGGGCCTACGGCGAGCCCGGGCGCCTGCACGTGCCCCTGTGTGGCCGCAGCGCCAGGGACAACGCCGGGAACAGCCGCGCTGGTGGCAGGGAAGCCGGTCGCAAGCTCGGCGCCGAGCATCGGGTCCGGCACCGCCGCCACCACCGGCATCGGCACCGCCACCGGCCCAGGCCCCGGCTCGGCTGGGGGAGTGAAGAGCGATGTGGTCATGGTCTCGCCACCGCCTCTGCGTCAGCGGAATCCCGGACTCGGAGATCAGGGCCTCGGGATTCAGGGCCCTGAGATTCACCGATACCGGGAGGTGAGCGGGGATCCGCTCGCCGTGATCAGCATCCGCGGATCGCAGCACCGCTGCCAGTACTCATCGCGCACCTGTGGATAACCACGGGTATGTGGATAACTTTCTCGGCCCCCACCCCGCGACATGTCCCCCGAATGGCCTATTCGCCGGCCCGGATCGCCCCGCCTCTCCCGTGCCTCCCGCCTCACCCACTGGCCACACCAGCCCCAGTAGCCACGCCCCACCACCCCGCACGCCCACACGCACGCCAAAGCCCCCCGCGGCACCCACACAGGGGCGCCACGAGGGGCTTGGAAAGCGAAGTGTGCAGCCTGGCGTCAGCCGGCCGAGCCGGAGCCCGACGAGGACGAGGCCGCAGCGGGGCTGCTCGACCCCGAGGAGCCCGAACCCGAACCCGAGCCCGACGAACCCGAGCCGGACGAGGACGACGAGTTCGACGCCGCGCCGGACGAGGACGAGGCCGCAGCCGACGTCCCGGAACCGGAAGAAGCGGACCCGGACCCGGAGCCCACCGAGCTGCTGGACGACGACCGGCTGTCCGTGCGGTAGAAGCCCGAGCCCTTGAAGACCACGCCCACCGCGGAGAAAACCTTGCGCAGGCGGCCCTGGCAGTTCGGGCACACGGTCAGCGCCTCGTCGGTGAACTTCTGCACCACCTCGAGGCCGTTGCCACACTCGGTGCACTGGTACTGGTACGTGGGCACTTGTCTTCCTCCTGGCACTCTCGCCTGATGAGTGCTAACGACGGTCCATGATGCGGCATTCCGCTGGATCAGTCCAGCGTGATCAGGTTTCCCCGGGTCCCGCGTCGCATCTGCGCCCCGGGAATGTCAGGATCTGCCGCGAACGCGCCGCCCGCACCACCCCGCACCTGCCTGGCGTCAGCGCTCGCTCACTCCGGCCAGCCGCTGCACCGGAGTCCCACCCCTGGCAACGGTACGGCCGGGCGCGCTCGGAGCCACCAGAAGCCGCCGCAACGTGACCAGCGCCACCAGCCCGAGCCCTGCTCCGGAGACCGGAACCAGGAATCCGCTCCACGGTCCGTGCGCGTCGATCAGCATTCCGGCGACGGTCGAGCCGGCCGCGAGGCCGAGGCCGATCGCGCCGGTCAGCCAGGTGAACGCCTCGGTCTTGGCGCCGTCCGCGACGAGCGTCTCGACCAGCGTGTAGCCGGTGATCAGGGTGGGCGCGATCGCCAGGCCGCAGACCAGGCCGGCCAGCGCCAGCGAGGTCAGGTTCGGCATCGCCCAGAGCGTCGAGCAGCCGAGCACCAGCAGCGTGTAGCTGCCGAGCATCCGCTGCCGGGCCGAGCGCCGCCAGGCGATCATGCCGTACAGCACGCCGGCCAGCATCGAGCCGCCGGCGAAGATCCCGTACACCGTGCCGCTGACCCCGGGGTTCCCCTGCGCCTCGCAGAAGGCGGTGACCGAGACCTGCATCGCGCCGAAGACGCTGCCCACGCCCAGGAAGCAGCCGGCCAGCAGCCGGACGCCCGGCGAGGCCAGCGCGGACGCCCGGCGGACGCCCGGCTCCTGCGGGTGACGGGCCGGCGCGGTGCGGCGCTGGGCGGCGAAGGCCAGCCCGCCGGCCACGGTCAGCGCGGCCTCGGTGATCAGGCCGGCCGCGGGTGCGATGCCGGTGGCGATCGCGGTGGCCAGCACCGGGCCGACCACGAAGGTGAACTCGTCGGTGACCGATTCGAACGCGAAGGCCGTGTTCAGGTAGGTCGGCGGCTGGTCGGACAGCTTGGCCACCCAGCGGGAGCGGACCATCGCGCCGATCTGCGGGATGGTCGCGCCGGCTGCGGCGGCAGCGAGGAAGAGCGTCCAGACGGGCGCGTGGCCCAGCGCGAGCGCGATCAGCGCGCCGACGGCGACACCGTGCACCAGGACGGTCGGCACCAGCACGGCGGCCTGGCCGAAGCGGTCGGCCAGCCGGCCGCTCTGCGGGCCGACCAGCGCCTGCGCGACGGCGGCGACCGCCGCGACCGCGCCGGCCGTGCCGTACGAGCCCTGGGTGTCCCGCACCAGCAGCACGACGCCCAGGCTGAGCATCGCGTACGGCAGACGCGCGGCGAACGCGGGCAGCAGGAACGTCCACGCACCGGGCGTGCGCAGCAGCGAGGCGTACCCGACGCGGGCCGGTGCGGCGGTCTCCTCGGCGACCGCGACGTCAGCCGCTGCGACGTCGGCCGTCACGGTGCCGGCCGTCGGGGCCTCGGTGGTCAGGGCGTCGCTGCCGGCCCCTGCGGGGTCGTCGACCGTTCGGCGGGCCGTCACGGTCGGTCCTTCCTACTGCCTGGTAGCGCCACCGGGGTATGGGAAAACCCCGACGGCGCCGAGAGTCGTCCTCTCGCGCGTCGACCGGGGTTGATACCGGGTCCGGCTGGCCAGGTCGTGGAAGCGGGGGCCAGAACTGCTGCGGACCGCGGCCGCCGAGCGGTCGCGCCAACTCTGCTTCAGGCAGATGTTGCGGGTGTCTGTCTGTAGATGCTGAAGATGCTTCTGCTCATCATAGGGGAAGAGAAGCTACGCGGGTAGATAAGCCGATATTCCGGCATCTCTGCCCCCGTACTCCCTCTCTCCCTCTCCCCGCCCGCCTTACCCGCCCCGACGGGTCACTTCCGCCCCTGCAGCCACCCCGCGAGCTTGCCGCCCCGGTCCACCGCGCGCAGCCGCTGCTCGGTCGCCTCTTCCGCCGCCTCCGTGGTGACCACCAGCAGCTCGTCCCCGGCCCGCAGCACCGTGGTCCGGTCCGGCACGAAGCTGCTCTCCTCGCGCACCACCAGCGTGACGGCGGCTCCGGCCGGCAGGCGCAGCTCGCCGACCTCGACCCCGGACATCCGGGTGTCCGCGGCGAGCGTGACCGAGAGCAGGTGGCCGTGCAGGTGCTCCAGTGGCGCCGACTCGATCCCCAGGTCCTGCCCCAGCGCGCCGGCGGAGATCCGCAGCCGGGTGGCCAGCCAGGGCAGCGTCGGTCCCTGCACCAGCGTGAAGACGACCACCAGGATGAAGACGATGTTGAAGACGTCCTGTGCCTTCGGCACGTCGGCCACCAGGGGAATGGTGGCCAGCACGATCGGCACCGCACCGCGCAGTCCGGCCCAGCTCAGCAGCGCCTGCTCGCGCCAGGGCAGCCGGAACGGCGTCAGCGTCAGCAGCACCGAGAGCGGCCGGGCCAGCAGCACGAGCACCAGCCCGATGACGAGGGCCGGCACGATCGCCGACCCCATCGTGTCCGGCGTGCAGAGCAGGCCGAGCAGCACGAACATGCCGATCTGCCCGATCCAGGCCAGCCCGTCGGCGAAACCGCGCACCGCGGGGCCGTGCGGCAGCTTGGCGTTGCCGAGCAGCACCGCGCAGACGTAGACGGCGAGGAAGCCGGAGCCGTGCGACAGCGCACCGCCGGCGTACGCGAGCACGGTCAGCGCGAGCACCGCGATCGGGTACAGGCCGGAGGACGGCAGCGCGACGTGCCGCAGGCCGTACGCGCCGATCTTGCCGACCGCGAGGCCGACCGCCGCGCCGATCGCCAGCTCGGCGATGATCTTGCCGACCAGCAGGTACCAGGCGTCGAACGGTCCGGTGGTGGCGAAGGCGACCACCAGGATCACCACGGGGGCGTCGTTGAAGCCGGACTCGGCCTCCAGCAGGCCGCTCAGCCGGGCCGGCAGCGGCACCGTGCGGAGCACGGAGAAGACGGCGGCGGCGTCGGTGGAGGAGACGATCGCGCCGAGCAGCAGCGACATCCGCCAGTCCAGGCCGACCAGCCAGTGCGCTCCGGCGGCGGTGACGAAGACGCTGATCCCGACGCCGACGGTGGCCAGCACGGTGGCGGCCGGCATCACCGGCTTGATCTCCCGCCAGCTGGTCTTCAGGCCACCCTCGGCGAGGATGACGACCAGGGCGGCATAGCCGAGCACCTGGGTCAGTTCCGCGTTGTTGAAGGTGAGGCCGAGTCCGTTCTGGCCGATCACCACACCGATGCCGAGGTAGAGCAGCAGGCTGGGCAGTCCGGAGCGAGTGGAGAGCCGCACCGCGACCACTGCGACCAGCAGGATCACGGACGATTCGAGCATCAGGTGGTTCAGGTGGTCGACAGTCAACGCAGGGGCACCTCGGGGTCATCGGGGCCGTGTCGCCCGCGGGGTGCCCTCGTAGGGGCGGTGGCGGGCGACGGTCGGGAAGGCCGGGAGGGGTCACTGGGGTGGAGCGGGGACCAGCAGTCGGGACACCAGCAGGTCAGTGAGGCCTGATGGATTGTTACCCAGTCTAACATTTTACCTGATTTTTTACTTCCGCCCATGCCTCGCACCGCTGCCCACCCCCTTCATCCGCGCCCGGTATGGTCCCTCTGGTTCCACCGTGGGCGTCCCCCGTGCACCTGCGCCACCCGAGTCGTCCTAATGTGGTGACCGGTCACGGCCGCTCCGCTCAGTGACGTCGCCCTGCTCCCTGCCGCTAGGACCCAGATGCCCCGCTCGCCCCGCTCGAAGAAGTTCCGGCGCGCCCGTCTGATCGTGCTCGTGCTCGTTGTGCTCCTGGTAGCCGGCGTCACAGCCGGCGGGTATTACGCGGTGGACACGGTCCGTGCCTCGTTCCCGCAGGTCAGCGGCACCATCAAGGTCCCTGGTCTGGGTTCCTCGGTGGACGTCAAGCGCGATGCGAACGGCATTCCGCAGGTGTACGCCGACACGCCCGCAGACCTGTTCAAGGCCCAGGGCTACGTGCAGGCCCAGGACCGGTTCTGGGAGATGGACGTCCGACGGCACGTCACCTCGGGCCGGCTGTCCGAGATGTTCGGCGCCGGTCAGGTGGACACCGACGCGTTCATCCGCACCATGGGCTGGCGTGACGTCGCGCAGCAGGAGTACGACACCCAGCTCTCGCCCGACACCAAGAAGAACCTGCAGGCGTACAGCGACGGCGTGAACGCCTGGCTCTCCCAGCACCCGGGCGGCAGCTCCGCCTCGCTGGAGTACACCCTGCTCGGCACGGTGAACAGCAGCTACAAGCCGCAGCCGTGGAACCCGGTCGACTCGGTGGCCTGGCTGAAGGCGATGGCCTGGAACCTCTCCGGGAACGTGCAGGAGGAGATCGATCGCTCGCTGCTGAGCCAGACCTTCGGCCCGGACCAGATCGCGCAGCTCTACCCGGACTACCCGTACGCCCGCAACGGCACGATCGTGGGCACCAACGGCACGGTGGCCGCCGACGGCACCTACAAGCCCGCGCCCTCGACCGGGCAGCAGGGCGGCGGTACCCAGCAGGCGGCGGCCGTCACGAAGTCGCTGCTCCAGGGGCTGTCCGGCCAGCTCGGCGCGATGCCGCAGCTGCTCGGCCCGCAGGGCTCGGGCATCGGCTCGAACTCCTGGGTGGTCTCCGGCGCCCACACCACCACCGGCATGCCGCTGATGGCCAACGACCCGCACCTGGGCCCCGGGCTGCCGAACGTCTGGTACCAGATGGGCCTGCACTGCCGGAGCGTCAGCGCGAGCTGCCCCTACGACACCACGGGCTTCACGTTCTCCGGGATGCCCGGGGTGGTGATCGGCCACAACCAGAACGTCTCCTGGGGCTTCACCAACCTCGGCGCCGACGTGGCCGACCTCTACCTCGAGAAGGTCACCGGCCCGAACACCTACCTGCGTGACGGCCAGGACGTCCAGTTCAAGAGCCGCACCGAGACGATCAAGGTGGCCGGCGGCGCCGACCGCACGATCACCGTGCGGGTCACCCAGGACGGCGCCCCGCTGATCTCCGACCAGAGCTCCGAGCAGCAGCAGGTCGGGATGTACGCGCCGGTCGGCAACGCCGCACCGGACCGTGGCACCAGCGGCTACGGCGTCGCGTTGAAGTGGACCGCGCTGACGCCGGGCAAGACCATGGACGCGGTCTTCGAGCTGGACCGGGCCGCCAACTGGGGCGACTTCCAGAAGGCGGCGAGCGACTTCGCCGTCCCGGCGCAGAACCTGATCTACGCCGACACCCAGGGCAACATCGGCTACCAGATGCCCGGCTCGATCCCGATCCGCGGCAAGGGCGACGGCACCTACCCGGCCCCGGGCTGGGACTCCGGCTACGACTGGACCGGCTACGTGCCGTTCAAGAGCCTGCCGTACGTCTACAACCCGTCGGTCGGCTACATCGTCACCGCCAACCAGGCCGTGGTCGATCCGACCTACAAGTACCTGATCACCAAGGACTGGGAGTACGGCACCCGGGCCAAGGAGATCACCGACCAGATCAACGCCAAGCTGGCCGGCAACGGCAAGATCTCGCCGGACGACATGCAGTCGATGCAGCAGGACAACACCAGCGTGATGGCCAAGACGCTGGTCCCGATGCTGCTCAAGGAGCAGATCAGCGACCCGTACGTGCGTCAGGCGCAGGACCTGCTCAAGGACTGGAACTACAACCAGGACGCCGACTCGGCCGCCGCCGCGTACTACAACGGCGTCTGGCGCCAGCTGCTGATCCTCGCGTTCGGCCAGAAGTTCCCGGCCGCCATCCGGGCCCAGGGCGACTGCCTGCTGGTCCAGCAGAAGGCCGACCCGAACCAGCCGGCCGGCGCGCTCGGCGGCGAGACGAAGATCGTCACGCAGTGCGGCACCCGCAAGCCCGACCAGGCCCAGCCGGACGGCGGCGACCGGTGGACCGAGGTGGTCCGCCAGCAGCTCGGCAACCCGAGCAGCCCGTGGTGGGACTACATCGACTCCAACCACATCCAGCAGCACGGCCTGGACAACCTGCTGAAGGAGGCGATGAAGGACGCCCGCCAGGACCTCACCTCCCAGCTCGGCAAGGACATCTCCACCTGGAGCTGGGGCCGCCTGCACCAGCTCAACCTCAAGGAGCAGACGCTCGGCATCGACACCTCGTCGTGGGCCTCGGGCATCGTGCACCGGCTGCTCAACCGCGGTCCGTACCAGGTCGGCGGCGGCTCGGCGGCGGTCAACGCCTCCGGCTGGACGGCGGCGGCCGGGTACCAGGTGGACTGGATCCCGTCGATGCGGATGGTGGTCGACCTGAGCGACTTCAACGCCTCGCGCTGGATCAACGTGGGCGGCGAGTCCGGCCACGCCTTCAACGCCAACTATGACGACCAGACCGACATGTGGACCCAGGGCAAACTGCTGACCTGGGCGTACACGGCGGACGCGGTGGACAAGGCGACGAAGAACAAGCTCACGCTGACGCCGTGACGGCCTGACAGCGTCACCTCGTGGCAGTGCGACTGACGGCCGATCGGAAGAATCCGATCGGCCGTCAGTCGTATCAGCAGCAGTCGGCCATAACTCCTGGCCGCCCGTCAGTCTCGCCCGGCAATCCTGGCCGTCAGTCCTGGCCGGCCGTCAGCCGAAGCGGTGCACGCTCGACGGTGTGACGACGGCGTGCACCGGCCGGTCGTGCGGCTCGGCCGGGACCCGCTCCAGCAGCTCCGACTCGTAGAGCAGCGTGGCCAGCAGCGGCTCGGCACCGGCCCGGGCGAGCCGGGCCAGCACCCGGTCGTACGAACCGCCGCCGCGCCCCAGCCGCAGGCCCCGGTGGTCCACCGCGAGGCCCGGCAGCAGCACCAGCGCCGCCTCGGTGACCGCCGCCGAGCCCAGCCTCGGCCCGGTCGGCTCCAGCAGGCCCCGCCCGGCCGGGGCCAGCCGGTCGGCTCCCTGGTAGGCGGCCCAGTCGAGGTCGTTGTCCGGCAGCAGCACCGGCAGCAGCACCGCCACCCCGCGCTCGTGCAGCAGCTCCAGCAGCGGCCGGGTGCCGGGCTCCGCGCCGATCGAGACGTACGCCGCCACCACGCCGCCCGCCGGAACCAGCGGCAGCGCCCGCTCCGCCAGCGCGTCGGCCGCCGCGCTGCGCTGTCCGGGTGACAGTGCGCGCCGCTCGTCCAGCAGGCGTGTCCTCAGCGCGGCCTTCTCGTTGTACAAGGGATGGTCGGACATCCGGCACTCCACTCCTGAGCTCTGCTGGCTTCCTGACGATGTCCCGGCCGATCCTGCCGCACCAGCCCGTCCTGACCTCACGACGTCCCAGCCGCGACATCCCGACACCCCAACCTCACGACATCCCGAGAACCGGAAGGCGGTCCGATGCCCACCCCGCTTCTGGTGCAGGCGTTGGCCCTGCTCAGCGCTTCACTGGCGGGCCTCAGCGGTCTGCTGGGCCTACGACTGCGCCGCCGGGCCAGGCGCGCCACCGACCGCGAGTGCGGGCTGCGCGAGCGGGCCGCCGAGCTGGAGCGGCGCTGCGCCGAACTGGCCCGCAGCGCGGCGCGCGACCCGGTCACCGGGGTGTGGAACCACCGCCACCTGCAGCTCACCCTCGAGCGCGAGGTCGAGCGCTGCCGCCGGCAGGCGGCCGCCGCCGAGCACGGGCAGCCGACCGGGCGCGCCGAACTCGCCGTGGTGCTGCTGGAGATCGAGGGCTTCGAGGCGATCAACGCCGCGCACGGCCGCGGCCGCGGCCAGGCCGTGCTGCGTGATCTGGCGCAGCGGCTCGGCCTGGAGGTCCGCCGCTCGGACACCCTCGGCCGGTACGGCGGCACCGAGTTCCTGGTGCTGCTGCCGGACACCGGAGCCGCCGGGGCCGCGAAGGTCGCCGAGCGCCTCTGCTGGACGGTGCGCCGCCACCGCCTGCTCGACTGGTCCAGCGACCCCTGGCCGCAGACCCGGCCGCCGGCCCTCGGCAACGGCCTCAGCGCCGCCGCCGGCATCGCCGTGCTGCCGGCCGACGGTGATCACGCGGTGCCGCTGCTGCGCGCCGCCGACCGCGCGCTGGCCGCGGCGAAGGCCGCACGCCGCGCCCAGGATCCGCAGAGCAGGCCGTACGGCAGGCAGCAGGAGCCGTCCGAAAGGCACGGTAATCTGTCCGCCTGTGCCGGTCCGGGCCCTGCCGCCCACCCCGGCGCCGCCCGTACCGTCGCTGCCGTGACTGTCGCCGACGAGGTCCGTTCATAGCCGGTTAACACCCGGTTTGCCTCGCACTCAGTCAGGGTGGTCACCGCCCTTAGTAAGGTCAACGCATGACGACGACGAACACCCGCATGCCCGTCACCAAGGCCGTGGTGCCCGCGGCCGGCCTGGGGACCCGGTTCCTGCCGGCCACGAAGGCGACGCCCAAGGAGATGCTGCCTGTCGTCGACAAGCCCGCGATCCAGTACGTGGTGGAGGAGGCCGCGGCGGCCGGCCTCTCCGACATACTGATGGTCACCGGCCGCAACAAGCGCGCTCTCGAGGACCACTTCGACCGGGCCTACGAGCTCGAGGAGCTGCTGGCCCGCAAGGGCGACGCCGACAAGCTCCGCCGGGTCCAGGAGTCGGTCTCGCTCGCGAACATGCACTACGTCCGCCAGGGCGACCCCAAGGGCCTGGGCCACGCCGTGCTGGTGGCCGAGCAGCACGTGGCCGGCCAGCCGTTCGCGGTGCTGCTCGGCGACGACCTGATCGACCCGCGCGACCCGCTGCTCTCCCGGATGATCGAGGTCCAGCAGGAGCTCGGCGGTTCGGTCGTCGCGCTGATGGAGGTCGAGCCCTCGCAGATCCACCTCTACGGCTGCGCCGCCGTCGAGGCCAACGGCTTCGGTGAGGACGTCTTCCACGTCACCGACCTGGTCGAGAAGCCGGAGCCGGCCGACGCGCCGTCGAACTACGCGGTGATCGGCCGCTACGTGCTCGACCCGGCCGTCTTCGAGGTGCTGAAGAAGACCGAGCCCGGCCGCGGCGGCGAGATCCAGCTCACCGACGCGCTGCGCACGCTCGCCACGCTCAGCCCGGAGGAGGGCGGCCAGGTGCACGGCGTGCTCTTCGACGGCCGCCGTTATGACACGGGCGACCGCGCGGACTACCTGCGCGCTATTGTCCGCCTGGCGTGCGAGCGCGAGGACCTGGGCCCGGAGTTCCGTGGCTGGCTGAAGGACTTCGTGGGCACGGAGATGCAGCAGAGCTGAGCCAGACGAAGGGCGGCGGTGGCGATGACCGACCAGCACAGCGACCAGCACGGCGAGCACGACAGCGGTCACCACGGTGGTGGCCGGACGGCGGCGGACGCGTGCGGGACGCACGCCCCCGGCGAGCGGCACTGGAGCGTCGACGAGCACCTCGCCGACGTGCTGGCCGACGTCGCCCCGCTGCCCGCGATCGAGCTGCAACTGCTGGACGCGCAGGGCTGCCGGCTGGCCGAGGACGTGCTGGCCGAAGGCGACCTGCCGCCCTTCGACAACAGCTCGATGGACGGCTACGCGGTCCGCACCGCCGATACCGCCGGGGCCACCGAGCGGTACCCCTCGGTGCTCTCGGTCGTCGGCGAGATCGCCGCGGGCGCCGGTGAGCTGCCGAAGGTCGGGCCCGGCCAGAGCGCCCGGATCATGACCGGCGCCCCGATGCCGCCCGGCGCCGAGGCGGTCGCCCCGGTCGAGTGGACCGACGGCGGCACCGGCACCGGGCAGGCCGCGATCGCGATGACCGCCGCCCGGCCCGGCGAAGAGGTGCGCGTGCTGCGCGAGGTCGCCGAGGGCGCCTACATCCGCCGCCGGGGCAGCGACATCCGGGCCGGCGAGCAGGTGCTGACCGCCGGCACCCGGCTCGGCCCGACCCAGCTCGGCCTGCTCGCGGCGATCGGCCGCGGCCTGGTCCGGGTCCGGCCGCGTCCGCGGGTGGTGGTGCTCTCCACCGGCAGCGAGCTGGTCCAGCCCGGTGAGCCGATCGGGCCCGGGCAGATCTCCGACTCCAACAGCTTCACCCTCACCGCGGCCGCCCAGGAGGCCGGCGCGATCGCCTACCGGGTCGGCGGGGTGCCCGACGACCCGGCGGTGCTGCGCGGCGTGCTGGAGGACCAGCTGGGCCGGGCGGACCTGATCGTCACCAGCGGCGGCGTCAGCGTCGGGGCGTACGACGTGGTCAAGGAGGCGCTGCAGCCGAGCGAGGGGGGCGCCGGCTTCGGCAGCGTCGACTTCCGCAAGCTGCGGATGCAGCCGGGCAAGCCGCAGGGCTTCGGGCGGATCGGTGAGAACGGCCGGGGCGTCCCGCTGCTGGCCCTGCCCGGCAACCCGGTCAGCGCGTACATCTCCTTCGAGCTCTTCGTCCGCCCGGTGATCCGCACCATGCTCGGCGCGCCGGATGTGCACCGGCCGGTGGTCCGTGCGGTCTGCACCGGGGCGCTGCGCTCGCCGGCCGGCCGGCGGCAGTTCCTGCGCGGCTGGTACAGCCCCGACAGCGGCTCGGTGGCGCCGGTCGGCGGCGAGGGTTCGCACCTGGTCGGCGCGCTGGCCCGGTCGAACTGCCTGATCACCGTCCCCGAGGACGTGGTCGAGCTGGCGGCCGGCGCGAGCGTGGACGTGGTGCTGCTCACCGAGTAGCCGGGCCGTGGCGGGGCCGTGGCCGGGCCGCCGCGCGCCGGGTGGCAGCGGTGCCGCCCGGTCGCCGCTGACTCCGTCCGGCCCAGCGACGCCCGGCCGCAGGCTGGACCGACCACGGTCCGGCCCGGTCGGAGCGGTACGGTAGCGCGGTATTCACCCCGTCCTGCTGGAGAACTGACGTGACCACACCCCCCGGCGACCGCCTGACGCACGTGGACGAGACCGGCGCGGCCCGCATGGTCGACGTCTCGGAGAAGGCCACCACGGCCCGGACCGCGGTGGCCGCCGGGCGGGTCCGGGTCTCCCCGAAGGTGGTCGAGCTGCTGCGCGGCGACGGCGTGCCCAAGGGCGACGCGCTCGCCGTGGCCCGGATCGCCGGGATCATGGGCGCCAAGAAGACCCCCGAGCTGATCCCGCTCTGCCACCCGATCGCCGTCTCGGGCGTGGCGGTGGAGCTGTCGGTGACCGACGAGGCGGTCGAGATCACCGCCACCGTGAAGACCGCCGACCGGACCGGTGTCGAGATGGAGGCGCTGACCGCCGTCGCGGTGGCCGGGCTGACCGTGATCGACATGGTCAAGGCGGTCGACAAGGGCGCCTCGATCGAGGACGTCCGGGTGGTCAGCAAGACCGGCGGCAAGAGCGGCGACTGGTTCCGCTCGGCCGAGTCGGCGCAGTCGGCCGGGGACGCCTCGTGAGGGCGCTCGCGGTCACCGTCTCCAACCGCGCCTCGGCCGGCGTCTACCAGGACAAGGGCGGCCCGCTGCTGGTCGCCGGCCTGGCCCGGATGGGTTTCACGGCGGACGGCCCGCATGTGGTGCCGGACGGCGAACCGGTGGAGGCCGCGCTGCGCGAGGCGGTCGCGGCCGGCTACGACGTGGTGCTGACCACCGGCGGCACCGGCATCTCGCCGATGGACCTCACGCCCGAGATGACCGCCCGGGTGATCGACCGCCAGATCCCCGGCATCGCCGAGGCGATCCGCGCCTACGGGCGGGAGAAGGTGCCCACCTCGGCGCTCTCCCGCGGCCTGGCCGGGCTGGCGGGGCGCACCGTGATCGTCAACCTGCCCGGCTCCACCGGTGGCGTCAAGGACGGCCTCGCGGTGCTGGAGCCGCTGCTGGCGCACGCCGTCGACCAGCTCGGCGGCGGCGACCACCCGCGACCCGCTGCGGATGGCCCCGACACGCAGGCCGCCGACACGCAGGCCGCCCCGGCGGCCGGCGCCGCCGATGCCGCCGCCCCGGACGTCGCTGACCGGAGATCGAGCTGAGCGCCGCCTGGCCGGTGGAGCTGCGCTCGGGAGAGGTGCTGCTGCGTCCGATCCGGCTCCGCGACCAGCGGGCATGGCAGGAGACGAGCCGGCGCAACCGGGACTGGCTGCGCCGCTGGGAGGCCACCGTGCCGCCCGTCCCGCCCGGCCGCATCGTCGGCCCCCGGCCGACCTACCGCCAGATGGTCCGCTACCTGCGCCGCGAGGCGTCGGCGGGACGGATGCTGCCTTTCGTGGTGGAGCACCAGGGGCGCCTGGTCGGCCAGCTGACGGTGGGGGGGATCACCTGGGGGTCGATGTGCTCGGCGAATGTCGGCTACTGGATCGACGAGACAGTGGCCGGTCGCGGCATCATGCCGACCGCCGTCGCGCTCTCGGTGGACCACTGCTTCCAGGCGCTCGGACTGCACCGGATCGAGGTCTGCATCAGGCCGGAGAACGGACCGAGCCGGCGGGTGGTGGAGAAACTCGGATTCCGCTCGGAGGGATTGCGGCCGCGCTATCTGCACATCGACGGGGACTGGCGCGACCACCTGGTCTACGCGCTGACGGCCGACGAGATCCCCGAGGGGCTGCTGCGGCGCTGGCTCGACAGGCGGGGGGCCACAGGCACCTCCGGTCAAGGCATACAAGGTAATTGAATAAGTGTTCGAAATTCATATCGATATGGCATCGCTGCCCCGGCAAGCAGTCACAAACACCGGCAAAATAGTCAGAGAATCAGCCTGGAGCGGCGACACGCCGCGTCAAATTGCTGCCCGCCCTTACCCAACACCCGTACGGTGTGAAACGTGAGCAGTAGCGGCCTCATCTACGCGGTCATCGTAGGGGCCTGGGCTGCCTATCTGGTGCCCATGTGGCTCCGCAGGCAGGACGAGCTCAACGAAGCGCGCCCGACTGAACGCTTCAGCACCGCCATCCGCCTGCTCGCCGGGCGATCGGCGCTGGAGCGGCGGGCGTCCCGGGCCCTCGGCGAGAACGACCCCAGCACCGACGAACCATCGAGCACCGTCGACGTGTCACCTGACGCCCCACCGGCCTCCGGTGCCGGCGCCGTGCCGGGCGGCGCCTCGGCGTCCGCGCCGGCGCCCGGCACGGCCACGGCCGGCGGCCCGCATTCGGCCGACCGCCGGGCCCGGGTGCTGGCCCGGCGTCGGCGGATGGTCACGGTGCTCTTCCTGGCCTTCGCGCTCGGCGCGATCGCGGCTGCGGTCGCGGGCTTCGACTTCCTCTGGCTGCCCGCGCTGCCGGCGATCCTGCTCACGCTCTACATCGGCCACCTGCGCCGCCTGGAGCGTCAGCGGTACGAGGTGAAGCTGGACCGCGTCCGGGCCGCCCAGGCCGCCCAGCGCCTGCGTGAGCGGGAGCAGGTCCGGGCCCAGGCCCGGGCGGCGGCCGAAACGGCTCCGATGCCCGTCCCGGCCGAACCGGAGGCGCCTGCGCGCCCCCGCCTGCGGGTCGCCGGCGCCCCGGAGCAGCCGGTCGCCGAGGAGCAGCCCACGGCGCCGTTCGCGGCCAGGCAGGCCCTGGTGGAGGCCACCGACCACGAGGAGTGGGTGGACGGCCTGCGTGAGCGGGCTGCGGCCGGCCCCGACTCCTGGGAGCCCGTCCCGGTCCCGCTGCCGACCTACGTGACCGCCCCGGTCGCCCCCAGGGTCACCCGCAACCTCGACCTGGGCGCCCCCGGCACCTGGAACTCCGGCCGCTCCGCCGAGGCCCACCGCACGCCCCTCTTCGACCAGTACGAGGACGCGGCCCCGCCCGCCGACTCCCGCCTGCCCCGCCCCGACGCGGACTACGGCACCCGCCCCCGCGCCGCCAACGAGTAGGGCCACCCCACCCCACCAGCGGGGGGTGGTCACGGACCCCCTCCAGAAGCTGCTATTGTTCTTCTTGTTGGGGCTGTGGCGCAGTCCGGTAGCGCACCTCGTTCGCATCGAGGGGGTCAGGGGTTCGAATCCCCTCAGCTCCACCCAACGATCACCTCCGGGTGATCACGAGATCCCGCCCGATCGTTCCGATCGGGCGGGATCTCTGCGTTTGCCGGAAAGATCCGGACGGTCTGCCCTGGCGCCGAGGCATCGGGCTCGATGCTGATCGAGTGTCACGGTGCGCGTGGTGCAGGATTTCCCGCGTGATGCCGGTGATGACAGAGTGACGTGCGTGCACGTATCCCGCCGCCTCATAGCCGTCATGATCGCCCTGCTGCCCGTCACGGTTGGCTGTTCGTCAGCAGAACACGGTGGCAAGCAGCCGGTGGCGGCACCGACTCCGGCAGGGCGCTGCCAGTCCCCGTCGCCCGCCAACGGTTCCGACATGAGTGATCCTCCCTTTCCCGACCTTCCCGCCGCCGATCAGGTGGCGGCCCTGGGCGACCCGCTGACCATCAAGGGCGAGGCCCCGGGCGAGCAGGTGACCGTGACGTTCCTGCAGGTCGTGGACCCCGCCTGTGCGGTAGCCAGTGAGTCCCGGCTCGAGTTCGGCAAGAAGTACGTGGGGCTGAAGCTCAAGGTGGTCAACTCCGGCCGGACGCAGTACTCGGATGCCCCGGCCAACTGCACCTGGGGCTGGACGGATGCCGGGCGGCGGGAGGGCTCCTACGTGTTCCCCACGATCTCCGCAGGGCCCGCCATCGCGGCGAAGGTGGAACTGGACCTCGCGCCGGGGCAGGATGCCACGGGCTACGTGGCGATGGAGATTCCGGAGAAGGCTCATCTGACCCGGATCGAGTTCACCCCGGACAGCGAGTTCGCCAGCGAGACCGGTGAGTGGAAGGTCGGCTGAGGCGATGCGGCCTGCCGCCCTGTTCGAGCCGTACGGCTGTGCCGCTGCACGGCGGCCGGGCGCTCGGTGTCGGCGCCCGGCTGTGGACCGGCTCCGGTCACAGGCCGAGTGACCTGGCGCGGAGGGCAGCGCGGTCGAGCAGTTGGTGGATGTCCGCCTGACGGGTGGTCGGGCGGTCGTTGTAGTCGTCGGGGGAGCGGGCCGGGCGTCCGGTCGCGTGCAGGACCTCCATGACCTGGACGCGGGCGGTTCGCACCGTCGCGGCGGTGCCGTAGCCCGTCGCGAGTACCGCGGCCTGTGCGCCGAGCAGGCAGACTCGGCCGGCCTCGTCCCACATGGCGCCTTGGAGCCAGCCGTGCTGGGTGACGTACCGGGAGGTCAGGCGCAGGTGCTCGGCGGCGCTGACCGGGACCGGCCGGGGTGGGCGGCGGATGAGCCGGTCCAGCAGCGTGGCCCGGGGGAGCGGGTGCTCGGCGTGCCAGGGCTGGAGCGCTCGGCCGAACGGGCAGACGTACGGGGAGACGTACGGCACGGGGGTGCGGGCCGGGGTCGGGAGCGAGGCCAGGTAGGCCTCGATCTCCGTGACGAGGCCGGAGGCGCCAGGGGGGATCGTCGGGAGGCCGGGGGTCAGTAGGGGTAAGCGCATGGCGGACCTTTCTTGCTGGTTTGTCCGTATTTATCCTCCTGTCGTTGATAGCCGAGCGCTCGGCCTGGGACTGGGAAGTCGGCAACCGGCGCGTGTCGTGTGTCGCGTGCCCCCGCCGAATGGCAGGTGGGGGGTGGCGGACCGGCTAGACCCCTGGGTGGACGGGCTATGCCCCAGGGGGGAGCAGGGCTTTCCTGCCCAGGGTTGACGCGGCTGAGGCGCTGATCACAGACGATGGAGGCAGCAAACAGGGCGCACTGCTCGACAGTGCCGAGGAACAGCACCGCCGCCGGGTGTCGTCCCGGTCTCCGATCCGCCGAGGAAGGGATGTCGTCATGCCGGTCAAGGCCAGTGCCGCGCTCGGGCTCACCGTGACCGTGCTCGGCATGGGGGCGCTCGGATTCACCATCCAGCCCGAGGTCACCGACTGGATGTCCGCACGGCACGTGCAGGAGTCCAGCTACGCCTCCGGGGCGCAGGCGAAGGCGATCACCGTCTCGGTGCCGCGCTGGCTGCCGGACGGCGCGACCAAGGTGCGGTACCAGGTGTCGACCACCACCGGTGACCGGCTGCTGCGCGCCGAACTGCCCGAGGGCACGCTGCCGGCGCACTGCATAGCCGGCGCCCCGGCCGGGCGGGCGAAGCTCACCGCGGCATGGTTCCCGGCCGGGGCGAACAGCAGGGCCACCAGTACCTGCGGGCGGTACCACGTGGTCCTCGACGGCAAGCAGCTGTACGCCTGGCAGGACGAGGCGAGCTGGACCGTGACGAAGCTGGCGGTGCGTTAGGGCCTGTTCGGCAGATCTTGCCGGGCGCGGCGCCGCAGTCGGGGCGACTGAGGTGGCCGGGGCGGCTGATCGGCTGGGCGGACCGGGCAGCCTGAGCGGGCCGAGCGGACACGGCAGGTCGAGCGGACCGGACAGGTCGGGATCAGGCAGCGCGGTCCCAGGTGCCGCTCAGGGCGAGTGCGGCGCGGAGCTCGGCGGCTGGGTCACCGGCGTGGTACCGCTGCTCGCTCGGCTCGATCCCGTCAAGGAACTCCTGGTACCGCACGGCCTGGGAGAGGTGGGAGAGCGGGGCGGCCAGCCGCAGCGCGCGGGCGGGGTCGGAGCCGGGCACCGACTCTTGCCAGGCCGCCGTCCAGGCCCCGGCGGCCTGCGACCAGCGCTCGGCGGAGACGAAGCCCCTGGGGCGCAGGCCGTCGATCGCCGGGTGGCCGTAGTGGCCGTCGGCAAAGTCCACGATGACGGTCCGGCGCCCGTCCGAGCGCCAGTTGCCGGGGTGGAAGTCCCCGTGCAGCACGGTGTCGGGCAGCCCGCAGTCCGTCAGGCGCCGGACCAGGTCCGGGAGCCGGTCCAGCAGCCGGTGGGACCGGGTGAGTTCCTCGGCCGTCAGCTCGGCGGCCGTCGGACCCGCCAGCAGCCGGCGGAGCAGGCCGGGCAGGGCCCCGGGCGAGCGGTCGGGCAGGCCGGCCGGTATCGCCGCCGGCCCACGAGCGGCGAGGGCCGCCTGCACCCGGGCCAGCCGCGGTACGGCGGCGGCGATGGTTCGGGAGGACGGGTCCCAACAGTCCTCGCCGGGGACGTGGTCGAGCAGCACCCAGCGCCTGGCCGGATCGGCGGCCAGCACGATCGGCAGGAAGGAGTCATCGGCACCGAAACCGTGGGCAACGGAGGCGTCAGCAGCGGAGCCGGGATCCATCGACGAAAGGAACTCCAGCACGGTCGCCTCGCTGACCGCGAAGTCCCGTCCGGTCTTCAGCCAGGCCGGTCCGGCCGCGGTCGGGAACCGGAACAGCCCGGCCAGGTTCCAGGTCTTCACCTGCTCCACCGGCCCGGTGGCGGGGCGCCCCGCGGCGCGCAGCGCGGACCGCGCCCAGTCCAGGGCGGTGCGGACACCGTCGGCGGTCGCATACCCGGCCCGCCGGGGGTGCGGGGCCAGCCGGGCGAGCAGCGCGTCGTCCACCGGACCCAGCGGCAGCGCCCGCCTGGGCCGGGCCAGCGCCTCGGCGTGGTAGGTCACGTGGCCACCACGGCGGGCGGCTCCACCCACGACGTCGATCAGGCGCAGCACCACGGCAGGCACCGCCAGCTCCACCGCCAGCCGGGCAGTGACCTCCTCGACGTCCGGCCAGTAGGGCCGCTGCACTGTGAACGGCCCGACCACCCCCAGCAGCTCCTCGTGATGGGAGACCACAACACTGACGAATCGCCCCGGTGCACTGTTCACCGCGGCAGTCTGCAGGCGGCCCGCACCGAGTGCGAACGGTTTTCGCCGCAGCTCTCAGGGCATTGACCCGGCGGTGCCCGCGGGTGGTCGAATGGGTGGGTCGGCAGCCGCCACCCAAGCGCCCCTGGAGGACTGATGGCTCGACAGTTACCGCCGAAGTCATCGCCGGAGTTATCGCCGGAGTCATCGCCGACGGCGGGGAGGCTGAAGGTCTCCGCCGTGGGCAAGCGGTACGGCCGTGGAGCACCCTGGGTGCTCCGGGAGGTGACGCTGGAGCCGGCGCCGGGCGCGCTGGTGCGGGTCGAGGGTGCGAACGGCAGCGGCAAGTCCACGCTGCTCAAACTGATCGCCGGGATCGAGGCGCCGAGCCGGGGCCGGGTCGAGGTCGTGGGGCGTCGGGCCTACGTCCCCGAGCGGTTCCCGCCCGCGCTGCCCTTCGACGCGCTGGGCTACCTGCGGCACCTCGGCCGGATCCACGGGTTGTCCGGCCGAGTGGCGGTGGAGCGCGCCGAGCAGTGGCTGGACCGGTTCGGGATCGCGGACCGGGCCGGCACCCCGCTCAGCCGGCTCTCCAAGGGCACCTGCCAGAAGGTGGCGGTCGCCCAGGCCCTGCTCGCCGAGGCCGAGGTCCTGCTGCTGGACGAGGCATGGACCGGGCTCGACCAGGCGGCACGCACCGTCCTGGACGAGGCGGCGGCCGAGCGCGCCGCGCAGGGCGGCACGGTGTTCTTCGTGGACCACGATCCGAACCGGCTGGCCGGCGTGGCGACCGTGGCCTACCGGATCGAGGACGGCGGCCTCGCCGAGCGCGCGCTCGTGGCCGCCGAGGCTCCGGCGGAGCTGATGGCCGTCCAGGTGGCGCTGCCCGAGGGGGAGCTGCCCGCCTGGCTGCCGGGTGCACCGTCCCGCGAGCGGCTGCCGGACGGCACCGAACTGCTGCACGTCCCCGCCCACCACAGCGACGCGCTGCTGCGCCGGCTGCTCACCGGGCAGCCGGAGGTGCGGGTGCTCGACGTCCGCCGCGTGACTGCCGCCGCCGGCTCGGGGGCTGCCGATGCCCTGCCGTCCGGGCGCGTTCGGGAGGGTCGATGATCGCCCTGATCCGCTATCAGCTCGCGCTCCTGCTCCGTTCCCAGCGCTGGCTGCCGCCCTTCCTCGCCTACGGGTTCCTGACCGTCGCCGGGATCTCCGGCGACCAGGCGATGATGGACAGCTTCGGCTACGGCGCCGCCGTCCTGGTGCCGGTCACCGCGTGGTTCGTCCGCAGCGCGCTCACCGCCGACCCGCCGCAGGCTCGGGCATGTCTGGTGGCCGCGTGCGGCGCGGCCCGGGTCCAGCTGGCCATGCTGGCGGCCGCGCTCATCGCGGGTCTGGTGCTGGCGGTCGCCGGGGTGCTCTTCGTCTGGTCGGTCAGCGGGCACACCACCAACGAGCCGCGCCATGAGGTCCCGTCCGGCGCCGCTGCGCTCGCCGGGCTGCTCGCCGCGGTCGCCTGCGTGCTGGTCGGCCTGGCGGTCGGGGCGCTGTGCAACCGCCCGGTGCTGCTGCGCGGTTCGTCCGGCATCCTCGCGACGCTGGGGCTCACGGTGGCCGTGCTGGTGGCTGCCGGTTCGCCGGCCAACGCGGCGGTCAGCGCGCTGGTGGCCGGATCCCGGCAGGTCAGGGTCGGCTATCCGGTCACCGCACTGTTCGCCGCGCTGCTGCTCGCGGCGCTGGCCGCAGCCGGTACCGCGGCCCTGGCCCGTCGCCGGGGGCAGTAGCCACAGTCGTCGCAGTAGCTGCATGCCGAAGGGCCGCCGATCGCAGATCGGCGGCCCTTCGGCATGCAGGCCGGACGGGCCCCGGTCTCGCGGCCCGTCCGGCCTGCACCCGTGGGGCGGCGGCATGGCGAGTTCACCGTCGGGATGCCATGGATCTCTTGACAGTCGAAAAAGCGATCACTAGTTTCACAATCATCGAGATTTCGACGATTGTCCCACCGACTATCGATCCTCAGGGGCTGCCATGTCCACCGTTCCCGCTGCCGCCACCCCGGGCGCGCACTCCAAAAGCCCGATACATCCCGCTGTGCCCGATCCCGCAGTGCCCGATCCTGCTGCGCCCGGGCCTGCCGCGTCGGGGCCGGCGACCGCGCCCGCTGCCCATCGCTGGTGGACGCTCGGCATCGTCTCCATCGCCACCTTCATGCTGATGCTCGACCTGACCGTGGTGAACGTGGCGCTGCCCGACCTGCGGACCGCGTTGCACGCGGACTTCTCCGCTCTCCAGTGGGTGCTCGACGCCTACGCGCTGACCCTCGCGGCGGCGCTCCTCACCGGCGGTTCGCTGGCCGACCGGCTCGGCCGCAAGCGGGTGTACACCGCCGGGTTCGCGCTCTTCACCGCGGCCTCGCTCGCCTGTGGGGCGGCGCAGGGCATCGTGGCGCTCAACATCGCGCGCGGCGTCCAGGGGGTGGGTGCGGCGGTGCTCTTCGCGGTCGGTCCGGCGCTGATCGGCCAGGACTTCCGCGGCAAGGACCGCGCGCTGGCCTTCGGCGTCTTCGGCGGGGTCTCGGGGCTGGCGATCGCGTTCGGTCCGCTGATCGGCGGCGCACTGACCGACGGGATCGGCTGGCGCTGGATCTTCCTGGTGAACGTGCCGATCGGGATCATCGCGATGGTGCTCGGCATGCTGCGGATCGGCGAGTCGCGCGATCCGGCCGCGCACCGGGTGGACTGGGCCGGCCTGGTGGTCTTCTCCGCCGCGCTGAGCCTGCTGGTCCTGGGCTTCCTGCGCGGCGAGGCGGACGGCTGGACGAGCGCGCCGATCCTCGGGATGTTCGCCGGATCCGTCCTGCTGCTGACGGCGTTCGTCCTGATCGAGCGCCGGCTCGGCGCCGCCGCGATGCTCGACCTGGGCCTGTTCCGCAACGTGACGTTCAACGGGATCTCGCTGACCACGCTGCTCGCCAACGCGGCCGGCATGTCGTCGATCTTCCTCGAGGTCTCGTACATGCAGAACGTGCTCGGCTACTCGCCGCTCGCCACCGGCCTGCGCTTCCTGCCACTGACCCTGATGCTCTTCGTGGCCGCGGCCGTCACCGGGAGCCTGACGGTCTCCGTGCCGCCGCGGCTGCTGGTCGGTACGGCGACCGCGCTGATCTCGGCCGGGCTCTTCCTCATCACGCTGGTCCACCCGGGCAGCTCCTGGACCGCCATGCTGCCGAGCCTGCTGCTCACCGGCCTCGGGATGGGGATGTTCAACCCGCCGCGCTCCTCGCTCGCGATCGGCGTCGCCGAACCGGCCAAGGCGGGCATGGCGGCCGGGATCGGCGAGACCTTCCAGCAGGTCGGCATCGCGATCGGGATCGCGGGCTTCGGCGCGCTGTTCCAGCACCGCGTGACGGACGCCTTCGCCCGGTCCACGGCGGGCGCGCAACTCGGCGCGCAGGCGCATGAGGCCGGCAAGACGGTCGCAGCCGGTGCGGGGAACGAGCTGGCGCGTTCGCTCCCGGCCACCCTGGCGGGGCCGGTCCGGGCGGCGGCGCGCGACGCCTTCGTGCACGGGCTGACGGATGTGCTGGTCGGCTGCGGGGCGGTGGCCGCGGTCGGCGCGCTGATCGGCTTCCTCTTCATCCGGACCCGCGACCTGCACGAGAGCGCGCTGGCCGGAGCGGAGCACGGCGGCCACTGAGCCGGCCCCGGCCCCGGCCCCGGCCCCGGCCGTCCGCCTTCGCCCAGAGCCCCGGCCTCGGCCCTGGCCCTCGCCCCAGGCCGGGGCCCGCAGTCGCGAACGTCTGGCTCATCGGTTCATTGAGCGTCCAAATCGCCGATGATAGGTTTTCGAAGAGTTCATGGGACTGCGGCAGTAACCGGCCTGGAGCCCCGGACTCCCGTTGGATGGGAGGCCCCCGATGGCCCGCAAGAGCCCCGCAGTCGTCGAGCCGGCCACCGCCGTGGCGGAAGCCGGCGAACCGGCGACCGGCGATCGAGCAACCGGCGAACGGGCGGACGAACACCTCCCCGGGACGCCGCGCCCGGACTTCCCGCTGGCCGATCACACCGGCGTGCTGCTCCACAAGGCCGGCCTGCTGATCCAGGAGGAGGCCGAAGCAGCTCTCGCCGCCCGCGGCCTGAAGCTGCGGAACTTCCTGGTGCTCGCCGCGCTCTCGGGCGGTGCGGAGCTGTCCCAACAGGACCTCAGCCGGGTGGTCAGCCTCGATCCGACCACCATGGTCGCCCTGATCGACGAGCTGGAGCGGCTCGGCCAGGTCGAGCGCCGGCGCAACCCGGCCGACCGCCGCCGCTACATCCTCGGGCTCACCCCGGCCGGGCGGTCGGCGCTGGTCGAGGCGACCGCGGTGGCGGAGGAGGCCGAGCAGGCCTTCTTCGCCCGCCTGCCGCCCGGCCACCGCGAGCAGCTGCACGAGACGCTCAACACCCTGCTCGCACACCGCTGGCCGCGCGCGGTCTGCGAGTGACCCCGACGGCGTGACGCGACGGCACGGCGCCGCCTCGTCCGGAATCGCTCGGGCAAAACGGGACACACCGCAACAGAAGTTGGATAAGTAGGCTAAATAATCATTACGGTGGGTCCCGTAAGCCGTTCGAGTCGAAGGGACCCCGCACGTGAGCAACCTGTTCGCCATCGCCTACCCGGATCTCGCAACCGCTCAGCAGGTGCGCGACGAGGCGCTCGGTCTGCAGAAGCAGCAGCTGATCGACCTTGAGGACATCGTCGTCGTGGAGCGCCGCCCGGACGGCAAGATCAAGCTGCACCAGGCCGGCAGCACCACCGGTGTGGCCGCCGCCTCCGGCGCGCTCTGGGGCGGGGTGATCGGACTGCTCTTCTTCATGCCGTTCCTCGGCGCGGCGATCGGCGGCGCCACCGGAGCCGCAGTCGGCGCGTCCACCGACATCGGGGTCGACGACAACTTCATGCGCCAGGTCGGTCAGCACCTGCAGCCGGGTACGGCCGCCGTCTTCCTGCTGGTCCGCAAGGCCACCGCCGACAAGGTGGTCCCGGCGCTGTCCCGATACGGCGGGGAGATCATCCAGACCTCGCTGTCGCACGAGGCCGAGGAGCACCTGCGCGAAACCGTCCAGGCAAGCCGGGGCGTCTGACTCAGTAGCCCGGGGCGGGCCGGCCCGGCCCGCCCCGGAGCACGTCCGAGTCAGCCGCGCCAGACAGGAGCACCGGTCCACCGATGGCCCCACCCCCTGCCGCGGCAGCCCCGCTCTCCCCGTCGCCAGCACCACCGCCGCCGCCCGAGGGCCGGCCGCGGACCGGGCGGAACACCGAACTGCTGCTGCTCCTGGCCGCGGTGGCGATCGCCGTCTTCGGTTACGTCGAGGTCGGCGTCAACATCGACCGCAAGGTGCCGCCCGACGCGGCGGAGTACGGCGCGGCGCTCGGCGCGCTAGCCCTGCTCGCGCACGGAGTGATCCGCTGGCGGGCCAAGTACGCCGACCCGCTGCTGCTGCCGATCGCGGTGCTGCTGAACGGCATCGGACTGGTCGTCATCTATCGCCTGGACCGGGCCACCCCCAGGAGCTCGGCGGCGCCCACCCAACTGCTCTGGTCCGCGCTCGGCGTCGCGCTCTGCATCGCGGTGGTGCTGCTCTGCCGGGACCACCGGCTGCTGCGGCGTTACGCGTACAGCGGGGCGCTGGTGGCACTGGTGCTGCTGATCGTGCCGATCTTCTTCCCGGCCGTGTACGGCTCGCGGATCTGGATCACGGTCGGCCGGTTCTCGATCCAGCCGGGCGAGTTCGCCAAGCTCCTGCTGGTCGTCTTCTTCGCCGCCTACCTGGCCGCGCACCGCGACGCACTCGCGCTGACCGGCCGGCAGATCTGGCTGCTGAAGCTGCCGCCCGGGCGGGTGCTCGGCCCGGTGCTGCTGGTCTGGGCGGCGTTCGTCGGCGTGCTGGTGCTGGAGACGGACCTGGGCATGTCGCTGCTGTACTTCGGCATCTTCGTCGTGATGCTCTACGTGGCCACCGCCCGGATCAGCTGGATCGCGATCGGCCTGGTGCTCGCCGCCGCCGGTGTGGTCGTGGTCGGCTGGCTGTCGCCGCACGTGCACGCCCGGGTGGACCAGTGGCTCCACCCGCTCGGGTCGGTGGCGGCGGGTCAGGGTGCCAACCAGATCGCGCAGGCACTGTTCGCCTTCGCCTGGGGCGGCGTGCTCGGTGCCGGGCTCGGGCTCGGCCACTCGATCCTGATCGGCTTCGCCGCGAAGTCCGACTTCATCCTCGCCACCATCGGCGAGGAACTCGGGCTGGTCGGGATGGTCGCGCTGCTGCTGCTCTACGTCCTGCTGATCTCCCGCGGGTTCCGGACCGGCATCGCGCTGCGCGACCCGTTCGGGCGGCTGCTGGCGATCGGCCTGGCGACCATCATCGGCCTGCAGGTCTTCGTGGTGGCGGGCGGCGTGCTCGCCCTGATCCCGCTGACCGGGGCGACGCTGCCGTTCATCGCACAGGGCGGCTCCTCGGTGGTGACCAACTGGATCATCGTCGCGCTGCTGCTCCGGATAAGTGACACCGCCCGCCGCCCGGACCCGGCCGCGCTGCGCTCAGCGCCGCTCGGTGGTCAGGCGGATCCCGGCGGTCAGGAGGCACGGAACCGATGAAGCGCAGGACCACCCGCCGCCAAGGCAACAGAAACCAGAGCGACGGTAACCAGGGCGATGACGGCCCGCGGGGCCTGCCCGGCATCTCCGTCACCGGCCGCCGGGCCGGCATGTTCTGCCTGGTGCTGATCCTCGCGCTCGCCGTCCAGGCGACCCGGATCCAGGTCTTCCAGGCGGAGAAGTACAACGACAACCCGGCCAACCAGCGCCAGGCCATCCAGCGCTACAGCCAGCCGCGCGGCAACATCCTGGTCGATGGCGAGCCGGTCACCGGTTCCGCACCGACCGGCGGCCGCTACGACTACAAGCGGACCTACACCGACGGCCCGCAGTACGCCGCCGTCACCGGCTTCTCCTCGCAGATCTACGGCAACACCCAGCTGGAGGGCATCGAGGACGGCATCCTCTCCGGCACCGACAACCGGCTGGCCGGCTGGGCGATCTGGAACGAGATCGCCCGCAAGCAGAACCCCGGCGGCGACGTCTACACGACCATCGACAAGGCGGCCCAGCAGGCCGCCATGAGCGCTCTGGGCAGCCAGAAGGGCGCGGTGGCCGCGATCGAGCCGAGCACCGGCCGGATCCTCGCGCTCGCCAGCACGCCGTCCTACGACCCGGGCAGCTTCGCCGGCACCGCGAGCGCCGACCAGCAGGCCTGGTCGAAGCTCCAGGCCGACACGAACCAGCCGATGCTCAACCGGGCGCTGCGCCAGACCTTCCCGCCCGGCTCCACGTTCAAGGTGGTCACCGCCGCGGCCGCGCTGGCGAACGGCACCGTGACCGACATCAACGCGCCCACCACCGCGCCGTACCCGTACGTGATGCCGGGCACCACCACCCCGCTCGTGAACGACACCAACTCCTGCAACCAGCCGAACCTCGACCTCGACACCGCGATGACGCTCTCCTGCAACAGCGTCATGGGCTACCTCGGTGTGCAGACCGGCCTGGACAAGATGGTCTCGATGGCGGAGAAGTTCGGCTTCAACGATCCGAAGCTCGACGTCCCGGTGCGTGCGGCGCGCAGCAACTTCGACACCTCGATGAACCAGTCCCAGCTGGCGCTCTCCTCGATCGGCCAGTTCGACACCGCGGCCACGCCGCTGGTGATGGCGATGGTCGCCGCGGGCGTGGCCAACAACGGGACGGTGATGTATCCCCAGCTTGTGGACAAGCTGACGAAGTCGGACGGCAGCACCGTGCAGCTGATGAAGCCGCAGACGTACCAGCAGGCGATGACCCCGACCGTGGCCGGTCAGGTGCAGCAGCTGATGACCGACGTGGTGCAGAACGGCACCGGGCGCAGCGCCCGGATCTCCGGCGCGACGGTCGGCGGCAAGACCGGCACCGCCCAGCACGGGGTGGACAACAGCGGCACGCCGTACGCGTGGTTCATCTCCTGGGCCAAGCCGAGCGGCTCGAACACCGTGCCGCCGGTGGCCGTCGCGGTGGTGATCGCGGACAGCACGGCGACCGACGTGACCGGCGGGCAGCTGGCCGCGCCGATCGCCAAGTCGGTGATGCAGGCGGTGCTGGCCGGGAAGAGCTGAGCGGGTATCAGGCTATCCGAACATGTGTATATTTATGCAGTCAGTATGTATGCACTCATGTCGGAAATCTGCAGAAAGTACCCCGCCGTGCCAAGCACCACGCCCCTCGGGCAGCGCCTGCTGCGCCGCAAGCCGATCGAGACGCTGATCGCCGAGAGCAGCGGCGCCGGCACGGGGGCCGGGCAGCTGCGCCGCTCGATCGGGCTCTGGCAGCTCTCCGCGATCGGCATCGGGGCCACCGTCGGCACCGGCATCTTCTTCGTGCTCAGCTCGGCCGTGCCCGAGGCCGGCCCGGCCGTGGTGCTCTCCTTCGTGCTGGCCGCGGTCACCGCGGGCCTGACCGCGCTCTGCTACGCCGAGCTGGCCTCCGCGATCCCGGTCTCCGGCTCCTCGTACAGCTACGCCTACGCGACGCTCGGCGAGGCGACCGCCTTCGGAGTCGGCGTCTGCCTGCTGCTGGAGTACGGGGTCTCGGCCTCGGCGATCGCGGTCAGCTGGGGGCAGTACCTCAACAAGTTCTTCGACCTGGCGTTCGGTTTCACGATCCCGGCCTGGCTGGCCGCTCCGCCCGGCGACGGCGGCTACGTCAACCTGCCGGCCGTCGTGCTGGTGGCGCTGGTCTGCCTGCTGCTGGTGCGCGGGGCCGGCGAGTCGGCCAAGGTGAACGCGGCCATGGTGGCCGTCAAGATCGTGGTGCTGGCGCTCTTCGTCGCGGTCGGCCTGACCGGCTTCCACTCCGGCAACCTGCACGACTTCATGCCGCTGGGCTGGTCCGGCGTCGGGGTGGCGGCCTCCGGCATCTTCTTCTCCTTCATCGGCCTGGACGCGGTCTCCACGGCCGGCGAGGAGGTCCGCGACCCGCGCCGGACGCTGCCGCTGGCGATCATCATCTCGCTGGTCGTGGTCACGCTGCTCTACGTCGCGGTGGCGCTGGTCGCGATCGGCGCGCAGCCGTGGCGCAGGTTCGACGGGCAGGAGGCGGGGCTGGCGCAGATCCTGCAGGACCTCACCGGATCGACCTGGCCGGCCATGGTCTTCGCGCTCGGTGCGATCGTCTCGATCTTCAGCGTCACCCTGGTGGTGATCTACGGCCAGACCCGGATCCTCTTCTCGATGGGCCGCGACGGCCTGCTGCCGGCCCGCTTCGCGGAGGTCTCGCCGCGCACCGGTACGCCGGTCTGGAACACCCTCGTGGTCGGTGTCGTGGTCGCCTTTCTGGCCGCATTCGTGCCACTTGACGTACTGACCGATCTGACCTCACTAGGTACGCTGTGCGCCTTCATCGTGGTGTCGGTCGGGGTGATCATCCTGCGCCGGACCCAGCCGGGGCTCAGCCGCGGCTTCAAGGTGCCCGGATACCCCGTCACCCCGTTGCTCAGCGTGGGCTTCTGCGGCTACCTGATCCGCGGCCTGCACCCGCTGACCTTCCTCTTCTTCGGAGTCGCGCTGGTGCTCGCGGCCGCCGGCTACTTCGGCTACGGGCTGCGGCACTCCCGGCTGGAACGCGCCGGACACGCCGGACACGCCGAGTCGTCAGCTGTGGACGACGGGGCGGATCGGGCCCGGGACGGCGCAATAGCTCCTTGAGGCGGTTCTGACTAGCCCCTCCAGTCTGACGACACGAGGCGCCCGGCACCCATAATCTTCGAGTCATGGTGACCACCCGCTCGTCCGGAGTGCCTCGCGCTCGCGGTCGGTTCGGCGTCCGGCGCGCGGCGCAGACGTCGGCCGGACGGTCCGCCCGCCATCCCGTAACCCGTTCCGGCGGCCTGCACGTCGGTGCCGGCGGGCCGGCGGGCCGGTGGCCGCGCTCCGGGGCCGGGGCCGAGCCGGCGACCGGACGGGCGCCGGCCGGGCGGTTGGTGACGGCGGATCCGGCTGACGGTTCGTCCACCATCGAAGCTGACGCTGCGCCGAACGGGCGATCTCGCCGGTCCGGTCGGCTGGTTCGGCGGATCGGGCTCTGGGCGGCCGACTGGGCCGGACGGCGCAGTGTCCACCTGATCGGGTGTCTGATCGCGGCCGGCTGGGCCGCGGCCTTCCCGCTGGTCTCGAACCTGCCCAACCAGCGGCTCTGGGGCATCGTCGCCGCCCCCGCCTACCTGCTGGCCGGGCTGGCCACCGTGACGCTGCCGCGGCGCTTCGCGGCCCGGGTGGCGGCCGCCATAGCGCTGATCGGCGCGGTGCTGCTGCCGCTCGGCGTGCTGGCCGCGCAGGGGCGCCACCAGTCCGAGGTGATGGTGGTCGAGCGCTCCGCCCGACTGCTGCTGCACACCGGCACGCCGTACCTGCCGCACCCGACCGCGGTCACCGACTTCAACCCGTACCTGCCGTCGATGACGCTCTTCGGCCTGCCCCGGGCGGTGCTCGGCTCGGGCAACCCGGTCTGCGAGGTGCTGGGCGACGCGCGGATCTGGTTCGCGCTGACCTTCCTGGGCTGCCTGGTCGCGAGCTGGCGGCTGCTCCGGCCGAGCCGCGACTACTCACCGCTGCTGCCGCTCGGGGTGCTCACCGGCTCCCCGCTGATCGCGCTCACGCTGGCCGTCGGCGGTGTGGACCTGCCGCTGATCGGCGTCTGCTGCCTGGCCATGGCGCTGGCCGCCCGGGACCGCACGATCGCCTGCGGGCTGGTGCTCGCGCTCGCCTGCACCCTCAAGTGGACGGCCTGGCCGGCGCTGCCGGTGGCCGCGCTGCTGCTCTGGCGGCTGTACGGCCGCCGGCCGGCGGCTCGGGCGGCGCTGACCGCGGTGCTGGCCAGCGCGGCGGTGATACTGCCGTTCGCGCTGACCAGGTTCCAGGACCTCAAGGACCAGGTGGTCCGGTTCCCGCTCGGGCTCACCGCGGTGCGCACCCCGGCCGGCAGCCCGCTGCCCGGCAAGGTGCTGGCCGACCTCGGGCCGGTCGGGCACACCGTCTCGATCGTGCTGCTGGTGATCGGCGGCGTGGCGGTCGCGGCCCGGCTGCTGATGCGCCCGCCGACCTCTGCGGTGGCCGCCGCCGAGTGGCTGGCCGCCGGGCTCACCGTCGCCTTCCTGCTGGCCCCGGCCGGGCGGTTCGGGTATCTCGCGCTGCCCGCCGTGCTGGCGATCTGGCCCAGGCTGGCGGCACGGGTCAGGCCCTCGGTCGCCGATCCGGCAGATCCGGGCGACCCGGGCGACCCGGGCGCCCAGGCCGTTCCGGTCGGTCGTGCCCGTCCGGTGGAGAGCGGCAGTCTCGCGGCACCCTGACCCGACGGGCAAAGGGATCTGGGGGCAGCATGGGAAACCCGAGCAGTGACATGGGAAACCCGAGCAGTGAGCGGCGCACCGCCCCGAGCATCCGAGGAGTTCCACGCATGGCCGAGTACCAGGCACCCGGTGCACCGCAGGACCCGGACGGCACGGCGCAGGACGGCCCAGTAGGGGATCCGGACGGCATAGCGTCGCGCCGGACCGCCCGGAGCGGACCGGGACGCCGGCGGTTCCTCGGCCTGGCCGGTGCGGCCGCGGCCGGCGTGGGCCTGGCCGCCTGCGGGACGAACCACTCGACCGGCGCGGCCGCGAAGGGCACCCCGCATCCAGGCGGTGCACCGGGCGGTGCACCGGCCGGCGCGGCGCCGAGCGCCAGCGCGGACCCGCAGTCCGAGTCCGCCCGCCCGGGCAACCCCGACTGGCGGATCACCCAGGCCGGTCCGCAGGAAGCCGTCGAGGGCTGGGCGGACCGGGTGAGCGTGCTGCCCGGTGAGAGCTTCGGTCTGTACGTCTCGACCACCGCGCCGAGCTTCACCGTCTCGGCCTACCGGATGGGTTGGTACGGCGGCGCCCGGGCCAGGCTGGTCTGGCAGTCCGCCGCGCTGCCCGGCGCCCGGCAGAAGGCCGCGACGGTGGACCCGAAGACCCGGATGGTCGCGACCGACTGGGCGAAGAGCACCACCGTCGACACCAGCGGCTGGCCCGAGGGCAGCTACCTGCTCCGGCTCGACGCCGCAGGAGGTGCCGGTCAGCGGTACGTGCCGGTCACCGTCCGCTCCGCCGCCACGGCCGGGCGCACCGTCATCGTCAACGCGGTCGCCACCTGGCAGGCCTACAACGACTGGAGCGGCTACAACCTCTACAACGGCCCGAGCGGTGGCTACCCGACCCGCTCGTTGGTGGTCTCGTTCGACCGGCCGTACCAGGAGTACGACGGCGCCGGGCTCTTCATGGTCTACGAGACGCCGCTGATCGCGCTCGCCGAGCGGCTCGGCCTGCCGCTCGCGTACACCACCAGCACCGACCTGGCCGGCGATCCCGGGCTGCTCAAGGGCGCGACCGCCGTCGTCTCGCTCGGCCACGACGAGTACTGGTCCGACGACCAGCGCGCGCACGTCACCGCCGCCCGGGACGCCGGCACCAACCTGGCGATCCTGGGTGCCAACTGCTGCTTCCGCCGGGTCCGCTACGAGCCCTCGCCGACCGGTCCGGACCGTCAGGTGGTCTGCTACAAGACGTCCTACGAGGAGGACCCCGGCTTCAAGGCGGGTCAGCCGCCCACCAACGACTTCCGGGCCGCCCCGAAGGCGGACCCGGAGAGCTCGATGCTCGGGGTGATCTACGACGGCTACCCGGTCGACGAGCCGTACGTGGTGACCAACCCCGGCCACTGGCTCTTCGCCGGGACGGGCGTCGCGGCCGGCGACAGCTTCCCGCACCTGGTCGGCGTCGAGTACGACCGGGTGGACCTGGGCTACTCGGTGCCGCGTCCGATCGAGATCCTCGCCCACTCGCCGGTGGTCTGCGAGGGCCGCAAGAGCTTCTCCGACAGCGCGTACTACACCGTGCCGACCGGGGCCGGCGTCTTCGCCAGCGGCACCATGCGCTGGGTCGAGTCGCTGGACGCGAGCGGGGACGGCAGCTCGGGCGCCGACCACTCGATGGACGCGAAGACCGGCGCGCTCACCCAGCGGGTCACCGAGACCCTGCTGCGCGCCTTCGCCGCCGGCCCGGCCGGCACGGCGCACCCGGCGCAGGACAACGCTGCGGCGGTCTACGGATGACTGGTGACCGATGACGGATGACAGATAACGTCATCTGTCATCCGTCATCCGTTGCCAGTCACCGGTCATCGGTCACCAGTCATCGGTCATCGGCTGAACAACCGAACGGCCCCCAAAGGCTGAGGCGCCCGCGGACTCCGCGGGCGCCTCAGCTCTGTTCCGTCCGGTGCGGGATCAGCCGTTGCCGACCTTGAGCACCTCGGCCGTGGCCGGGGCCGCCGCGTCGGCACCGAAGCCGCCGCCCAGCACCTCGGTGGAGACCGCCAGATTGTCCCGGAAACCGGTGAACCAGCTGTTGGTCGGCTTGCTCGGGGACACCTCGGCGGTGCCGGTCTTGCCACCGACCAGCGTGCCGGTGACGCCCTGCATCGCCACGTAGCCGGTGCCCTGCGGGTTGGTGACCACGCTGTTCATCATGTTGCGCAGCTTGCCGAGCACGTCCGCCGACAGCTGGCGGGTGGCCGGGACCTGCGGCATGCCGGCGACCAGGATCGGCTGCTTGAACGTGCCGCTCTCCACGGTGGCCGAGACCGAGGCCATCGCCAGCGGGTTCATGAGGTCCTTGCCCTGACCCATGAACTCGCCGGCCGTCTCGTCCCGGTTCTGGCCTGCGCCCGGGATCGAGCCGTCGACGTTGGTGATGCCGGTCTTCCACGGCGTGCCGATGCCGAAGACGTCGTTCGCCTCCTGGGCCAGGTCGCCGGACTTCAGCGTGGTCAGACCCTGCTGGATGAAGGCGGTGTTGCAGGAGACCGTGAAGTCCTGCAGGAACGTGTTGTTGGGCTCGGCGTCGGTGAAGTCGTTGTGGTAGGTCGTGCCGGTGGTGATGTGATCCGGGCACGGCATGGTGGCGTTCGGGTCGATCCCGTGCTCCAGCAGTGCGGCGGCGGTGATCACCTTCATGGTGGAGCCGGGCGCGGTCTGGCCGAGGAACGCGGTGTTGTAGCCGGTCGCGGGTGCGTTGGCGACGGCCAGGACGTTCCCGGTGCTCGGCTCGATGGCGACCATTCCCACCTGGTGCTGGTTCTTGCCGTCCTTCTGCGTCTTGTTGTACTGCTCGGCGACGGCCTTCTCGGCCGCGTCCTGGAGCTTCGCGTCGATGGTCAGCTTGACCGGCTTGCCGGGCTTCGGGTCGGTGATGGTGAAGAGCGGCTCGGGCTTGGTCTTGCCCGAGTCGTCGACGATCGCCACGCCGCTGCCCGCGTCCGCCGGGTCCGGCGCCGGCGGGTTCTGCTGGAACTTCAGCAGGATCTGGGCGAGCGAGGGGAAGTTGTTCAGCGACTGGCCGTTGCGGTCGGTGACCTTGGTCGGCGGGTTGTAGACCGGCTGGACCGCGATCGACTCGCCCTGGCCGAGGTGCGGGTGCAGCACGGTCGGCGCCCAGTGCACGGCGGCCGTCCCGTCGCTCATCTGCTCCATGGCGAGGTAGCCGGTGTAGTCCCAGGTGTTGGAGGTGCCGGCGAACTCGTCGTGGGCCTTGAAGTTCAGCAGCACCTGGTTGGCCGCAGCCGACGAGGCGGACGACGAGGCGGACGGCGAGGCGCCGGCGCTGGTGGACGGGCTCGCGGACGGCTTGGCGCTCGCGCCGCCGGCCACCGGGACCGGGGTGGGACCGGTGGTCGCCGAGGCGAAGGCGGTCGGGGTGACCGGCGCGCCCGGGGTGAGCGTGATCGCGCTCGGCTTCACCTGGGTCTGGAAGGCGGTCAGCGCGGTCAGCGCGGTCTGCGGGTCGTCGGTCAGCTTCGAGGCGCCGGCCAGGTCACCCGAGGACCAGGCGGCGAGGAAGTTCTTGGCGCCGGTCGCGGCGAGATCGGCCGACGGGGCCTGGGCCACCACGGTGCGGGGCTTCGGGGCAGCGTGAGCGTCGCTCTTCTTGCTGCCCGGGCCGACCAGCGAGTACGCGCCGTACCCTCCGGCCCCGAGCATCGCGACGGCGACGGCGCTGACGATGGCGGCTTTTGCGCCCTGGCGCATGGTGCTGCTCCCCCTCGGGTGGCCGGCATGACATGGCTGACGGCGTGGGAGCCGGCAGCGGGATCTGGTCAGCCTAAGCTCCCCGTCCGACGGCTCCGCCAACGGGCACCCACTCGTGACAGAGCTGGTACACACCGCAGCCGAACTGGTACACAGTCCGACCGTGATCGACTGCGGTCCGGAAACCGGCCGCGGCCGGGGATCAGCCGCGGTACCGGATCAGATCCAGCTGGTGAACCACATCCGCGCCCGCCAGTCCGATATCGGGATCACCTGGCCGGTGTAGAGCGGATAGAAGTACAGGAAGTTCCACATGATCGCGACCACCAGCAGGCCGGCCGCCGCGCCGCCGATCATCCGCCGCTCCGGGCGGGCTCCGGCCGGTCCGATCATCGCGCCGATCAGCATGGTCACCGCGAGCACCAGGAACGGCACGAAGGCCACCGCGTAGAAGAGGAAGATGGTCCGCGCCTGGTACTCGAACCAGGGCAGCAGCCCCGCGCCGAGCCCGCAGAGCACCGCACCGGCCCGCCAGTCGCGGCGAGCGGCCCACCGCCACAGGCAGTACGCCAGAGCGACCACGCCAGCCCACCAGAGGAGCGGGGTGCCGATCGCCAGCACCTCGGACGCGCACTGGCTGACCTTGCAGCCGCTCTCCCCGATCTTCGGCGACTCGTAGTAGAAGGAGACCGGCCGCCCGAGCACCAGCCAGCTCCATGGGTTGGACTGGTACATGTGCGGGCTGTGCAGGTTGATGTTGAAGTCGTACATCTGCGAGTGGTAGTGCCAGAGCGAGCGCAGGCCCTCCGGCACCCAGGTCATGTCGATCCGGAACGGCAGCTTCACCTTGCCGAGCACCGGGAGCGAGACGAACTCCGAGGACAGGCCGTGCCGGCCGACCGCCCAGTCCCGCCCGTAGCCGCCCCTGCCCGGCACGTTGCTGCTGGCCAGCCAGCCGGACCAGGAGGAGATGTAGACGACGACCGAGACCAGCACGATCGAGGCGAAGGCCGGCAGGCCGTCGCGGCGCAGCGTGGTCAGGTACGGCCGCCGGGCGCCGGCCGCGCGGCGGGCGCCGACGTCCCACAGGACGGTCAGCAGGCCGAAGAAGGCCGCCACGTACATGCCGCTCCACTTGGTGGAGCAGGCCAGCCCGACGCAGACGCCGGCCGCCAGCCGGTACGGGCGCCAGCCGAGCCGCATCCGCTGCGCGGTCGCGGAGTCGGAGGCATCGCCGAGCAGTCGGGCGATCTTCGCCCTGGTGTGATCGCGGTCGATCAGCAGGAAGCCGAAGCCGGCCAGGATCCAGAACATCACGATCAGGTCGAGCAGTGAGGTGCGGCTCATCACGAAGTGCAGGCCGTCCACCGAGAGCAGCAGGCCGGCCACGCAGCCGAGCAGCGTGGAGCGGAAGAGCCGGCGGGCGATCCGGGCGAGCATCAGGATCGAGAGCGTGCCGAGCACGGCGAGCATGAAGCGCCAGCCGACCGGATGCATCCCGAAGAGCTGCTCGCCCATGCCTATGATCCACTTGCCGACCGGCGGGTGGACGATGAAGGCCGGGTCGATCCGGTAGGGGATCACTTGGTGCGAGGAGAGGATCTGGTAGTTGGCGTTGTCCGGCCAGCTGGTCTCGTAGCCGCCCTGCCAGAGCGCGTAGGAGTCCTTCGCGTAGTACGTCTCGTCGAAGATGATCCCGTACGGCGTGCCCAGGTGCCAGAAGCGCAGCAGGCCGCCGAAGAGCGCGACCGTGAGCGGGCCCAGCCAACCGGCCCAGCGGCAGAGCCAGCTCCACAGCCCGGCCGGCAGCCGGATCCCGGCCCGGGCCAGCAGCGGGGACGGCGGCACCACGGCGGGGGTCACACCGGGGCCGTCCGGCATCGGCGGGACCAGCCGCTCGGCGAGCGAGAGCCGTTCGGGCTCGTGGTGGCCGAACCCGGCCAGCCGGCCCAGCCAGGTGGTCCGCGGCCGCTCGGTGCGCGGCGCCGGACCGGCCGACGGCAGTGGCCCGTCGCCGTCGTGCTGACCCGTGGTCAGGTCGCCCACCGCGGTGCTCTCCGCAGGGGTTTCCGCAGTGGTCTCGACCACCGTCGTCTCTGCCGCCGTCTCGCCGTTCACCCGGACATCGTAGGGGCGGGGCCGTGGGGCAGAACCCTTCCCTCCTGGAGCTGCCCGGTTCGTCACCAAAGTTCCGAAGGCTGGGAGGATGGCCCTGTGACTGGTCTACTCGTTCTCGCAGGAACCCCCATCGGCGACGTCGCGGACGCGCCGCCCCGACTGCTCGCCGAGCTGGCGGCCGCCGACGTGATCGCCGCCGAGGACACCCGGCGGCTGCGCCGGCTGACCCAGGCGCTCGGCGTCACGCCGGCCGGCCGGGTGCTCTCCTACTTCGAAGGCAACGAGGTCGGCCGCACCCCCGAACTCGTCGAGGCGCTGACCGGTGGTGCCCGGGTGCTGCTGGTCACCGACGCGGGGATGCCCTCGGTCTCCGACCCGGGCTACCGCCTGGTGGCCGCGGCCGTCACGGCCGGCATCAAGGTCACCGCCGTGCCGGGACCGTCCGCCGTGCTCACGGCGCTCGCGCTGTCGGCACTGCCGGTGGACCGCTTCACCTTCGAGGGCTTCCTGCCGCGCAAGGCCGGCGACCGCTCCCGGGCGCTCGCCGAGATCGCCGCCGAGCCCCGCACCATGGTCTTCTTCGAGGCACCGCACCGGATCGCCGAGACGCTGGCCGCGATGGCCGAGGCGTTCGGTGCCGAGCGGCCCGCCGCGGTCTGCCGCGAGCTGACCAAGACGTACGAGGAGGTCAAGCGCGGGCCGCTCGGCGAGCTGGCCGAGTGGGCCGCGGACGGCGTGCGCGGCGAGATCACCGTCGTGGTGGCCGGCGCCCCGCCGGTGGCCCCGCAGCAGCTCACCGCCGCCGAGCTGGCCCGCCGGGTGGCCGTCCGGGAGGAGGCCGGCGAGCGGCGCAAGGAGGCCATCGCGGCCGTCGCCGTCGAGCTCGGCCTGCCCAAGCGCGAGGTCTTCGACGCGGTGGTGGCAGCCAAGACCGAACAGCGGCAGGAAGCCGGTGCGACGCCCGGGAAGAGCGCCTGAGCGGGCGCTCGCCCGGCTGGGCGCACGCGCGTACCTTGGAGTGACGGACCACCGCGTACGCCGGTGCCACCGACGTCCGGCGCACGCCGGTGGACGTGCGACAGGCGAGCGACAAGGTAAAGCGATCACCTGATAAACCCCTGTTGAGCTGGGGTTTTCGGGTCGCTTCGTACAGGGATCCCCAACTCCGGGCCAAGTCTCGGCAAGCCGGGCATCGGCTCAGGGCCCATGGGCATTCCATCGGATGGAAAGACCCGGACCGGACGAACGTCCGGCGGGCGCTGGGAGACGGCGATGAGTGACGCGATCGGTAGCCCTCTGGGTGGCAGCCCGCTGACCAGCCTGAAGTCGGCCCCTGAGGACGGCGGTGCCAGCCTCCCCGGACCCGGCGGGAAGTCCGCCCTCCAGGAGCTCGACGAGCGGGTCCGCGGGACGATCGAGACGGTTCGGGAGGCCTACTCCTTCGCCTGCCTGAACTGTGGCTACGGCTGGGAGCAGGCGTACGACATCGAGCACCACCGGGCGCGCGACGGCCACACGGAGATCCAGTACCGGGCCAACGGCGTGCGGGTCCCCTCGCCGCTGCTCCAGCCCAGCTGCCCCGGCTGCGGTGGACACACCGTGCGGATCATGCGCGCGGGGCGGGTCGCCAGCACCGAGCACTCCTGGCACCACGCGCCCGGCTTCGCCGCGCACGCCGAGCCGGCCAACTACGGCGAGCCCGCCGACCACGGCGAGCCGGCCGCGCCCCGGCCGCCGCGTCGGCACTGGTACCAGTTCTGGCTGCCCAAGGCGTCCTGACCCTGGCGTGACCCCGTCCTGACGCTGGCCTGACCCCGGTCGGCCGCCCCGGGTCCCACTCCGGGGCGGCCTGCTGTGCCGGGCGGCGCGGCCCACCGCAGGGCCGCGCCCACGGCGGTCCGGCCCGCGCGGCTAGGCTCTTGGACCATGGCTGCCAAGGACGACCGTTCGACCCCGCCCCCGCTGCCGGCCCCGCTCGCGGTGGCGGTGGCCGATTCGCACACCCACCTGGACATGCAGTCCGGCACCCCGGCCGAGGCGCTCGCCAAGGCCGCCTCGGTGGGCGTGACCACGGTGGTCCAGGTCGGCTGTGACCTGCCCGGCTCGCGCTGGGCCGCGGCGCTGGCCGAGGAGTTCGAGCAGGTGCACGCGGCCGTCGCGCTGCACCCGAACGAGGCGCCGCGGATCGTGCTCGGCGACCCTGATGGTTGGTCCGGGCAGCAGCGCGCCGCCGGCGGTTCGACCGCGCTGGACGCGGCGCTCGCCGAGATCGACCGGCTGGCCGCGCTGCCCCAGGTGCGCGCGGTCGGCGAGACCGGGCTGGACTACTTCCGCACCGGTCCCGAGGGCGTGGACATCCAGAAGGAGTCCTTCCGCCGGCACATCGAGATCGCCAAGCGGCACGGCAAGGCGCTGGTGATCCACGACCGGGACGCGCACGAGGACGTCATCGAGGTGCTGCTCGCCGAGGGAGCACCCGAGCGCACCGTCTTCCACTGCTACTCCGGCGACGCCGCGATGGCGAAGACCTGCGCCGAGCACGGCTGGTACCTGTCGTTCGCCGGCCCGGTCACCTTCAAGGCGAACCAGCCGCTGCGCGACGCGCTCGCGGTGACCCCGCTCGACCGGGTGCTGGTCGAGACCGACGCGCCGTTCCTCACCCCGCACCCGTACCGCGGCCGCCCGAACGCGCCCTACCTGATCCCGGTCACGGTCCGTTCGATGGCCCAGACGCTCGGGCTGGCGGAGGACGAGCTGTCGGGTGCCATCGCCGCGAACACGGCGCGGGCCTTCGGCTACTGACCCTGCCCGATCTGCGGGACGCCTATCCTTACCCGGTGAGCACCACCGATCCCGCACCCTCGTCCGACAGCCACCTGCTCGGCGCCTCCGACATCCGGGAGCTGGCCGCCGCCCTCGGGGTCCGCCCGACCAAGCAGCGCGGCCAGAACTTCGTCATCGACGCCAACACCGTGCGCCGGATCGTCCGGGCCGGCGGTGTGACGTCCGAGGACGCCGTCGTCGAGGTCGGGCCGGGCCTCGGCTCGCTGACCCTGGCGCTGCTGGAGGTGGCCTCGCACGTCACCGCCGTCGAGATCGACCCGCTGCTCGCCCAGCACCTGCCGGCCACCGTCGAGGCCCGGATGCCGGCCCGCGCCGACCGCTTCGACCTGGTGCTCAGCGACGCGATGGAGGTCACCGAGCTGCCCGGCCCGGCGCCCACCGCGCTGGTCGCCAACCTGCCGTACAACGTCGCCGTCCCGGTGCTGCTGCACATGCTCGCGACCTTCCCGAGCATCGAGCGCACGCTGGTGATGGTGCAGTCCGAGGTCGCCGACCGGCTGGCGGCCAAGCCGGGCAACAAGGTCTACGGCGTGCCGTCGGTCAAGGCCAACTGGTACGCCGACGTGAAGCGGGCCGGCGCGATCGGGCGCAACGTCTTCTGGCCGGCGCCCAACGTGGACTCCGGCCTGGTCTCGCTGATCCGCCGTCAGCCGCCGGTCACCACCGCGACCCGCACCGAGGTCTTCGCGGTGGTGGACGCCGCCTTCGCGCAGCGCCGCAAGACGCTGCGGGCCGCGCTGGCCGGCTGGGCCGGCTCGCCGGCCGCCGCCGAGCAGGCCATCGCCGCCGCCGGGATCGACCACACGCTGCGCGGCGAGATGCTGACCGTCGAGCAGTTCGCCGCCATCGCCGAGCACAAGCCGAAGGGTCCGATGCTGTGACACGCCAGAACCCCGTTGCCGTCCGGGTGCCCGCCAAGGTCAACGTTCAGCTCGGGGTCGGCGGTCTGCGGGCCGACGGCTTCCACGACCTGACCAACGTCTTCTTCGCCGTCGCGCTCGGCGACGAGGTGACGGCCTCGGCCGGCGCCGGTGTGACCATCAGCTGCACCGGCCCGGACGCCGAGCTCGTACCGCTGGACGAGAGCAACCTCGCCGCCCGCGCCGCCCGGCTGCTGGCCGCCCACCACGGCATCGCCGCGGACGTCCACCTGCACATCGCCAAGGCGATCCCGGTGGCCGGCGGGATGGCCGGCGGCAGCGCCGACGGGGCGGCCGCGCTGGTCGCCTGCGACGCGTTCTGGGGCCTGGCCACACCGCTGCCGGTGCTGCTGGAGCTGGCCGCCGAGCTCGGCTCCGACGTGCCGTTCGCGCTGGTCGGCGGCGTCGCGCTGGGTCGCGGCCGGGGCGAGTTGCTCTCGCCGGTCCCGGTGACCGGAACCTTCCACTGGGTCTTCGCGGTCGCTGACGGCGGCCTGTCCACGCCCGCCGTCTTCCGCGAGTGCGACCGGCTGCGCGAGGCCGCGGGCACCGGCAGCAGCGAGGCCGAGGTGGCCACCCCCGAGGCCGATCCGGCGCTGCTCGCCGCGCTCGCCGGCGGGGACGCCGTCGCGCTCGCCGCGGCGCTCGGCAACGACCTGCAGGCGGCCGCGATCTCGCTGCGCCCGTCGCTGGCCGCCTGCCTGGCGGCCGGCACCGAGGCGGGCGCGCTGGCGGCGCTGGTCTCCGGCTCCGGGCCGACCTGCGCGTTCCTGGCCAAGGACGCGTCCGACGCGCAGGCCGTCGCGCAGGCGCTGATCGCCTCCGGCAGCTGCCGCACCGCGCACGCCACCCACGGCCCGGTGCCGGGCGCCGAGGTGATCGGCGGCCCGCAGGCGTGACCGGGGCAGGGGTGACCGGGGGCCGGCCGCAGTGATCGGCGGGGTCGACGGGCGCGCCGACTAGGCTGGGGGCTTCAGACCTTTCCCCACCCCAGGAGCGCTGCACACGTGGCCGTCAACCTCGCCACCATCGAGTCCGTCACGAAGGTCTACGGCACCCGTGCCCTTCTCGACGGGGTCAGCCTCGGCGTGAGCGAGGGGGACCGGATCGGCGTCGTCGGGCGCAACGGCGACGGGAAGACCACGCTGATCCGGATGCTCGCCAAGCTGGAGGAGCCGGACACCGGCCGGATCACCCACTCGGGCGGCCTGCGCCTGGCCGTGCTGACCCAGCACGACTCGCTCGACCCCGCGGCCACCATCCGGCACGAGGTGATCGCCGACCGCGCCGACCACGAGTGGCTCGGCGACGCCCGGATCCGCGACATCATCCAGGGCCTCTTCGGCGGCCTGGACCTGCCCGGCTTCGCGGACGGTCTGGACACCGTGATCGGCCCGCTCTCCGGTGGCGAGCGCCGCCGGATCGCGCTGGCCAAGCTGCTGCTCGGCGAGCCCGACCTGATCGTCCTCGACGAGCCCACCAACCACCTGGACGTCGAGGGCATCGCCTGGCTGGCCCAGCACCTGCAGAACCGGCGCTCCGCGCTGGTCTGCGTCACCCACGACCGGTGGTTCCTCGACCAGGTCTGCACCCGGATGTGGGACGTGCAGCGCGGCGAGGTCCGCGAGTACGAGGGCGGCTACTCCGACTACGTCTTCTCCCGCGCCGAGCGCTCGCGGATCGAGGCCACCGAGGAGCAGAAGCGGCAGAACCTGGCCCGCAAGGAGCTCGCCTGGCTGCGCCGCGGCGCCCCCGCCCGCACCGCCAAGCCGCGCTACCGCATCGAGGCCGCGAACGCGCTGATCGCCGACGTCCCCGAGCCGCGCGACAAGAGCGAGCTGATGAAGTTCGCCAACGCCCGCCTCGGCCGCACCGTCTTCGAGCTGGAGGACGTCACCGTCACCGCCGGCCCGAAGCTGCTGCTGGCCGGGCTGACCTGGAACCTCGGCCCCGGCGAGCGGATCGGCCTGCTCGGCGTCAACGGCGCCGGCAAGACCTCGCTGCTGCGCGCCATGCAGGCCGCGTACACCTCGCAGGGTGACGTGCAGCCCGCGAGCGGCGTGATCAAGGTCGGCAAGACCGTCCGCCTGGCCTACCTGGCGCAGGAGATCGCCGAGCTGGACCCGGCCACCCGGGTGCTGCAGGCCGTCGAGCAGATCCGCGGCCGGGTGGACCTCGGCAAGGGCCGCGAGATGAGCGCCGGGCAGCTCTGCGAGCAGTTCGGCTTCGGCAAGGACAAGCAGTGGACGCCGGTCGGCGACCTGTCCGGCGGCGAGCGCCGCCGCCTGCAGCTGCTGCGCCTGCTGATGGACGAGCCGAACGTGCTCTTCCTCGACGAGCCCACCAACGACCTCGACATCGAGACGCTCAACCAGCTGGAGGACCTGCTCGACGGCTGGCCCGGCTCGATGATCGTGATCAGCCACGACCGCTTCTTCATCGAGCGGACCACCGACGTGACCTACGCGCTGCTCGGCGACCAGCGGATGCGGATGCTGCCGAACGGCGTCGACGAGTACCTGCAGCGCCGCGCGGTGGTCGCCGCCAACGTCGCCGCCGCCTCGGCGGCCGCCGCGGGCGTGGCGGCCTCGTCCGGTCCCGCGAAGACCGCCGGCGACGCCCGCGCCGCGAAGAAGGAACTCCAGCGGATCGAGCGTCAGATCCTCAAGCTGGACCAGCAGGAGGCCAAGCTGCACGCCCAGCTCGCCCAGCACGCGGCCGACTTCGGCAAGGTCGCCGACCTGGACGCGCAGCTGCGCAAGGTGGTGGAGGAGAAGGAGGAGCTGGAGCTCGCCTGGATGGAACTGGCCGAGGACGTCTGACGGGCGGCTCCTGTCGTTTCTATCGTTCGTCTCCTTCCTCTCGTTCCTGTCGCAGCTGTCACATCTGTCGCACCGTCAGTTCTCGTCGCTAGGATGATCCGGACGATGACGCTGGGCGATGATGCGGAGCGATGGGGTGGGGTCGATGGACAGGTCGGGGGGAACCGCGGGAACGGGCGGGCCTCCTCCCGGCCCGCTTGGCCCGTTCGCCGCGCGGCAGTTGGCCGGGGAGGCGGGCGGCGACCAGGTCTCCTACGCCAAGGAGACACTGGTCGAGTTCAAGAAGAGGGTCGACGCGATGCTGTCGACCCTCGACGGCTCCGACGCCTCCCACGCCAAGCTCTCCGAGCAGGACCTGGCCGACGGCCACCTCGGCACCGGCTTCGGTGAGGCGGCCGCCCTGCTGAGCGCCTACCGGATCGTGCACGCCAACCTGTTGACGCTCTCCCAGACCCTCGCCGGCCAGATCGAGGCGATGAGCATCGCGATCGACGTCAGCGCCCGCGGCTACCGGAACGTGAACGAGGCCCAGCAGGCCGGCCTGTGGCGGATCCAGCAACAGACCGACGCGCAGTACCGCACCCCGCTCGGCCCGGCGGGCCTGGTCGCACCCCTGGGTGGCGCACCGGGGCCGGGGCCGGGAGCCGGGCCGACGTCTCCGTCTCCGGGTCCGTCTCCGGCTGCGCCGCCGAACGAGGGATCCCAGTACAACTGAGCCCGGGCGGAGGCCGGATGAACGAGTACGCGGGCGCGGCCGGCGCTGCCGGCACTGACGGCCACGCCCCGGGCTGCACCAACTTCGAGAGCGTCGGCCACGCACAACTCCTGGCCATGATCAGGAACGCCCAGCCCGACCTGGTGAACTCCCGCGCCGCCGCCCTCACCGCCGCAGCCGCGACCCTCCACTCCCTCAGCGACGACCTGCACAGTCAGGTCTGCCGACTCGACTGGTCCGGCCCCGCCAGCGACGCCTTCCGCGACTGGGCCGGCAAGGTCTCCGCCGCCACCCTGCACCTCGGCGACTACACCTCGGCCGCCGGCACCGCCCTCACAACCGCCGGCCACTGCCTCACGTCGACCCTCAGCCGGATCCCCCCACTCCCGGCCGCCGACCGGACGACACTCGACAAGCGCACCGCCCAGGGCACCCCGACCTACCTGGCCGACGACCCGAAGAAGACCTACGCCCCCGACTACGTCACGCAGTCCCAGGCCGCAGCCGCACAACAGCGGATCGACGCGGCCCACCAGGAGGCCATCCACCAGATGACGACCCTGGGCCAGGCGTACGACCTCGCGGCGGGGCAACTGGGGGCTGCGACCGCACCGTTGTTCCCGCCGGCACCGGCGGCGATCATGCCGCCCGCCCAGACGGCTGTTGACGACTTGAGGAGTGTTTCGTTCGGCGGCCCGGAAGCCGCGAGTCCTGGCATCCGCAGCGTCGCGAGCGCTGATGGGAGTCGCGAGCCGATGCCAAATCCGCCGAGCCGCGCCGTTCCAGCGCAGAGTCCGAAGCCGGTTTCCTCGGTGCCACGGGAGGGGTCGGCCACGCCCGCACTGAGCGGGGGTCTTGTTGCTCCGGCTCCGAACTCTGGTCGCCCTGGTGAGTTTTCATCGCCCAGTACTGTCCTGGGCAGCACTCCGGGCTTGCCAGGCTCTTCGCCTCAGGCGGCCTCAAACGGTGGACTGCCCGGCGCGAGCGTTTTCAGCAACGGGCGCCCGGGCGCCGTTGACTCGCCGGCTCGGATCGCCGGGGGTGGGTTTGGCGCTGTCGGCTTCAGTGGTGGTTATCCGGGTAACTCCGCTGGGGCCAGTAGCGGCCACGTCGACGGGGAAGGCAGCACCTACAGTGCGGGCCGCATGCCGGATCGGAGCAGAGGCACGGCTCCTGGTTTCGACGAGGGGGTTGTCGGTGGAATGGCTCGGCCTTCCGGCATCACGTCAGGCAGGAGTCAGTTCGGCGGCCAGGTGATTGGTGCCGAGGGCGTTCCTGTGTCCGGCGGCCGTGGTGCAGGTTCCATGGGCGACGGCTATGCGCTGGGCCCGACGTCTGGCGGCATGGGTGGCGGCGGCATCCGAGGAGGCGGCCGCCAAGGCACGACGTTCACGCCGGGCGGTGCGGTCGGTGGTGAGCGTGGAGCTGTTTCCGAGGGCGAGTTCACACCGGGAGGCAGCGGCCTGCGAGCCCGCGCCGACGGTCGCCAGGGGGCCTCCGGTGAAGGCGGCTTCATGCCCGGTGGCAGTAGTTCTGTCACTCGAGGCAACAAGGAGCGTCGCAGCCGGCCGGAGTACCTCACCGAGGACGAGGAGACCTGGGCGGGTGTCATGCCGGTGAGTAATCCGGCAGTGATTGAGTGAGCATCAGATCTGTGATCGGCTGCCGGCAGGTGTGGCAGTCGGGAAAGTCCACCAACGGGGACGGACGACCGGTGCAGGCAGGGAGCGTGTGATGCGGCTGACCGGCGTGGTCACCCGAGGGCGGCGCGCCGCCGGTCTGCTGGCACTAGTGGCACTGGCGCTGGGGGGTGCGGCAGCTGCTGAGGCGACGGATACTCCCAGGGGCGCGGAATGGCACCTGGATGCGATGCATGCGTCCGAGGCCTGGCAGGTCAGCACAGGCGAGGGTGTCACGGTTGCGGTAATCGACGGAGGCGTTGATTCGGATCTTCGCGATCTGGCGGGCCAGGTCATTGCCGGGAGGGACTTCAGTGGGCTTCCGGGAGGAGTAACGGTCGACCCCGAGGGTCACGGTACTTCGATGGCAGGAATCATCGCCGGCTCAGGGAAGAGCTTCTCCGGGCAAGGTGCGTACGGACTGGCGCCTGACGCCAAGGTTCTTCCGCTGAAGGTTGATTCAAGTAGCGCGGTAGTCCCGGCGGCGACGCTCGCACAGGTGACCCAGGCCATCGGCTATGCAGCTGATCATGACGCCAAAGTGATCAATATTTCCTTGGCTGTACGTGCTGCCGATCTTTCGCGTGCCGATATTGAGGAATTGCAGACCGCAGTGGACCACGCTCTTGCCAAGGGGTGCCTGGTTGTCGCGGGTTCTGGGAACAGCGCAGAGCTTGGGAATCCTGCCATGTATCCGGCTTCCGCATCCGGCGTGGCTGCCGTTGCCGCGCTGGACCAGAGTGCCGCTCGCATCCCCGAGTCCGAATACGGTCCGCAGGTTGCCCTAGCGGCGCCCGGCAAGGACATCTACAGCGTGTGCACCGGCGCCACCGGCTACTGCGCCGGCACTGGGACGTCCGCCTCCACCGCACTCGTCTCCGCGTCCGCCGCGCTCGTCTGGGCCGTGCATCCCTCCTGGACCGGGAATCAGGTGCTCCGCGTCCTCATCGCCACCGCCGGGGGGACCAATGGCTCGGCGGTGCGGAATGACTACGTCGGATACGGCGCGGTCAGTCCGCGGATGGCGTTGACCAAGGTGGTGGATCCTGGGCCTGCTGACGTCAATCCGTTGATCGCGGCGGGGGTTGGGGGTGCGCCGTCGGGGCAGCCGGTGCCCGCACCCGCCACTGCGTCCACTCCCTCCACCCCCGCCGCTGCTCCGGAGCGCTCGGCGGGTGGCTCCGGCGGGCTTCCGCTTGTTGTGGGTGGTGTGGCTGCGGGGTTGGCCGTGGTGGGTGGGGTGGTGTTCGTGAGGGTGCGCCGGTCGCGTGCTGCCGGTTAGGGGCTGGGGCGTCAGTGTGACCAGAACGGGTCGTCGATGCTCGGCGCCTGCCCCGGGGTGTCGGCCGGGGAGGCGTCGTCGGCCGGGTTGGCCGGGGTGGCCTGGGGTGACTCGGTGTCGAAGAGGTCGATGATGGTCTGCGGGTCGGGTGCGGCGATCGGGTTGACCGTGGCGCCGACGGTGATGTTGCCGGGGTAGCCGATGGTCAGGGCGAGGGTGGAGCCATCGGGGGCTGTCGCGGTGATCGCGGGCATGCGGTCGTCGGAGTTCACGGTGGCGACGGTGTAGCCGTGGTCCTGCCAGTGCTGCTGGACGATCGCGAGGAGGGCGCTGTAGCGGCCGGTCGAGATCCTGGTGGTGACGTAGCGGTCGAGGTGGGCGCTGGCGCTGCCGGTTGGCACGTCGTTCTCGGTGGCGCGCGGGCGGCCCTCGTGGAACCGGATGGCGGGGACGACGGCGGTGAACGTGTCGTCGAGCAGTCCGGTGAGCCTGGTCTTGGCGGCTTCCGGGCTCAGCATCGCGATGTCGGCCGACGACGTGCCGGGAGGCCGGCAGCCGGCCAGCGGGAGGCAGCAGAGGGTCAGCAGCAGTGCGGCTGCCGCGCGGCGGGGGGTCATCGAGGTTCCGTCTCATTCACGTCTTCACGTCGTGGCGCCGGACTCGCTCAGCGCCACCGGATCATCTCACCTTCGGTCGTCACGCGGATGCGCTGTGTAGTGGGGCGGGTGGCGCACTCCCTAGGGGCGTATACGAACGGTGCGCGCCCCCATCGCCCGATTGGCGGCTGCCGAGGGGTGGGGCGGCGGGGCACCCTCGGGGCATGGCGATTGACATGGCGTCAGATCACGGCCACCCCGACCCCGGTCGGGGCCCTGGGCAGGGGTCGGACCGGGGCCCCGAGCAGGGCAAGGGGCTGCGGCGGGTGGCGGCTGCCGCCTTCGTCGGGACGGCGGTCGAGTTCTACGACTTCTTCCTGTACGGGATGGCTGCCGCGCTGGTCTTCGGTCGCGAGTTCTTTCCGGCGCTCAGTGCGCTCAACGCGCTGCTGGCGGCACTCTCGGTCTATGCGGTGGCGTTCGTGGCCAGGCCGGTCGGGGCGGTGGTGTTCGGGCACTTCGGGGACCGGGTCGGCCGCAAGGCCGTGCTGGTGGCGTCGCTGCTGCTGATGGGGCTCTCGACGGCGGCGGTCGGGGTGCTGCCGGGGTACGACCGCTGGGGGGTCTGGTCGCCGGTGGCGCTGGTGGTGCTGCGGTTCTGTCAGGGGATCGGGCTGGGCGGCGAGTGGGGCGGGGCGGCGCTGCTGCTCGCGGAGTACGCGCCGCCGGGGCGGCGCGGGCGGTTCGCGGGGTACCTCCAGCTCGGGCCGTCCGCCGGCTCGATGCTGGCCACCAGCGTCTTCCTGGCGCTGTCGGCGGGGCTGAGTGGGGCCGACTTCGCCCGCTGGGGCTGGCGGGTGCCGTTCCTGGCCTCGCTGCTGCTGGTCGGGGTCGGGCTCTTCGTTCGACTGCAGATCGCCGAGACGCCGGTCTTCGCCGAATGCGAGGCGGCGCGGCGGCCGGCCGTGCCGGTGCTGGCGGTGCTGCGCGGGCACTGGCGGACGGTGCTGCTCGGCAGCGGCGTGCTCTCCTTCGGCTACGCGGTCTTCTATCTCGGCAACACCTATGCACTCGCCTACGCCACCGGCCAGTTGGGCGTGAGCCGCACGCTGATGCTGACGCTGCAACTGCTCGCGGTGCCCGCGGGGGCGATCGCGGTCTGGGTCGGCGCGGGCGGGTCGGACCGCTGGGGGCGCCGACGAACCGTGCTGGTCGCCTCGGTGCTGGAGGTCGGCTGGTCGCTGCTGTTCTTCCCGTTGTTGGAGAGCGTGCGGGCGCCGCTGATGCTGCTCGCGATGGTCGGGTCGGGGCTGCTGCTCGGGGTGATGCTCGGACCGATCGGGGCGTATCTGCCGGAGCTCTTCCCGACCGAGGTGCGCTACACCGGGGCCGCACTCACCTACAACCTGGGCGGTGTGGTGGGCGGTGCGACGGCTCCGCTGCTGGCCGCCAGGCTGACGGCCCACTACGGGACGGCCACCCCGGTCGGCTGGTACCTGGCTGGTCTCGGCGTCGTGTCGCTGGTCTGCCTGCGGGCGCTGCCGGAGACCGTCGGGCGTGATCTCACGGCCGGCCGCCCCTCGGTGGGCGGCCCGCGCCAGGAGCAGAGTCCGGCGGTGAGCGGAGGGCCGGTGGTGTGACACGTGGTGAGCGGAGGGCTGGTGTGACCGGCGGTGTAGCCAGTGGCGCAGCCCGCGGTGCGGTCAGCGGTGTGACCGCTGGTGCGGCAGCGGCCCGGTGGGACGGGCGGAGCCGGGGCGACGGGCCCGTCGCAGGTCACCAGGCGCGCGGTCGGTCCTGAGGGGCGCGAGGCGCTCGGCGGGCACCGATTTCCCAATCCCCCCGACGACCATGTAATGTCTTCCTCGTTCGACCGGTTCGCCCCTATAGCTCAGTCGGTAGAGCGTCTCCATGGTAAGGAGAAGGTCTGCGGTTCGATTCCGCATGGGGGCTCCACGAGAGAAGGTCCTCGCCATCACGGCGGGGGCCTTTTTCGTTATCCTCCTGCCACCGTCCGGACCGGACAGGCCCTAGCGGGCCGGGTCCGTCATGCGCTGTGATGGTGCGTCAACAGTGTTGTGGCGTACGGCCGGTACGCGTCGCGCGGGCGAAGTCCCGCGCAGGGTACGGGGGAGGGCCCCTTGGGCGTACGGCTGGTCGTGGTCGACGATCACCGGTTGTTGGCGGAGGCACTGGCGGCGGCGTTGCAGGTGCGTGGGCACCGGGTGCTGGCCGTCGGCTGTCCGGCTGCGGCCGGACCGGATCTGGTGGGTCAGCGCCGCCCGGAGGTCTGCCTGCTCGGGGTGGCCCGCCCGGGGGCGCCGGGGGCCTTCGCGGCGGTGCGGCGGCTGCGGCAGGAGCGGCCGGAGGTCGCCGTCGTGGTGCTCGGTCCGGTGGACGATCTGCGCGGGGTGGCGAACGCCTTCGCGGCCGGTGCCTCCGGCTACGTGCGCAGTGACGAGCGGATCGAGGTGGTGGACCGGGCCGTCACCCGGGCCCGGGCCGGTGAGGCCGCGGTGGCGGTCGAGGTGCTGCAGGCGGTGTTCGAGCGGCTGCTGCACCCGGTGCGCGAACCGGACGACGAGGCGCTGCGCCTGCTCGGCGCGCTGACCCGCCGTGAGGTGCAGGTGCTGGCCAGGATCGCCGAGGGTCAGGACACCCAGGAGATCGCCGCGGGCATGGGCATCGCGCCCAGCACGGCCCGCACCCACGTCCAGCGGGTGCTGATGAAGCTGGGCGCCCGGACCCGGCTGGAGGCCGCCGCGGTGGCCGACCGGACCGGCCTGCTGACCCGGCTGGGCCGCGAGTAGCACCGGCTGGCTCGGTGAGAGCGGGAGCGGGGGGCGGGCGCGACCGGCGCTCGCCCCCGCCGAGCGCCCGTGATGTCTTCTTTGCGACCACAACACCGCTTCACTCTCGACAGTCTGTTGACTGCTGATGAGTAATGTTTGATTATGTGTGAAGCAGGCGGATGGGTTCACCGAGGGCGGAAACTGTGCGGAAGACCACGACCAAGCTGGCGGACGGCCGCGAGCTGATCTACTACGACCGGGACGAGTCCGTGCTGCGCGACGCGCACGACCGCCGCCCGCTGGATCCCACCGCGAGCCTGTCCGAGATCCGCCGTGACCCGGTGAGCGGCGACTGGGTCACCGTGGCCGCGCACCGCCAGGCCCGCACGTACCACCCGCCGGCCGACGAGTGCCCGCTCTGCCCGTCCCAGGACGGCCGGTTGAGCGAGATCCCGGCCGCCGACTACGACGTGGTGGTCTTCGAGAACCGGTTCCCCTCGCTCGCCACCGACGCGGCCGCGCGGGTGCCCGAACTCGACGAGCCGCTGCGCCTGGCCCGTCCGGGCACCGGCCGCTGCGAGGTGGTCTGCTTCACCGCCGACCACCACGCCTCCTTCGCCGCGCTGGACGAGGCCAAGGCCCGCCTGGTGCTGGAGGCCTGGGCCGACCGCACCGCCGAGCTGAGCGCGCTGCGCGAGGTGGACCAGGTCTTCTGCTTCGAGAACCGCGGCGCCGAGATCGGCGTGACGCTGGCTCACCCGCACGGGCAGATCTACGCGTTCCCGTTCACCACCCCCCGCACCACCAAGATGATCGCCAGCGCCAACGAGCACCGGGCCCGCACCGGCCGCAACCTCTTCGAGGACCTGCTGGCCGCCGAGCACGCCGCTCCCGAACGGGTGGTGCTGGCCGGCGAGCACTGGACGGCGTTCGTCCCGTTCGCCGCCCGCTGGCCGTACGAGGTCCACCTCTACCCGAACCGTCGCAGGTCGTCGCTGCCCGAGCTGGACGAGGCCGAGCGGGCCGAGTTCCCGCGGATCTACCTCGACCTGCTGCGCCGCTTCGACCGCCTCTTCGCCGACCCCGCCGCGCCCGCCGGAGAGGCCCCGGCTCCGACCCCGTACATCGCCGCCTGGCACCAGGCCCCGCGCCGCGGGGGTGCCGAGCTGGCACTGCATCTGGAGCTGTTCACGATCCGACGTACGGTAGGCAAGCTGAAGTTCCTGGCCGGGGTCGAATCCGGCATGGACGCGTTCGTCAACGATGTGTCGCCCGAGGCGGCGGCGCAGCGCCTGCGGGAGGTCGCAACATGAGCAAGTACCTGGTCACCGGCGGTGCCGGCTACGTCGGCAGCGTGGTCGCAGCCCACCTGCTGGAGGCGGGCCACCAGGTCACCGTGCTGGACGACCTCTCGACCGGTTTCCGCGAGGGCGTGCCGGCCGGGGCCGAGTTCGTCCAGGGCCGGATCCAGGACGCGTTCGAGGTGCTGGACGGCGGCGGCTTCGACGGCGTGCTGCACTTCGCCGCCTGCTCGCAGGTCGGCGAGTCGGTCGCCGACCCGGAGAAGTACTGGCGCAACAACGTGGCCGGCTCGCTGGAGCTGGTCGCCGCGATGCGCAAGGCCGGCGTGCGCAAGCTGGTCTTCTCCTCCACCGCCGCCGTCTACGGCGAGCCGGAGGTCAGCCCGATCGCCGAGACCGCGCGCACCTCGCCGACCAACGCGTACGGCGCCACCAAGCTGGCCGTCGACCACCTGATCACCAGCGAGGCGATTGCGCACGGCCTGGCCGCCGTCAGCCTGCGGTACTTCAACGTGGCCGGTGCCTACGGCGCCTACGGCGAGCGGCACGACCCCGAGTCGCACCTGATCCCGCTGGTCTTCCAGGCCGCGCTCGGTCAGCGCCCGCACATCGCGGTCTTCGGCGAGGACTACCCGACGCCGGACGGCACCTGCATCCGCGACTACATCCACGTCGCCGACCTGGCCGACGCCCACCTGCTGGCGCTGGACGCCGCCAAGCCGGGCGAGCACCTGATCTGCAACCTGGGCAACGGCAGCGGCTTCTCGGTCCGCGAGGTGATCGAGTCGGTCAAGCGGGTCACCGGCCGGGAGATCCCGGTACAGGTCGCCGGCCGTCGCCCGGGTGACCCGGCGGTGCTGGTCGCCTCCGCCGAGCGGGCCCGGCAGGAGCTGGGCTGGACGCCGAAGCGCCCCGAGCTGGACGCCATCGTGGCGGACGCCTGGGCCTTCACCCTGAACAAGGCCGAGCAGGCGCAGGCCAAGTAGCAGTAGCAGCATCCGGGCGGGCCGCGCAGCCGGCCGCCCGCGGGAGAGGAACGCACATGGAAGACGTCAGCGACGCCTTCGAGCAGGTCTTCGGCACCGCCCCCAGTGGAGTCTGGGCGGCGCCCGGCCGGGTGAACCTGATCGGCGAGCACACCGACTACAACGACGGGTTCGTGCTGCCGATCGCCCTCCCGCAGGCGGTCCGGGTCGCGGCCCGCCGCCGTGACGACGGCCGGGTGCGGCTCTACAGCGCGCAGGGCGACGGCCGGCTGACCGACCTCGCCGTCGCCGACCTCAAGCCGGGCGCGGTGGCCAGCTGGGCGGGCTACCCGGCCGGTGTGGTCTGGGCGCTGCGCGACGCCGGCTACCAGGTCGGCGGCGCCGACCTGTACTTCGACAGCGACGTGCCCACCGGCGCCGGGCTGTCCTCCTCCGCCGCGCTGGAGTGCGCGGTCGCGGCCGTCTACCGCGACCTCTACGAACTCCCGCTGGAGCGGCCCGAGGCGGCGCTGATCGCCCAGCGTGCCGAGAACGTCTTCGCCGGCGTCCCGTGCGGCGTGATGGACCAGATGGCCTCCAGCTGCTGCACCGAGGGCTCCGCGCTCTTCCTGGACACTCGGGACCTGGCGGCCCGGCAGGTGCCCTTCCCGCTGGCCGAGCAGGGCCTGCGGCTGCTGGTGATCGACACCCGGGTCAAGCACGACCTCGGCGACGGCGCGTACGCCGCGCTGCGGGCCGGCTGCGAGCGGGCCGCCGGCCTGCTCGGCCTGTCCGCACTGCGCGACCTGACGGCCGACCGGCTGCCCGCCGCGCTGGCCGAACTGCCCGCCGAGCTGCGCTCGCTCGTGCAGCACGTGGTGACCGAGAACGACCGGGTGCTGCGCGCCGTGCGGCTGCTGGACGCGGGCGAACTCGCCGCGATCGGTCCGATCCTGACCGCCGGCCACGCCTCGCTGCGGGACGACTTCAAGGTCTCCTGCGCGGAGACCGACCTGGCCGTGGACCGCGCGGTCGCGGCCGGCGCGCTCGGCGCGCGGATGACCGGCGGCGGTTTCGGCGGCTCGGTGATCGCGCTGGTCCGGGCGGAAGCGGCCGCTCCGGTGGCCGAGGCGGTCCGCGAGGCCTTCGCCGCCGCGGGACACCAGGAACCCGGCATCTTCGCGGTGACCGCCGCAGCGGGCTCCCGGCGGGTACGCTGATCTCCCGTCCGGACTGAACCCCGACGCGGACCGCCCTGCAACACGGACCGCGCCGCACCAACTCCCGCACGTCTCCCACTCGGACGGAACTTCACCGAATCCCCACCAGCCCGCGGCACACGCCGTACGCTGGGTCCGGAATCGGTGGGGGCCGACGCCGGAGCAGGGGGGATACCGAGATGGCGCGGATCCGCGTTCTGGTGGTCGATGACCACCGCATCTTCGCCGAGGCGCTCGCCACGGCGCTCTCCGCCGAGCCGGAGATCGAGGTCGGCGCGGCCGGCAGTGCCGCCGCCGCCGAACACGCGCTGGAGCGCGCGGCCGCCGAGGGCCGCCCGTTCGACATCCTGCTGGTCGACGCCGATCTCGGCACGACCGGTGCCGCGCTCGGTCCGCCGCGCCGGCCGCGCCCCGCGGCGACCGAGCCGGACGGGCCGGTGCCGGTGGCCCGGCGCGGGGTGGTGCCGGCGCCGCGCCGGGCGGGCAGCGCCCTGGCGCCGCAACGGATCGCCACCGAGCCACCGCTGACGAGCCCCCAGGCGGCCGCGCCGGCCCGCCGCCCGGTGGACGGGATCACGCTGCTGGGCCGCTCCTGTCACAGCTACCCGGGGCTGCGCGCGGTGGTCCTGGCGGCCGAGGAGGACCCACGGCGGGCCGTCCGCGCGCTCTACGCCGGTGCGGTGGGCTGGGTGGCCAAGGAGAGCTCGCTGACCCGGCTGCTGACCGTGCTGCGCGGCGTGCTGCGCGGCGAGACCCATCTGCCGCCCGCGCTGCTCACCGGGGTCGTCCGGGAGCTGACCACGGCGCGGCGCGACCGCACCGAGAGCGAGCGGCTGGTCGACTCGTTGACCCCGCGGGAGAAGCAGGTGCTGCGCTGCATGGTGGCCGGGCTCGGCCGGCAGGCCGTCGCCGAGCGGCTGTACCTCTCGCCGCACACCGTCCGGACCCACATGCAGAACGTGCTCGGCAAGCTCGGGGTGCACTCCACGCTGGCGGCCGTCGCGCTGGCCCGCCGGGCCGGCGTCGGACCGGCCGAGCCGCCGGCGGTGGTGGCGTCACCCGCGCCCGCGCCCGCGCCCGCACAGGCGGACAGGCCCTAAGGCCTAGCCGACCGGGGCGCCTGGTCCTGGTCGGTGTGCCGGGGCCTGGTCGGTGCGCCGGTCAGCCCGGGATGTTGTCGAACGGTGCGACCAGCTGCCGCAGCAGCGCCGCCAGATCGGCCTGCTGACCGCCCGACAGCTCGGCCAGCAGCTCGCGCTCGTGGGCGAGCAGCCCGGCCAGCGCCTCGTCGGCCTTCTCCTGGCCGAGCGCGGTGAGCCGGACCAGGACGCCGCGCCGGTCGTCGGGGTCGGGCAGCCGCTGGACCAGGTCCTTGCCGGCCAGCCGGTCGATCCGGTTGGTCATCGTGCCGGAGGTCACCAGGGTCTGGGTGAGCAGCTGTCCGGGGGAGAGCTGGTAGGGGCGGCCGGCCCGGCGAAGGGCCGTCAGCACGTCGAACTCCCAGGGCTCCAGACCGTGCTCGGCGAAGGCCGTCCGGCGGGCCCGGTCCAGGTGGCGGGCGAGCCGGCTGACCCGGCTGAGCACCTGGAGCGGTTGCACGTCGAGGTCGGGGCGCTCTCGGCGCCATGCCGCGACCAGCCGGTCGACCTCGTCCTCCATGTGGATCAGTGTATCGGGGGTTCTGTCGATATGAAGCCTCTTGACATCGAGAAAACCCCGCAGCGCAACGTACCGTTGGCCCGGCTCTGCCGCCGGTGCCTGCCGCCGGCGTCTGCGGGCGGCTGTGGACCGGCCTAGTTCTGCCGGTCGCCGACCAGCTTCGGGTGCCGCTCCATGCCCTCCAGCCCGTGCCAGGCCAGGTTGACCAGGTGCGCGGCGACCTCGGACTTCTGCGGCTTGCGCACCTCCAGCCACCACTGCCCGGTCAGCGCGACCATGCCCACCAGCATCTGCGAGTACATCGGCGCGAGCCGCGGGTCGAAACCGCGGGCCTTGAACTCCAGGCCGAGGATGTCCTCGACCTGGGTCGCGATGTCGCTGATCAGCGACGCGAAGGTGCCGGTGGACTGGGCGACCGGCGAGTCCCGGACCAGGATCTTGAAGCCGTCGGTGGAGGTGTCGATGTAGTCCATCAACGCGAACGCGGCCTGCTCCAGCAGCTCGCGGGAGTGGCCGCCGGTGAGCGCGCCGGTGACCATGTCCAGCAGCAGCTGCATCTCGCGGTCCACCACGACCGCGTAGAGCCCCTCCTTGCCGCCGAAGTGCTCGTAGACCACCGGCTTGGAGACGCCCGCCCGCTCGGCGATCTCCTCCACCGAGGTGCCGTCGTAGCCGCGCTCGGCGAAGACCGAGCGCCCGATGTCCAGCAGCTGCTCGCGGCGCTGCTTGCCCGTCATCCGGACCCGGCCGGTCCGGCCGCGGGGAGCGGTGCCCGCTCCGCCCGCGGCGCCTCGGGCGGTGACTCCCTGGGCGGCTCCGGCCCCGCTGCCGGCTCGCGAGGGCGGGTGGTGGCCGTCTGCGGTGTCTCCGTTGCTCCCGTTCACCCCTCCATCATGCTGTAGGCGACGGGTCATGCCACGCGCCGGGCGGCGATCCGCCCCGCGTCGGGCCAGCGGACGTCCCGGGCCCAGCCGGCCTGCTCGAACCAGCGGATCAGTCGGGCGGAGGAGTCGACCTGGCCGCGCAGCACCCCGTGCCGGGCCGCGGTCGGGTCGGCGTGGTGCAGGTTGTGCCAGGACTCACCGCAGGACAGCACCGCCAGCCACCAGACGTTGCCCGAGCGGTCCCGGGACTTGAACGGGCGCTCGCCGATCGCGTGGCAGATCGAGTTGATCGACCAGGTGACGTGGTGCAGCAGCGCCACCCGCACCAGCGAGCCCCAGAAGAAGGCGGTCAGCGCGCCCTGCCAGGACCAGCTGATCAGCCCGCCGGCCAGCGGCGGCAGCAGCATCGAGATGGTGGTCCAGAGCCAGAAGAGCCGGGAGACCGCGCGGATGTCGCCGTCCTTGACCAGGTCGGGGGCGTAGATGTGCTGCGGGGTCTGCTCGGAGTCGAAGAGCCAGCCCATGTGCGCCCACCACAGGCCCTTGAGCAGCGCGGGCACCGTCTCGCCGAAGCGCCACGGCGAGTGCGGGTCGCCGTCCTTGTCGGAGAACTTGTGGTGCTTGCGGTGGTCGGCCACCCAGCGGACCACCGGGCCCTCGATGGCCAGGCTGCCGGCCACCGCGAGCGCGATCTTCAGCGCCCGGTTCGTCTTGAACGAACCGTGGGTGAAGAAACGGTGGTAGCCGACGGTGATGCCGTGACAGGCGACGAAGTACATGACGGTCGCGATCGCCAGGTCGGTCCAGCCGAGCCCCCAGCCCCAGGCCACCGGGACGGCGGCGACGAGGGCGAGGAACGGCACCGCGATGAAGAGGCCCAGCGCGATCCGCTCGGGCAGGCCCTGCTTCTCACCGCCGAGGGTGGCGGAGATCTGCGAGGCGGGCTTGGCGGCGGTGGCCGCCGCGGGTTCCGGAACGGCGCCGGGGAGCGCTTCGTCGGCCTGGATGGTCATGGGCGGTCCCTTGAGGGCAGGAGCGGCTGTGGATGCTACGTGCGCGTAACCTACGGCATCGTAAGTTACGGGCCATGTCAAGGGAACCACGGCCGAGCCGCGCATGAACACCGGGCGTTCGGGCGACCCGGGGCCGGTGGAACGGCCGGTGGACGAGTGCGAAGGGTGGTGGAGCTCGAGCGCCGTAACCCGTAGGCTGTGGTCGGCTCCTGGCGTCCCGGTGGTGGTGCAGCCGCCGTGCGGTGGCGCAGGACGCTGTCGGGGTCGTGGATTGACGACCGTTCCGCCGTGGTGTAATGGCAGCACGGGGCCCTTTGAAGGCCTTTGTCTAGGTTCGAGTCCTAGCGGCGGAGCTCAATCGCTGGTCGTTCGGTAGGTATTCTCGGTTCCGCTCGGCTGTCGGTGCACAAGGGCCTCTGGCCTGGGAATGGCTGGGCGCCACCCTCCCCGTGAACCGAACAAGGAGCCTCCCGCGTGAGTGCCAATTCCCCTGCCGCCGTGATCGTGCTCGCCGCCGGCGAGGGTTCGCGGATGAAGTCCAAGGCGCTGCCGAAGGTGCTGCACCCGATCTGCGGCCGCACCCTGGTGGGCCACGCGGTGGCCGCCGCGCTGGAGCTGGCGCCGCAGCAGCTGGTCGTGGTGATCGGCCATCAGCGGGAGCTCGTCGCCGCGCACCTGACGCAGTGCGACCCGACCGTCCGCTCGGTGGTCCAGGAACAGCAGAACGGAACCGGCCACGCGGCCCGGATCGCCGTCGAGGCGCTCACCGCCGACGGGATCGACCTGGACGGCACGGTCATCGTCACGTACGGGGACGTCCCGCTGCTGCCCGCCGAGACGCTGCGCGCGCTCGCCGAGCAGCACGCCGCCGAGGGCAACGGCGTCACCGTGCTGACCGCCGAGGTCCCCGACCCGACCGGCTACGGCCGGATCCTGCGCGACGGCGACGGCTCGGTCACCGCGATCGTCGAGCACAAGGACGCCGACGCCGGGCAGCGCGCGATCCGCGAGATCAACTCCGGCGTCTACGCCTTCGAGGGCAAGCTGCTGGCGGACGCGCTCGGCCGGATCGGCAGCGACAACGCGCAGGGCGAGGAGTACCTCACCGACACGCTGGAGATCCTGCGCGCGGCCGGTCACCGGGTCGGCGCCGCGGTCGCCACCGACTTCCGCGACATCCTGGGCATCAACGACCGGGTCCAGCTCGCCGAGGCCCGCCGGCTGCTCAACGACCGGCTGCTGGAGCGCGCGATGCGGGCCGGCGTCACCGTGGTCGACCCGGCCAGCACCTGGATCGACGTCCAGGTGACCTACGAGCCGGACGCCGTGCTGCTGCCGAACACCCAGCTGCACGGTGCCACCCACCTCGGCGAGGGCAGCACGGTCGGCCCGAACTGCACGCTGACCGACACCGTGGTCGGCGCCGGCGCCAAGGTGACCAGCACCACCGCGGACCAGGCCGAGATCGGCGCGGGCGCCAGCGTCGGCCCGTACGCCTACCTGCGCGGCGGCGTGCTGCTCGGCGAGAAGGGCAAGGTCGGCACGTTCGTCGAGATCAAGAAGTCCACGATCGGCGCGGGCGCCAAGGTGCCGCACCTCTCCTACATGGGTGACGCGACGATCGGCGAGGGCGCGAACATCGGCGCCGCGTGCGTGACCGCCAACTGGGACGGCGTGAACAAGAACCGCACCGTGATCGGCGCCCACACCCGGATCGGGACCGACAACATGCTGGTCGCCCCGGTCACCGTGGGTGACGGCGCTTACACCGGTGCCGGCTCGGTGATCAGCAAGGACGTGCCCCCGGGCGCGCTCGGCGTGAACCGCGCACAGCAGCGCAACATCGAGGGCTGGGTGGCGCGCAAGCGCCCCGGCACTGCATCCGCGCAGGCCGCGGCCGCCGCACTGGGAGAGGCCCAGGAGGGCTGAGCCGCCCCGAGTGGCCGCGCAGCGGCGGTCCCGGGACGGACGCTTTCCGAGCGGGCGCGTAACCTGGTGTACATACGTGCGCCGTGGGGCTGTAGCCCGTGCGAGGCGTACCCAACCCCGTCGACCACCGGCCCGGGCGGCTCACCGCCGCCGGGTGCGGCGCGGCGGAACCATGCGGAGCAACGCGAGGAGACGGTGCAGTGAGCGGGATCACGACGTCGGGTGAGAAGAAGCTGAAGCTCTTCTCCGGCCGTGCCCACCCCGAGCTGGCGAAGGAGGTGGCCGCGGCGCTGGGCACCGAGCTCGTCCCGACCAAGGCCTTCGAATTCGCCAATGGCGAGATCTACGTCCGCTTCCTGGATTCCGCCCGGGGGGCGGACTGTTTTGTGATGCAGAGCCACACGGCTCCGATCAACCAGTGGATCATGGAGCAGTTGATCATGATCGACGCTCTGAAGCGGGCCTCCGCGAAGAGCATCACCGCGATCCTGCCGTTCTACGGGTACGCCCGCCAGGACAAGAAGCACCTGGGTCGTGAGCCGATCTCGGCCCGGCTGGTCGCCGACCTGCTGCGCCAGGCCGGCGCCGACCGTCTGATGGCCGTGGACCTGCACACCGCGCAGATCCAGGGCTTCTTCGACGGGCCGGTGGACCACCTGTTCGCGCTGCCGATGCTCTGCGACTACATCGGCGAGAAGGTCGACCGCAGCAAGCTGACCGTCGTCTCGCCGGATGCCGGCCGGGTGAAGGTCGCCGACCAGTGGTGCGACCGTCTGGACGCCCCGCTGGCGATCATCCACAAGCGCCGGGACACCAGCCAGGCCAACACGATCCTGTCCGCCGAGGTCGTCGGTGACGTCAAGGGCCGGGTCTGCGTGCTGGTCGACGACATGATCGACACCGCCGGCACGATCTGCGCCGCCGCCGACGCGCTCTTCGACGCCGGCGCCGCGGACGTCATCGTCGCCGCCACCCACGGCGTGCTCTCCGGCCCGGCCGCGGACCGGCTGAAGAACTCGCGGGTCAGCGAGTTCGTCTTCACCAACACGCTGCCGACCCCGGCCTCGCTCCAGCTGGACAAGGTCACCACGCTCTCCATCGCCCCGTCGATCGCCGCCGCGATCCGCGAGGTCTTCGAGGAGGGCTCGGTGACCAGCCTCTTCGAGGGTGTGCACTGATTCACCCGGGGGTGCACCGAGCATCCTTGCAGTGACGGGCCGTCAGGCCCATCGGCCCCGGCGCTACTGGCGCCGGGGCCGATTTCACGGTAGGGGCGGGCTGCGGTTAGACTCGTGAGACTGCTCGGCGAGGGATGCCGTGCGCCCGTCCGGGCGCCTGCTCCGTGATCGACGCGCTGCCGCGGCCGGATTTACGGCCGCCGGCAGAGTCGTACCGCCGCCGAGCGACCCCCCAAATGTTCTTGAGGGTGTGGTCCCGGCGGCTTCCGCTTTCCGGGCCTCGTATGACCACCGTACGAGTGATGCCTGCACCCCCGTGCCAGTCTCCGAGGAGTGCAGTCGTGTCCGAGATCCGCCTTGCCGCCGAGCCCCGCAACGAGTTCGGCAAGGGTGCCGCCCGCCGCGCCCGCCGCGCCGGTTTCGTCCCCGGTGTCGTCTACGGCCACGGCCACGCCCCGGTTCACCTGAACCTGCCGAGCCACGCGCTGATGATGGCCCTGAAGACCCCGAACGCCCTGCTGGTCGTTCCGATCGAGGGCAAGGACGAGTTCGTCCTGCCGAAGGCCGTGCAGCGCGAGGCCATCAAGCGCAGCATCGAGCACGTCGACCTGCTGCTGGTGAAGCGCGGCGAGAAGGTCACCGTCGAGATCCCGGTGCACACCGAGGGCGAGCTGGCCCCCGGCGGCAACCTGCTCGAGCACGTCCTGAACGCGCTGCCGGTCGAGGCCGAGGCCACCCACCTGCCCGAGTCGGTCACCGTCTCGGTCGAGGGCCTGGAGGCCGGCGCCTCCATCCTGGCCGGCGACATCGTGCTGCCGAAGGGCACCACCCTGGCCGTCGAGGCCGACACCGTCGTGCTGCAGATCATCGGCGCCCAGGCCGCCCCGGTCGAGGAGGAGGCCTCCGAGGAGGCCGCCGCCGAGGCCTGAGCCTCCCGGTAATCCGTTCGGCCGCTGCCCCGGCTCCCTTTCGAGGGGGCCGGGGCAGCGGCATGTCGGCGGCATGTCGGCGATGATGATGTGGCTGGGACCGACCGGCAAGTGGTGGGTGGAAGAAGGAGCGGCGTCCGGGCCGAGTCTGGGCGGCGCCGACGAGGAAGTCCATGCGGAGCATTGGCGACTGAGGAGAAGCCGTCCAGGCGAGAGTCCGGGCGTCGCGACGCCACCCACCACTTGTCGGTCGGTCTAAGAGGAGGAGCGCGCAGATGAGTGACGACTACACAGGCCCGTGGCTGATCGTCGGCCTGGGCAACCCGGGGGACGGCTACGCCCGCAACCGGCACAACATCGGCTTCATGGTCGTTGACCTGCTGGCCGAGCGGATCGGCGCCAGGTTCAAGGCGCACAAGAGCCGGGCCCAGGTGGCCGAGGGCCGCCTGGTCGGGCAGCGGGTGGTGCTGGCGAAGCCGATGAGCTTCATGAACCTCTCCGGCGGCCCGGTGACCGCGCTGCGCGACTTCTACAAGGCGCCGAACGAGGCCCTGGTCGCGGTCCACGACGAGCTGGACATCGACTACGCGACGCTGCGGCTCAAGCGCGGCGGCGGCGACAACGGCCACAACGGCCTCAAGTCGATCACCAAGTCGCTCGGCCCGGACTACTACCGGGTCCGCTGCGGCATCGGCCGCCCGCCGGGCCGGATGGAGGTCGCCGACTTCGTCCTCAAGGACTTCTCCAGCACCGAGCGCAAGGAGCTGGACTGGTTCGTCGACCGCTCGGCCGACGCGGTCGAGGCGCTGCTGACGGAAGGCCTGGAGCGGGCCCAGGACACGTACAACACCTGACCGACGGCAGACCCCTGTGGCGGCCGGTGGATGAGGGGTTGCTGGGAAGAGTCTGGGACGGTTCTGAGTTCTGAATCTGCGTCAGATGCCGTTCCATGACGGGCGGCGCAACGTTCGTACAACTCTTCGTCCGGGGGTCAGATCCGGTGCCGGGGCGGGTTGGCCCATCGGGTACGGTCTACCCGGACTCGGGAAGGTGGGGCGCTGGTGGGCGCTGGGTGGTTGGGCACGGCACGAGTGGCCGGCGGTTGGATGGTTGCGGCCGGTGTGCTGCTGCTGAGCGGGGCGCAGTGCGCGTGGGCCGAGCCTGGCGGCACCCCGTCGCCCTCGCCGTCGCCCTCGGTGAGCGTGACGGCCACACCGGTGCCGACGAGCACCGGCAGCGCGCCGCCGGCTCCCTCGGTGGCCCCGGCGGCGCCCGCTGCGGCTCCGCCGGCGGCGTCCGCCCCGGTCACCTCGGTGCCCTCGCCCTCGGCGTCCGTTGCCGCCGCTGCTGCTGCCCCGGCCTCGGCTTCGGCGAGTTGCCCGCCCGGGCCGAGCGCTCCGGCGGGGCCGGGCACCGCGGTTGCCGCCGCGCCCGCGACTGCGTCGCCGTCCTCCTCCTCTTCGGCCTCTGCTTCGGCTTCGGCCTCCGCTCCGGGGGCGACGGCTTCGGCAGGGGCGGCTCGGCCCGCCGGCTGCCCGACCCCGAGCGCCTCGTCGCCTGCGCCGGCCGGGACGAGCCGGGGCACGGCGCTCGGCGGCGGCGCGCGCAGCGCCGGCCGGGTTCACCAGGCGCCGCCCGCGCCGGTGCCGACCCCGGTGGACGCGCAGCTGGTTGACGACCCGTCGCAGACTCCGGCCGCGCCGAGCCCGACCGCCGCTGCCGCACCCGATCAGCTGGCCGGTGTGTTCATCAGCTCGCTCGGCGGCAACGCGGGTGTCAGCGCGGTGCTCTTCGGCCTGGCCGTCACGGCCGGCGGCGGCGCACTCTGGCTGATCAAGCACCGCAAGGCCGGCAAGACCGGCGGCAGCCACGCGGCCTGACGGCGCGTGCCGGGGGTGTACCCCTCGCGTGGCGGGGGCTCCGGCATGCCGGACGGGTAAGCCGCCGCCGCCCGGCGCACCGACCTCAGCAGAACGGCCGCTGGGCCCGCTCTTTCGAGCGGGCCCAGCGGCCGTTCTGCTGATGCTGAGCCGGATGAGCCGGTGGGTGGGTCAGCCGGGCCGGCGGCCAGGCTGCCCCACCCGTGCGCGGGTCAGCCGGTGTTGCGCAGGCCGGCCGCGATGCCGTTGACGGTGAGCAGCAGTGCGCGGGCCCGCAGCGGGTTCTCGGGGCGCCCGGCGGCCACCTCCTCGCGCTGCCGGCGCAGCAGCGCCACCTGGAGGTAGGAGATCGGGTCCAGGTAGGCGTCGCGCACGGCGAAGGTCTGCTTCAGCACCGTGTGGTGCTCCAGCAGCTCGCTCTCGCCGGTCAGCCGCAGCACCTCACGCATGGTCAGGTCGTGCTCGGCCTTGATCTCGTCGAAGACGTGCCGCAGCTCGCCGGGCACCAGCTGCTCGACGTAGTGCCGGGCGATCCGCAGGTCGGTCTTGGCCAGCGTCATCGCGACGTTGGACAGGAAGTTGCGGAAGAAGTGCCACTGCCCGTACATCTCGTCCAGCACGTCGCCCAGCCCGGCCGCACGGGCGGCCGCCAGGCCCGAGCCGACGCCGAACCAGCCCGGCACGATCTGCCGGGACTGGGTCCAGCCGAAGACCCACGGGATCGCCCGCAGGCCGTCCAGTCCGGCCCCGCTGTCGGGGCGGCGGGACGGGCGGGAGCCCAGGTGCAGCGCGGCGAGCTGGTCGACCGGGGTGGCGGCGAAGAAGTACTTCGGCAGGTCCTCCTGCTCGACCAGGCCCCGGTAGGCGGTGTGCGCGGCCTCGGAGACCTGGTCCATCGCGGCGTCCCAGCGGGCCAGCGCCTCGGGGGCCTGGCGCGGCGAGGTGTGCAGCGCGGAGGCGGCCAGCGTGGCCGAGATGGTGAGCTCCAGGTTCTCCCGCGCCAGCGACGGCAGCAGGTACTTGTCGGAGATCACCTCGCCCTGCTCGGTCACCTTGATCTCGCCCTCCAGCGTGCCCCAGGGCTGGGCCAGGATCGCCTCGTGCGAGGGGCCGCCGCCGCGGCCGACCGTGCCGCCGCGGCCGTGGAAGAGCCGCAGCCGGATCCCGTAGCGGTGCGCCACGTCGCGCAGCCGGCGCTGGGCGCGGTGGATCTCCCACTGCGAGGTGGTGATGCCGCCGAACTTCGAGGAGTCGGAGTATCCGAGCATGACCTCCTGGACGTCCCCGCGCAGCGAGACGAGCAGTCGGTAGGAGGGGTCGGCGAGCATCTCCTCCAGGATCCGGTCGGCCTGCTGGAGCTCGTCGGTGGTCTCCAGCAGCGGCACGATGCCGATCTTGGCGATCCCGCCGTGCAGGTCGATCAGGCCGGCCTCGCGGGCCAGCACGGCGGCCGCGAAGACGTCGTCGGCGCCCTGGCACATGGAGATGATGTAGCTCTCGACGATCTCGTCGCCGAACCGCTCGAAGCCCTCGCGGATGGTGTTGAAGACGCCCAGCGTCTTGGTGCCGGCCGCGTCCAGCGGGGCCGGGGTGGGGGCCAGCGGACGGCGCGAGCGCAGCTCCTTGGCGAGCAGCCGCTGCCGGTACTCGCGCGGCATGTCGGTGTAGCGCCAGGCCTCCTCGCCGAGCCGGTCGAAGAGCTGGCCGAGCGCGTGGTGGTGCGCCTCGGCGTGCTCGCGCACGTCCATGGTGGCCAGCTGGAGGCCGAACGCCTCGACGGTGCGGATCGCCCGGGCGAGGCGGCCGTCGGCGATCAGCTCGCCGCGGTGGGCGCGCAGCGAGTCCTGCACCAGCTTCAGGTCGGCGATCAGCTCGCGGGTGCCGAGGTAGTCGCGCCCGGCCACGTGCGGGGTGCCGGCGGCGAGCCGCTCGCGGGTGTTCTCCAGCTTGAGCCGCACGCAGGTGGCCTTCAGCCGGTAGGGCTCCTCGGCGTTCATCCGCTTGTAGCGCGGGCTCAGCTCCGGCAGCAGTTTCAGGTCGGCGTCCAGCGAGGCGAGCAGCTCGGCGGAGGCGCCGGCGAGGCGTTCCGAGGTGGAGAGGGTGTTGCGCAGGTCGTCGATCGCGTCGAGCGCGTCCTTGATGCCGTACTCGTGCTGGAGGTTGAGCACGTCCCAGGTGACCTGCGGGGTGACGTTCGGGTTGCCGTCCCGGTCGCCGCCGATCCAGGTGCCGAAGGTGAGCGGGCGGACGCCGTCGGGGATGGTCACGCCGACCCGGGCGAGCTCCTCGTGCAGCTCCTCCAGCACCTCGGGGACCGCGTCGCGGTAGAGCTCGTCCAGGTAGTAGACGGCGTTGCGGGCCTCGTCGGTCGGCTCCGGGCGGGCGATCCGCAGCTCGTCGGTCTGCCAGAGCAGGTCGATCACCTCGGCCAGCCGGCGGTCGGCCTGGCGCTTCGCCGAGGTCTGCCGGACCGGGTCGGCGGCGGACCGGCCGCCGGCCGCGTGCTCGCGGTGCCGCTGCTCCTCGTTGTAGGCGCGCTCCAGCAGCTCGCCGATCCGGCGCAGCTTGTTGAGCACGCTGCGCCGGGCCGCCTCGGTCGGGTGCGCGGTGAAGACCGGCCGGACCGCGAGGTGGGCCAGCGTGTCGGCGAGGTGCTTCGGGTCGGCGTCGGCCAGCTGGTCGGCGGTCAGCGCGAGCAGCGAGCCCTCGCGGGCCCGGCGGGCCGCGAACTCGCGGCCGCGGTGCACCTGTTCGGTGACGTTGGCGAGGTGGAAGTAGGTGGAGAAGGCGCGCACCAGCTTGGCCGCGGTCTCCAGGTCGATGTTGGCGAGCAGCTCGGCGGTGGCCTCGCCGTCGGTGCGGCTGAGCAGGCGGACCTGTTCGACCAGGCCGAGCACCTCGGCGCCCTCCTGGCGGACCAGGGTCTCGCCGAGCAGATCGCCCAGTCGGCGGATGTCGGCGCGCAGTGCGGCGTTGTCGGCGGCCGGGTCGGCGCCGGACGGCTCGGCACTGAGCAGGTCGGGGTGGTCGGCCGGGGTGGGGACCTGAGCGGTCACGGCTGGCTCCCTGCGGTGGTGGGGTACGGCACAACGGCGGACCGCGCTGTCCGACCGGCTCAGCATATGTGGCGGTGCTGCGTCGACCGAGGCTTGGCCGGATGCCGGACACGAGCCGGTCGCGGCGGCTATCCGTAACTCGGTGGGGCGGTCCGCAGGGCCTCACTTAGGCTGTCCCGTATGAGCATGTCGCCTGGGGAGGGCGCGCAGGACCGCGGCTTGTGGTGGTGGGAGCGGCGGCGCAGCGCGCTCCTGGACTCGGTGCTGGCCGCATTGGCCGCGCTGGAGTGCGCGGTGGGCGGATACAACCTGGTCGGCACCCGGTTCGGGCTGGGTACGGGCTGGGCGATCGCGGCCGCCGTGGTGGGCGCGCTCGGCGGTGCCACGCTGCTGGTGCGCCGGCGCTGGCCCGCGCTGCCGGTGCTGGTGTCGACGATCCTGGTGCCCGCGCTCTTCGGCGTCGTGCTGCTGGTGGTCGCGCTGTACACGCTCGCCTCGACCTGGGCCTGGCCGTCGCGCCGGCGCCCGGTGGTGGCGCTGTCGGCGGTGGTCTTCGTGGAGACCCTCGGCATGGTGCTCTTCTCCTTCTTCGGCACCAGCGGCCAGCCGAAGCCCGGTGAGCAGCTGCCGCCGGACTGGCTGCTGGTCCTGATCGCGGTGCTGGTGGCGGTCGGCCTGACCGTGCCGCCGGTCGTCACCGGCCTGTACATCGGCGCCCGGCGCCGCCTGGTCGAGTCGCTCAAGGACCGCGCGCACGGCCTGGAGGCCGAGCTGGACCTGCTCGCCGAGCGGGCTTCGGAGCGGGCCAGGCGGGCCCGGCTGGAGGAGCGCACCCGGATCGCCCGCGAGATGCACGACGTGGTCGCGCACCGGGTCAGCCTGATGGTGGTGCACGCGGGCGCGCTGGAGCGGATCGTCGCCCGTGATCCGGAGAAGGCCGCGCAGAGCGCCAAGCTGATGGCCCAGACCGGGCGCCAGGCGCTCGACGAGCTGCGCGAGATCCTCGGCGTGCTGCGGATGAACGAGGACGCGGTCGCGGAGACCGCCTGCGGGCTGGCCGAGCTGCCCGGGCTGGTGGACCAGTCGAAGGCGGCCGGCATGCGGGTGACCCTGACGGTCAGCGGCTCCCGGCAGCCGTACACCGGGGACGCCGAGCAGACGGCGTACCGGGTGGTCCAGGAGGGGCTGACCAACGCGCACAAGCACGCCGGCGGGGCGCGGGTCTCGGTGCTGCTCGCCTATGTGCCGAACGGCGTGCGGGTGGCGGTGGTGAACGACTCCCCGGACGCCGGCGGTCGCCAGGCCGGGCTGCCGAGCGGCGGCAACGGGCTGGTCGGCATGGAGGAGCGGGTCCGGGCCCTCGGCGGCACCTTCACGGCCGGTCCGGAGCACGGTGGCGGGTTCCGGGTGGAGGCACTGCTGCCGTCCCGCCTGGTGGTCCGGCCGGACCGGCTGACCTGACGCAGTCCGTCCGGGGACTGTTCGGGACCTGTCGCAGACCTGTTCGGGCCCTGACCGAGCCTTCTGACCTGGGCATGGCAGTGCGGTCCGGTCACCAAGCACGCCGGAAAGATTTACATCTGTGGATGTCCCGGTGGATCTCTTGGTGGATCTCCGGTGGTGGGTCCGCCGAAGGTCTGCCGACGGTCCGTCGGTGGCCCCGGCGGACGTCTCAGCCGGTGGCCCGGCCGGTCCGCAGCCGTTCCGGGCGGGTGCCGAGCACCAGCGTGGAGACCGCCTGGTCGAGGTCGGTGCCGAGGAACCACTCGCCGGTGTGGTCCAGGCTGAAGACCCGGCCGGCCTCGTCGATCGCCAGCAGCGCCTGGCCGTACAGCTCCTCGCCGAGCGGCGCGACCTGCGCGTCCAGCGCCCGGCCCAGGTCGGCCAGCGTGCGCGGCAGGTGCAGGCCGCAGAGCGGGTCGAGCAGGAACGGCGTCCTGGCCACCTCGCGCCCGGCGCCGGCCAGGTCGAAGGAGAGCCCGCCGAACTCGGCCCAGGCCTCGACGGCGGCCGGGAAGACCGTGTGCGGGACGCCGTCCGCGCTCTGGTGGGCGAGCAGCTCGTCCGCCCACTCCTCGGCACGGCGGATCTCCCAGCGGCCCGGGTGCCAGCCGGCCTGCTTGAGCGCGGCGGCGACGTCGGCGGAGAACCGGGGCTGGGATCTGGTGGCGGTGGCGAGCGGGTTCAGGGTGTACTCCGGGCTCGGGTGACGAGGGCGGCGACGGCCGGGCCGGTGCCGGGGCCGGCGGTGGGCTACGGCCGGGGGCCGACCACGACGCTCTGCACGGTGAAGTGCTCCAGCATCGGCGCGCAGGACCGGCAGGGCGGGGCGTGCGTACCGTGCGCCGGGTCGCCCTGCTCCCGGATCCGGACGGTGGTCAGCTGGGCGCCCTTGAGCGCCTTGCGGGCGTCGTGCAGCGTCAGCGGCTTCTTGGCGGCCCGCTTGGACCGCCCGCTGTCCACGGTGGTCAGGTACCGGGAGAGCAGGACGGCCTCCGGGCAGCGGCCGGTGAACCGCTCGCGGTGCTCGACCGGCAGCCGGGACAGGAAGTCGCCGATCAGCGGGTGCAGCTCGGGCAGCTCGTCGGCCTTGCGGCCGGCCAGGGTCTGCACCTCGCCGCCGCGCAGCGAGAGGGCGGCGGCGATGGCGGGCAGCAGGCTGTCCCGGTCGTGGCGCAGCAGTGGGGCGGCCGACGGCGGCGTCGGCTGACGGGTGTCCGCGCGGGTGTCCACGGCTGCTCCCTTCGGTCTCGGGTGCCTGACGCACCGGCAGGTGTCTTCGGTTCAGTGGTTCGTGTCGGGTGGGCTGTTCACCTTGCGGGGTCAGCCTGCCAAACACCTCGGACAGTCGATCACGCGGGGTGCCGACAGGTGTACGGACGGGACGTGATGCACACCGATTGTTCACACATCATCCGAAGCTCGCGCTGACGCCCGCTCACCGGGCCGGGGCCGTTTCTCATCCTCCGGCCGGTGCCACCACCGGCAGCACCAGCCGGGGGACCGTGTCAGAACCTGACCGAATACCCTGGGGGCTAGCAAAATCGGCTTCAGCCAGTGGGGGCTTCCAGATGACGACAGGTCGGCCCGGGACCGCCGCCGCGCCCAACGCGGCCTACGCCGGTCAAGTGGTCCACTTCCCGGACCCGGTCCGCGCCGCGAAGTACCCGGACGGAGTACGGGTGGACGCGCTGGGCTACCCCGACTTCGGCGGGTACGCCGCCGCGGCCGCCGAGGTCGCCGACCCGCCGGAGGGCTTCGGCGTGGACGAGTTGCGGCTCACCGACTACGTCTCGGCCAACGCCGCGCTGTTCAGCCAGGGCCATGAGCTCTGGGCCGACCAGACCTCGCCGGTCGCCACGCCGACCGGCTGGACCTGGCACCACGCGGTCGGCGGGGCGGCGCCCGGCTGGCGGCGGATGGAGCTGATCCCGGTCGAGGTCAAGGCGCTGCTGCGGCACCACGGCGGGCTGGCCCGCTCCGCCGCCGACCACGGCCGGCGCGGCACCCGCCCGTTGCAGGAGCACCGGGCGGTGCACTTCTCGCTCTCCAGGGAGGGCGACGATCCGATGAGCGTGCGCGAGGAGCTGGTGCTGGCGGCCGAGGAGAAGCTGGGCTACCGGCTGCCCGGCCCGTACCGGGGCTTCCTCAAGCTGGCCGGCGGTCGCGCCCCGGTCGGCGTCGCGCTCGACGCCGAGCTCGGGATGCTGCTCGACCAGCCGTTCCTGACGCTGAGCGAGGAGTACGGCACCGAGGACCTCGTCTACGCGAACAAGTGCCTGCGGGACCACCTCACCAAGGACTACCTGGGCGTCGCGTTCGCGCAGGGCGGCATCCTCGCCGTCAAGGTGCGCGGCGAGGACCTCGGCTCGGTCTGGTTCTGCCTCTACGACGACGCCCGCGACATCGGCGTGCCCGAGGACCCGGCCGACCGGGTGCGGCGGCTGCTGCTGCGCTGCGGGGACAGCTTCGACGACTTCCTGCTCCGGCTGGCCGGCAGCCCGCCGGAGCTGGAGACGGTCGCGGAGCTGATGGTCGAGGGCGGGTTCGCCCGCGCGGTCCCGGTCCGGTGACCGGGGCGATGGGCGTGGCAGTGGTGGGACGGAACTTGAAGGCGGGCCGGGCATGGTGACGTACGCGCAGGCGCAGGAGCTCGCGGCGGACTGGATCAACGGCGGGGTGCCGCCGTTCCAGCAGCGCGAGGTGCGGGTGCGGGAATTCGACCTCGGCTTCGTCTGCTGGGCGGAGGACCGCGACGGCGGCCCGGTCTCGGACGGTGGCGCGGTGCGGCTGGTGATCGCCCGGGACAGCGGGGCGAGCACGCTCTGGCCGGCGCTGCCGGTCAACGAGGTGGTCCGCCGGTACGAGGAGGAGTACGGGCGGCCGGCCGGCGCCACGTCGGGCGGTGTGCCCAAGCCGATGCCGGTCGAGGCGACGTCCTTCCTGCTCAGCCCGCCGCAGTGGGTGCTGGAGGCGGGCGAGGCCGCGATCGAGGCGGAGTCGGCACGGCTGGGGACGGGCGCTGCCGCTGCCGCTGCCTCGGCTTCGCCCGCGCCCGTGCCCGCTGAGCCGCCGTCCGTGCCGACGGCTCCGCAGGTCGCGGACTGGGGGCAGCCGGGCGATGCGACGGTGGCGCTGCCCGAGGGCTACCAGCTGATGGACGAGTTCGGGTTCGAGGAGCACGGCGAGGAGCCGGCCGCGCCGGCGACCTCGCCGGAGGCGATGACGGTGCGGATGCCGCCGTCGCCCAGCAGGCGGCCGGCGTCCGCGCCGGATCCGGTGGCTGCTCCTGCACCGGCACCTGTTCCTGCACCGGCAACTGCGCCGGTTGCTCCGGCGGTCCCGCCGGCCCCTGTCGCGGCTCCCGCCGAGCCGGCCGTCGCGGAGCAACTGCCGGACTCGCCGGTCGCGCCTGCTCCGCCCGCGCCGCCGGTGGCACCGGCGCCGCCGCAGGTCGAGCACGCGCCGACCATGCTCGCCACGGACGGTGCCCCGGGCCTGATGGGCCTCCCGGGTGCGCCCGAGGCCGCTCCTGCGCCCTCTCCCACTCCCACTCCCACTCCCGCGCCCGTCCCCGAGTCCGTGCCCGCCCCTGCGCCCGTTCCGGCTCAGGCTCCCGCGTCGCCGCAGGTCGAGCACGCGCCGACCATGCTCGCCACGGACGGTGCTCCCGGCCTGATGGGCCTCCCGGGTGCGCCGGGTGTCGCGGCTGCGTCGTCGGGTCGTGGTGGTGCGGGTGCTCCGCCGCCGCCTGCGCCGGGTGGTCTGCTGCATGCGCCGGGTACGGGTGCGGAGCCGCATGCGCCCGTGGCCGGGCGTGGCGCGGGGAGCACTCCGCCGCCTCCGCCGCCGTCGGGTCTGCGTGGCTCGGCCGCCGCCGCCCCGGTGCAGCCCGCGCAGCCTGCGCCGGGTGTCGCGGCTGCGTCGTCGGGTCGTGGTGGTGCGGGTGCTCCGCCGCCGCCTGCGCCGGGTGGTCTGCTGCATGCGCCGGGTACGGGTGCCGAGCCGCACGCGCCCGTGGCCGGGCGTGGCGCGGGAAGTGCTCCGCCGCCTCCGCCGCCGTCGGGTCTGCGTGGCTCGGCCGCTCCCGCTCCCGCCCCGGCGCAGCCCGCCGAGCCGGCCGGTGGTGAGGACCTCGCCTCCGCCGCGACCAGCAAGGCCGCGTTCAACGGCCCCGGCGCCGGTTCCGGTGCGCCGTCCGGTCCGGCCGCGAACCTCGCGCAGGCCGCCACCCAGCTCGCCGCGCCGGTTCCGCCCGGTCCGGGTGCGCCGGGCGGCTACGGCTTCCCCGGCCCGGGGACACCCGCGCCCGCCCAGGCCGCCCCCGTCGGCCCGCCGGCGCACGGCGTGCCGGGCGCCGCCGCGCCCGTCCCCGGCCTGCCGCCGCAGGGCGCGCCGGTGCCGCCGGGCGTGCCGACCGTCGGCCCCGGCTACCTCGCCGTGCTCAGCTACCGGGCCCCCGACGGCTCCGAGCAGAAGGTGATGCAGCGCAGCGAGCCGGGCACCCCGCACCCCGAGTGGAAGATCCTGCAGGAACTGCGCCGGCTGAACGTGCCGCCGGAGCAGGTGCTGGAGCTGCACACCGAACTGGAGTCCTGCGACCTGCCCGGTGGCTACTGCACCCGGCTGATCGCCGCGTCCTGGCCGAACGTCCGGGTCACCCACACGGCGGCGTACGGGCGCGAGCACCAGGCCCGCCAGGCCGGCATGGCCCACCTGCTCACCCACCTGGACGAGCTGCACCAGCTGGCCGGCGGCCCGCAGCGCCCGCGCCCGTCCCGGGTGCCGCTGCCGCCGCCGGGCAGCATCCCGCAGCATCCGCCGGTGCCGCCGCAGCAGCTCGCGGCGGAGCTGGGGCAGTTCTTCGGGCCGAACGTCTTCCGCTACGAGCAGCGGGCGGTCTCCCGGCAGGGCGTGCCCGAGGCGGTCGCGCAGACCCTGACCTGGGCGGGGCTGCCGGTCAACTTCGGTCCGTTCTTCTGGGCGCACGCGCCGCAGGACCGGCCGATCCCGACGCTCGCCGAGCTGGCGGCCGAGCGCGGCCGGCCGGCCGCGCCGGACGCCGGTGGTTACCTGGTGCTCGGGAACGACTACGGACGGCAGCTCTGTGTGCAGTACGGCACAGCGGCGGTGGTCGCGGTCGATCTGGACGGAACCGGAGAGCCGCCCCGCTTCGTCAACAGTGGTGTGCCGGAGTTCGTCCGGTCGCTCGCCCTGCTCGGTCGGATGTGGCCGTTGCGTTACGGCCTGACCCCGGATCAGGCCGGTCGCTGGACCACCGACTTCCAGGCCGAGCTGGCCGCGCTGGACCCGGCCGCCCTCCAGGCGCCGGACACCTGGTGGGCGATTCTGCTGGAGCAGTTCTGGGACGGCCTGCTGTAACCGCCGGTGTGCCGGGACCGGGGTGCCACCGTCGGTGGCACCCCGGTCGGCGGCGTCGCTTCCTTGGGCTTTCCAGATGATCTGCGCAAAATAGGTCAAGAGGACCAGTCGGACCGGAACGGCAGTTCTTGATCGTCACGGTCTCTGGGAGTCGGGGTCCCTGAAAGTCGGGGTCAGCGCCCAGCCAGCCACTGAGGGGAAGAGAGCACATGAGCGACGCCATCCCGTCGTACGGCTTCACCCAAGCCAGGCGCGGATACGCGCCCGAGCAGGTCGACCACGCCTTGCGGGCGTTGACCGCGCAGCGGGACGAGGCGTGGCAGCGGCTCAGCCTGCTCGGCGCCCAGGCGCGCGACCTGGAGATGCTGGTCGCCGCCACGCTCCAGGCCGCCGCCGACGCGCCCGAACCGGACTACGCCGTGCTCAGCCCCGAGGCGGCCGGCCTGATGGTGAGCGCCGCGACCGAGGCGCAGGCCGTGCGGGACAAGGCCGAGCGGTTCGCCGAGGACACCCGCGACGAGGTCTACGAGGCGGGCCAGGCACTCGCCGGCTCCTCCAGCGCCTATGCGACCGCCACCCGCGCCGAGGCCGACCAGGCCGTGCGCCGCACCGAGGAGCGGACCCGGGCCGAGGCCGAGACGCTGCGCGCCGAGGCCGACCGGGACGCCCGGTCGATGCGCGACGCCGCGACCGCCGAAGCCGCCAAGATCCGGGTCGCCGCCGCCGAGGCCGGCGAGCAGGCCGAGGTGAAGCTGGTCGAGCTGCGCCGCGAGGCCGACGAGCGGTTCGCCGCCGAGGAGGCCGCCGCCGCGGTCGAGGACGCCAAGATCGCCAACGTCTCGGAGCGCCGGCTCAAGGAGGCCGAGCAGCACCGGGAGAGCATGCTGGGCCTGATCAAGCAGATCGACACCGACGCCCAGGCCAAGGCCGACCACCTGCTGGAGCAGGCCCGCCGGGAGGCCGAGCGGGTCAACGCCGAGAGCACGGCCGAGCGGGCGCAGTTCGAGAAGCGCCTGGAGACGGTGCAGACGCACCTGGACCACATCAAGGGGACGCTGGCCTCGCTGACCGGCAAGGCCGTCGGCATGATCGAGCCGGCCCCGGCCCTGCCGCCCGCGCCGGGTGCTCCTGCTCCTGCCGTTGCCCCTGCTGCCGCGCCAGCTGCTCCTGCTCCCGCTCCTGCTCCGGTTGACGCCGCCGCGGAGACCACGGTGCTGCCGGCCGTCCCGGCCGTCCCGGCGGCGCAGGTCACCCAGGTCACCCAGGTGCTGCCGACCGTCCCGGCCGTCCCGGACTCCGAGGCGGACACCGGCGAGGTCGCGCTGCCGCCCGTCCCGCCCGCGCCGCCGGCCCCGCCCGTCGCGCTCAGCGACGACACGCCGACGACCATCCTGCGGCTGCCGCCCGAGCTGCTCGGCGCCACCCCGCCGTCCGCCGCCGACCTGCGTCCGGGCGCCGCCCCGGTCGACCCGCGGGCCGCTCTGCGCGCCGCGGGCGCCGCGCTGCCCCCGGTGCCGCCTCGCCCGGCCACCCCGCCGCCGGTGCCGCCCACCGAGCAGCCCGCGGCCCGCCCGGCGGCCGCCGACGAGACCGCGATCATTCCGAAGATCGTGATCATCGACGACGGCACCAGCCTGGACAGCCTCCCCAACACCGTCCGTCGCCGCCGCCTGCCGTAGGGCCCGTCCGCACGGGACCAGGATCGTGTCGCCCGGCCGGGCGGCGAGGTGCGCCTCGCCGCCCGGCCGACGTGTGTCCCGCCGGCTGCGGGCTGCGGCCGTGACGGGGTATCTGCACCAATACCCGGAGCCGTTCGCATCCCGTCCCCTACGATCGCCGGTGGAAAGCGCCACTGGGGAGGGGACGCATGACCGACGGCATCACGGTGGACGTGGGGGAGTTACGGGCCTCGGCCGGCATGGCACGCGCGATAGCCGACGAGCTCCGGCAGCCGATCGACGCCGCGTTGCGCGCCGGCTCGGCCGCCGTCGGCGAACTGGCCGGCTGGGACGTCGCAGCGGTGCTCCAGGACTGCGTCGCGCAGTGGTCGCCGGTGCTCGCCGCGCTGCGCGCGAAGCTGGCGGACACCGCCGCGAACCTCGATGCCACCGCGCAGGGCCACGCCTGGAACGAGCACGAGATCCGGCAGCTCATGCAGGGCGGTGCCGCGCGGTGAGCGGCTCCTACGCCGCGCTCCTGAAACTCGACGTCAGTGGCCTCCAGCAGGCCGCCGAGTCCTGGCGCGCGCTCTCGCAGCAGCTCGAAACCGCCGCTGCCCGGCACCGCTCGCAGGTCAACGGGCCGCTCCAGCAGGCGCAGTGGAAGGGCCAGGACGCGGACAGCGCGTTCCACGCCTTCGACCGGAACGAGCTGGACCTCGACGTGGTCCGGATCGAGGCCGAGTCGATCGCGCTGGCGCTCGACACCGTGGCCGACCGGATGTACCAGGCCCGGACCGACCTGACCAACGCCGTCCGCTTCGCCGAGGAGCAGGGGATCCCGGTCGCCGCCGACGGCACGGTGGCCGCACCGCCCGTGCTCGGCGGCGCCGAGCGGGCCGACCCCGACGCCGTCGCCGCCTGGGAGACCCGGACGGGCCGGCTGCTGGCCGTCCGGACCCGGATCGAGGCGGCGGTCGCCGCCGCCGAGGAAGCCAGCCGGGAGGGCGGCGCCGCGCTGCGCGACCTGAGCGCCTCGGTGCTGGGCACCCCGTCCGACACCTTCGGCGCCGTCAGCACGGCCGCAGGGCAGGCGAAGGACGCCGCCGCGGCGCTCGGCCTGGTGGACCCGTACATCCCGGACGGCAAGGACCCGCAGCAGGCCGCCGACTGGTGGAAGTCGTTGACGCCGGATCAGCAGCGGAGCTACCTGACCCTCCATCCGGCGCAGATCGGCCGCCTCGATGGCCTGCCCGCGACGGCCCGGGACGAGGCGAACCGGCTCTCCCTCGACGAGCAGCTCGACAGGATGCAGGCGGGCGACAACCGCGGCACCGACATCACCTCGGAGGACTGGAACCACCGGATGAACGGCATGCTGTCGCTGAAGCAGCGGCTGGCCCGGAGCGACGGCGCGCCGGACGCCACCAAGCTGTTCCTGCTCGGCATGGACCCGCAGGGCAACGGGAAGGCCATCGTCGCGATGGGGAATCCCGACACGGCCGACAACACGGCGGTCCTGGTCCCGGGGACGGGGACGACGCTGGAGAGCATGCCGGGGCAGATCGAGCGGATCGGGAGTTTGCAGGGAGCAGCCCACTACGCCGACGGGACTCAGAGCACCTCGGTCATTTCCTGGCTGGGCTATGACGCGCCGCAGATCGACCTCAGTGTCACGAATACCGACCGTGCCGAGGCAGGCGCGGCAGATATGCGCCGATTCATGGACGGGACGAGGGTCGCGCAGGGAGATCACCGGAGTCATCTCACCGTCATCGGGCACAGCTACGGAAGCACCGCCGTGGGCGTTGCCGCGCAGGGGGACGGTGGCCTGCACGCGGACGACATCATTGCGGTGGGAAGTCCCGGTATGGCGACCGATAATGTCACCTCGCTCAATATCGATCCGAGTCATGTGTGGATCGGCGCTGCCTCCGATGATCCCGTCCCGGAATATTTGAGCGGGCTCACCTTGGGGCCGAATCCGGCGGATGCGCCATTCGGTGGGGAAAATTTCAAGACCGACACGCACGGGCATAGCGGCTACTGGGCTCCGAACAGTCAGAGCCTGCTGAACCAAGGACGGATCATCGTCGGACAGGCTCCCGGGATCGTGCCGAAGCAAGTGATGCCGCCAACCTATGGACGAGTCAAATGAGGTGCGATCTTGGCCGCGTTGATTTCCCTCCGGAGAGCAGGGGCAGTCTCTCGGATCGGTGTGACCGTTGCGCTCGTGCTGTTTGCCGGAGGCTGCATGTCCACGTCTGACAAGAGCGAGAAGATCCCGATCATGGACAAGGGCGATGCCCAGGCATGGGCACAGCACATGACGCAGTACATGGCCCAGGCCGCGGGAATCCAGCTCAATCCGTCGACGGTGAGTCCCTCTTTCAGTCCGTGCGTGGGGAAACACGACGAGGTGGCCACTGATGGGCGGTACACCCTGATGTATTCGGTCTCAAGCACCGTTCCGCTGGCGCAGCATCCGGACGCGGTTCGGAAGATTCGCGACATGCTGAAGAAGCAGGGATTCGAGATCGAAAGCTATCGGGAAACCTACAACGGCAAGGTGGACACCCTGCTGGACGCGTACCAGTCGAGTTCTCAGTACCTCGTCAGTGCGCAGACGGCAGGCGGGGTCGATACCTTCGCGTTCTGGGTCGGTACCCGCTGCCTGATGCCATCGTCCGGCTCCGCCGGCCCCCACGGCTGAACAGGCCAGGACCCGTGGCGCCCTCCAGGAAAGGGCGCCACGACTCCCGACGCTCGGGCGGGCGCCCCCACCCAGGGTCGCCCGGCCTCGCACCCCGACCCCCATCGGAGTGCGTTCGGCCCACCACGTCCATCCCCCACGGTTGGAGCGGCGGGCACGTGCTCCATGGTGCGCGACGTCCATGGACGCTCAGTGACAGGAGTATGTCCATATCTTGACAATCGATCTTCCGGCCTGCTTCTGAGCGGCTTCTGGGCCGCCTCCGGCCGCGACGGCACAGCCGGCCGCCCGGCTGTGTGGCTGGCCGCGTCAGTGTCGGTCGCTCGGCGTACGCTGGGAGCCTGACCCGGCCCCTGCGCATCGCGTGCCGGGCCCATCAAGCTGCCCGGCCGCAGGAATGTACCCGGTGCCGGGGGGCTCCGCCTGGACGCAACGGGACGAAGAAGAGTCAATGAGCCTGACCGGTTTGCTCGATGTCGTTGTCCGCGACACCGCCCTCGCCGAGGCGATCGAGGCGGCGGCCAGTGGCCACCGCCCGCACCTCGACCTGGTCGGTCCGCCGGCCGCACGGCCGTTCGTGATCGCCGCGCTGGCCCGCTCGCTCGTGGTGGGTGGCGGCGAGCGGGGGCGCCCGGTGCTCGCGGTGACGGCGACCGGGCGGGAGGCCGAGGACCTGGCCGCCAGCCTGCGCTCGCTGCTGCCGCCGGACGCCGTCGCGGAGTTCCCGGCCTGGGAGACGCTGCCGCACGAGCGGCTCTCGCCGCGCTCGGACACGGTCGGCCGCCGGCTGGCCGTGCTGCGCCGGATCGCCCACCCGCGGGCGGACGACCCGGCGGCCGGGCCGGTGCAGGTGATCGTGGCGCCGGTCCGTTCGGTGCTCCAGCCGCAGGTCAAGGGGCTGGCCGAGCTGGAGCCGGTGGCGCTGCAGCGCGGTGAGTCGCACGATCTGGAGACGGTGGCCCGCAAGCTCGCCGCGGCCGCCTACGCCCGGGTCGAACTGGTCGAGAAGCGCGGCGAGTTCGCGGTGCGCGGCGGCATCCTGGACGTCTTCCCGCCGACCGAGGAGCACCCGCTGCGGGTGGAGTTCTGGGGCGACGACGTCGAGGAGATCCGCTACTTCAAGGTCGCCGACCAGCGCAGCCTGGAGATCGCCCAGCACGGTCTGTGGGCGCCGCCCTGCCGTGAGCTGCTGCTGACCGACGAGGTGCGCGCCCGGGCCGCCGAGCTGGCCCGGTCGCACCCGGAGCTCGGCGAGATCCTCAACAAGATCGCTGAGGGGATCGCGGTCGAGGGCATGGAGTCGCTGGCCCCGGTGCTGGTGGACGACATGGAGCTGCTGCTCGACGTGCTGCCGGCCGGCTGCGTCGCGGTGGTCTGCGACCCGGAGCGGGTCCGTACCCGGGCCGCCGACCTGGTGGCGACCAGTCAGGAGTTCCTGCACGCCTCCTGGGTGGCCGCGGCCGCCGGCGGCGACCGGCCGATCGACATCGCGCAGCTCTCCGAGGACGACGGCATCGACGTCTCGGCCGCCTCGCTCTGGTCGCTGGCCGACGTGCGCGAGCACGCGCAGCGGATCGGGCTGCCCTGGTGGTCGGTGAGCCCGTTCGCGAGCAGTGACGCCGAGCTCGGCTCGGTGCTGGAGTTCGACTCCAACACGCTGACCCTGGGGATGCACGCCGTCGAGGCGTACCGCGGCGACACCGCGCGGGCGATCGCGGACGCGAAGGAGCGGCTCGCCGCCGACTGGCGGGTCGTCATGGTGACGGAGGGCCAGGGGCCGGCCTCCCGGCTGGCCGAGCTGCTCGGCAACGAGGGCATCGCGGCCCGGCTCTCCCCGGAGCTGGCCGAGGCGCCGACCCGGGACGTCGTCTACGTCTCCTGCGGCTCGATCGAGCACGGCTTCGTGGACGAGGCGCTCAAGCTCACCGTCATCACCGAGACCGATCTGTCCGGCCAGCGCTCCTCCACCAAGGACATGCGCCGGATGCCGTCCAGGCGGCGCAACGCGATCGACCCGCTGGCGCTCCAGGCCGGCGACTACGTCGTGCACGAGGCGCACGGCGTCGGCCGGTACGTCGAGATGGTGCAGCGCACCGTGCAGGGTGCGACCCGCGAGTACCTGGTGCTGGAGTACGCGCCGGCGAAGAAGGGCCACCCCGGCGACCGGCTCTTCGTGCCGACCGACCAGCTCGACCAGGTGACCAAGTACGTCGGCGGCGAGGCCCCGACGCTGCACCGGCTCGGCGGCGCGGACTGGGCGAAGACCAAGCAGCGCGCCAAGAAGGCGGTGCGCGAGATCGCGGCCGACCTGATCAAGCTCTACTCGGCCCGGATGGCGGCGCCGGGCCACACCTTCGGTCCGGACACCCCGTGGCAGCGCGAGCTGGAGGACGCGTTCCCGTACGCGGAGACGCCGGACCAGCTGACCACGATCGCCGAGGTCAAGGCGGACATGGAGAAGTCGGTCCCGATGGACCGGCTGATCTGCGGCGACGTCGGCTACGGCAAGACCGAGATCGCGGTGCGCGCGGCGTTCAAGGCGGTGCAGGACGGCAAGCAGGTGGCCGTGCTGGTGCCGACCACGCTGCTGGTGCAGCAGCACTTCTCGACCTTCGCCGAGCGGTACGCCAACTTCCCCGTCGTGGTGAAGGCGTTGAGCCGGTTCCAGACCGACAGCGAGGCGAAGGCGGTGCTGGAGGGCCTGCGGGACGGCTCGGTGGATGTGGTGATCGGCACCCACCGGCTGTTCTCGGCCGAGACGAAGTTCAAGGACCTCGGCCTGGTCATCGTCGACGAGGAGCAGCGCTTCGGCGTCGAGCACAAGGAGCAGCTGAAGAAGCTGCGGGCCAACGTCGATGTGCTGACGATGTCCGCGACCCCGATCCCGCGCACGCTGGAGATGGCGGTCACCGGGATCCGCGAGATGTCGACGATCACCACCCCGCCGGAGGAGCGGCACCCGGTGCTGACCTTCGTCGGACCGTACGACGAGAAGCAGATCTCGGCCGCGATCCGCCGCGAACTGCTGCGCGAGGGCCAGGTCTTCTACATCCACAACCGGGTCGAGTCGATCGACAAGGCGGCCGCCCGGCTGAAGGACCTGGTGCCCGAGGCGCGGATCGCGACCGCGCACGGGCAGATGGGCGAGACGCTGCTGGAGAAGGTGGTGGTCGACTTCTGGGAGAAGGAGTTCGACGTGCTGGTCTCCACCACGATCGTCGAGTCGGGCATCGACATCTCGAACGCGAACACGCTGATCGTCGAGCGCGGCGACACCTTCGGCCTCTCCCAGCTGCACCAGCTGCGCGGCCGGGTCGGCCGTGGCCGCGAGCGCGGCTACGCGTACATGCTCTACCCGCCGGAGAAGCCGCTCACCGAGACCGCGCACGAGCGCCTGGCCACCATCGCCCAGCACACCGAGATGGGTGCGGGCATGTACGTCGCGATGAAGGACCTGGAGATCCGCGGCGCGGGCAACCTGCTCGGTGGCGAGCAGTCCGGGCACATCGCGGGCGTCGGCTTCGACCTCTACATGCGGATGGTCGGCGAGGCGGTGGCCGAGTTCCGCGAGTCGCTGGCGAGCGGCGGCGGTGAGGTCGAGGAGGAGCCGCTGGAGGTGAAGATCGAGCTGCCGGTCGATGCCCACGTGCCGCACGACTACGCCCCCGGCGAGCGGCTGCGGCTGCAGGCGTACCGCTCGATCGCGGCGGTCAACTCGGAGGACGACATCGAGCAGGTCCGCGCCGAACTGACGGACCGGTACGGCAAGTTGCCCGAGCCGGTGGAGAACCTGCTGCTGGTCGCCGCGCTGCGGCTGTTCGCCCGCCGGTGCGGCGTCGCGGACATCACGCTGCAGGGTGCGAACGTCCGCTTCGGGCCGGTGGAGTTGCGCGAGTCCCAGCAGCTGCGGCTGAACCGGCTCTACCCGCGCAGCCAGGTCAAGGCGGCCAGTGGGCAGGTCCTGGTGCCGCGGCCGACCACGGCCCGGATCGGCGGCAAGCCGGTCGTCGGCCGGGAGCTGCTGGCCTGGTGCGGGACCTTCCTCAGCACGATGTTCGAGGAGCTGGCGGCGTCGAAGAAGTAGTCGGCGCCGATTGCGGGGAGGAGTGGGGGGGGGGGGGGGGGGGGGTCCCCCCCCCCCCCCCCCCCCCTTCCCAGGGGAGGGAGGGGGGGGCTTCACTTTTTTTTTT
>NZ_JBWXUE010000024.1:124431-139148 GCF_057158765.1 Kitasatospora sp. NEAU-69
AGAGGGGGTGGGGGGTGGGGGGGGGGGGGGGGGGTTTGGCGCTTTTCCCCCCCCCCGCCACTCGTGCGTCCGGGGGACGGCGGGACGGCGGGACGGCGCTGCAGTGTTGCGGCGCCGACAGCGCGACGGGGGCTCGGGGGCTCGGAGGCCGGGAAGTCACCGGGGAGTAGCGGTCAGCCGAGCTTTCCTCGGCTGACGGATGGTCACCATCGCCCGTTCGGGTCAACCGTTCGGTACGACGTCTGGGCAACGGGTAGGTCTGCTGCCTATTCTCGTCTCCCGTCAGTAGTCGGCAGTAGTCGGACGCCACCGCAGTCTCGTCCCGCGCCCGGGAGGCCCCGCGTGATCCGCAGCAGCTCTGTCCGCACCTTCACCCGCCACCGCACCGTCCGCCGCGCGCTGCCCGCGCTCGGCGTGCTGGTCGCGGCCGCCGCGCTGACCGCCTGCGGCGGCCAGTCGCATCCGGGGGCGGCCGCCGTGGTCGGCCAGGACCGGATCAGCGTCTCGGCGGTCCAGGCACGGGTGGCCGAGTTCCGGGCCCAGGCGGCGCAGCTGCCCAGCGGCCAGTACCAGGAGCAGAGCGGACTGGTCGGCGCGACGGTCTCCGGCATGGTCTTCGGCCAGGTGGTGGACCACGCGCTGGAGACCCACGGGGTGAGCGTCACGCCGGCCGAGGTGGCGCAGGCGCGCGAGGCGCAGGTCCAGGTCTGGGGCGGCGAGCCGGAGCTGGAGCAGATGCTGCTGCTGAAGAACGCGGTCCCGGCCGGTGAGATCGACGGGTTCTACCGCGAGCAGATCGGCCTGCAGAAGCTGGCCGCGCTCTCCGGCCAGCAGCTCGGCACCACCGAGGGCAACAAGACGGTTCACCAGCTGCTCTCCGAGGCCTCGGCGGAGCTCAAGGTCACCGTCAATCCGCGCTACGGCAGCTGGGACGCGCAGCAGGCGGTGCTGGACGGCCCGTCCGCCGACTGGCTGCCGCAGTCCGGCGCTGCCGCCTGACGCCTGCGCTGCCACCTGAGCCGGGTCCGCCCGGACGCAGCTTCGCCCGGAGGTAGGTTCGGGGTGTGGACACCTCGAAGCTGACCCTCCTCACCACCACCCACCGCATCGCCCCCGGGCTGCTCAGCTGGCCGGCCTGGGAGGCGCTGCGGGCGGCTCCGCTGGTGCTCGTCGCCGACCCCGCGCACCCGCAGCTGCCGGCGCTGGCCCGGGCCGGGGTCGCCGTCGAGCAGGTCGAGCGGACCAGCGCGCCCGCGCTGGCCCGGCTGCTGACCGAGCGCGCGCCGCTGCTCTTCCTGGGCAGTACGGACGGCGACCCGGGGCTGACCGACGCACTGGCCAGGATCGCGGTCGAGCAGGCCGGCAGCGTGCCGGAGATCGAGCTGCTGCCCGGCTCGTACGACCTGCCCGGCGCCCGGCTGCTCGACCTGGTCACGGTGATGGATCGGCTGCGCTCGCCCGGCGGCTGCCCGTGGGACGCCGAGCAGACGCACGCCTCGCTGGTGAAGTACCTGGTCGAGGAGGCGTACGAGCTGGTCGAGGCGATCGAGGAGGGCGACCGGCAGACGCTGCGCGAGGAACTCGGGGACGTGCTGCTCCAGGTCTTCTTCCACTCCCGGATCGCCGAGGAGGATGCCGAGGACCCGTTCTCCATCGACGAGGTGGCCGGGGACATCGTCGAGAAGCTGATGTACCGCCACCCGCACGTCTTCGGCGACAGCGACGCGGACACCACCGAGCAGGTGGAGGCGAACTGGGAGGCGCTGAAGGCGGCCGAGAAGCAGGACCGCGAGTCGGTGCTGGACGGCGTGCCGGCCGGGCTGCCGGCGCTGGCCTACGCGGCGAAGCTGGTCTCCCGGGTGCGGCGGGCCCGGGACCGGCAGCCGGAGCTCGCCGCCGTGCCGGACGCGCCGTACGCGCTGCCCGCCGAGCTGACCGAGGAGTCGGCGGGCGCGCTGCTGCTCGCCGTGGTCCAGCGCGCGCACGACGCCGGGGTGGACCCGGACGCGGCGCTGCGCGCGGCGGCCCGCGGCTACCGGGACGCGGTCCGGGCAGCCGAGGGGCTCACGAGCGACTGAGTCGGGCGAGGGGCGGGGCGGGGGAGGGCGAGCGGGCTCAGCCGGCGAGTTCGGCGGTGATGACCCGGCGCTGCGGCGGGACGACCTCGCCGATCGCCTCGCCCAGCGGGTCGAGCAGCTCGGCGAGCCGGTCGAGGTGGCCGGGCAGCTCGGCCAGCGCCACGATGCGCTCGCCGTCCGGGCCGGCCACGCAGAACAGGTCGATCGCGCCGAGGTGCTTCTCGGCGGTGGAGACCAGGGCGGCGATGTCGCTGGGGAGGTGGATGTCGGAGCTGACGCCGATCACCGGGCAGCCGGGCTTGTCCAGCTCGGCGGCCAGGTCCTCGGCGGCCCCCGGGTGCGGGTCGGCGATCAGCAGACCCGCGGCTCCCGCGGCGGCGAACCGGTGGGCCGGTCCGGCCCCGTCGCCGCCGCTGAGTACCGCGATGACCACCACTGCCCCGGCTACTCGCATGGCCTGCTCCTCCCTTGGGGGCGACACCGCACTGTCCCGCCCGCCTTTGGCGTATCGGAGGATCGTAGGCGCCTCCTGACCCTCCGCAACAGGGATTACCCGCCAGGTGACCAGACTCACTCCTCCTCGCAGGGGATAACGTCGAGCCATGCCGGACCAGCCCGATACCCCCATGCCGCCCCTGTTCACCTGGGACTTCGCAGCCGACCCCTACCCGGCGTACGCCTGGCTGCGCGAGTACGCCCCCGTGCACCGGACGACCCTGCCGAGCGGCGTCGAGGCGTGGCTGGTGACCCGCTACGCCGACGCCCGGCAGGCGCTCGCCGACAGCCGGCTCTCCAAGAACCCGGCGCACCACAGCGAGCAGGCGCACCGCACCGGGCGGGTCGGCATCCCGGGGGAGCGGCAGGCGGACCTGATGACGCACCTGCTGAACATCGACCCGCCGGACCATACCCGGCTGCGCCGGCTGGTCTCCAAGGCGTTCACGCCGCGCCGGGTCGCCGAGTTCGAGCCCCGGGTGCAGCAGCTCACCGACCGGCTGATCGACTCCTTCGCGGCGCGCGGCACGGCCGACCTGATCCACGAGTTCGCGTTCCCGCTGCCGATCTACGCGATCTGTGACCTGCTCGGCGTGCCACCGGAGGACCAGGACGACTTCCGGGACTGGGCCGGGATGATGATCCGACACGGCGGGGGCCCGCGCGGCGGTGTGGCCCGCGCGGTCAAGCGGATGCGGACGTACCTCGCGGAGCTGATCCACCGCAAGCGGGCCGATCCGGGCGACGACCTGATCTCGGGTCTGATCCGGGCCAGCGACCACGGCGAGCACCTCAGCGAGAACGAGGCCGCCGCGATGGCGTTCATCCTTCTCTTCGCGGGTTTCGAGACCACGGTCAACCTGATCGGCAACGGCATGTACGCGCTGCTGCGCAACCCCGGCCAGCGTGAGCTGCTCCAGGACTCGCTGCGCCGCGGCGAGAGCGGCCTGTTGGCCACCGGGGTGGAGGAACTGCTGCGCTACGACGGTCCGGTGGAGCTCGCCACCTGGCGGTTCGCGACCGCGCCGCTGTCCATCGGCGGCGTCCGGATCCCGGTCGGCGACCCGGTGTTGGTGGTGCTCGCGGCGGCCGACCGCGACCCGGACCGGTTCGCCGCGGAGAACACCCTCGACCTGGCCCGGCAGGACAACCCGCACCTCGGCTTCGGGCACGGCATCCACTACTGCATCGGCGCCCCGCTGGCCAGGTTGGAGGGCCAGCGCGCGATCGCCACCCTGCTGACCCGGCTGCCGGATCTCCAGCTGGCGGCCGAGCCCGCCGACTTGCGCTGGCGCGGCGGTCTGATCATGCGTGGCCTGCGGGAACTCCCGGTCGGCTTCACGCCGGAGGGCTGACGAAGCGTCCGCACATTGCGTGGCGGAAACCGCGGAGGAACTGATTCCGGATCACCGTTCGACCATCCGACGGCGTGTCGAATCACCGCAGGTGAGGGCGGTTTGAATGGGCATCAACCCGGACAAACCTGATCTGTTGGTAGGCGATCCACGACCGTCTGTAATTCTCGTGTGATGTATGCGATATGAGCTTGTGATTGGTCAGGCAATCTGCCTACCCTCCCTGGAGTTCGCAGCTGCGAACCCCGCGCGCGGTACGCCGAGTCCTGCCCTCCGCGTCGTCGGGACACCGACCAACCCTTGGGCAGGGGCGGGGGACCCAGGATTTTCTGCCGTTCCCCACGGCTAGGGGTGAAGCCGCCCTCCGGCGGCCGGGCCACCTCCCGGTCCGAACCCGACAGCTCACCTCGCAGGCGTGCGGAGAGGGACACCTTCATGCTGTTCACCGGTAACGGTCGTCACCGTCGTCGCACCCAGGCCGAGAAGGCCATCGCCGTCGCCGGCGTGGCCGGAGTGGGCCTGGCCCTGCCGCTGCTCACCGCCACCGGCGCGCACGCCGCCCCCGCCTCGACCTGGGACAAGGTCGCCGACTGCGAGAGCACCGGCAACTGGAGCATCAACACCGGCAACGGGTTCTACGGCGGGCTGCAGTTCACCTCCTCGACCTGGGCTGCGTACGGCGGCACCCAGTACGCCCCGCAGGCCAACCAGGCCACCCGGGCGCAGCAGATCTCCGTCGCCGAGAAGGTGCTGGCCGATCAGGGCCCGGGCGCCTGGCCGGTCTGCTCGGGCGAGGCGGGCCTGACCCGCGGCGGCGGTGCCCCGGCCATCGACACCAGCACGCCGGCCGCCCAGCCGCAGGCCCAGACCAGGAGTCAGCCGCAGGCCCCGGCGCAGCCGTCCACGCAGCCGACCGTCCAGTCGCAGCGGACGCAGCCGCAGACGCAGCCCGCCGCCCCGCAGTCCGCTGCGCCGAGCTTCCCCGGCAAGGCCGGCTGGGACGGCGACAGCAAGGTCTTCTGGTACCAGAAGGACGGTGGCTGGTACTGGACCAGCCACCAGAGCGTGTACAACCAGTTCGCCGCCGCCCCGGCGCAGGCCCCTGCGGCCGCTCCGGTCCAGCAGGCTCCGGCGCACCCGGTCCAGCAGGCCCCGGCGCAGCAGCCCCAGGCGCCCGCCGCCGCGCCGAGCGCCACCGGCCACGACTACACCGTCCAGGCCGGCGACACGCTCTCGCACATCGCCCAGTCCCAGCACTTCACCGGCGGCTGGCAGGAGCTGTACCAGGCCAACCACTCGACCGTCGGCGGCGACCCGAACCTGATCGTCCCGGGCCAGGTGCTGCACCTCGGCTGACGCCGTGGCAGCGCGCTCTGCCGGGCCGTCGGGTCGTCGGGCCGGGTCCACCGGGCGCGCCCGGAAAGCCAGTTCGTGCGGGGTCGCCCCAGGTGGCCCCGCACGGGCATTCAGGTGAACTACCGGCAGGTAGTCGAGCCACACGGTGAGACGGCAGCCGGGCCCGAGTGGTCCGACCGGCCGGTGCGGTTAGGCTCTGGTCGTAACGACTCCGTTCCTCGTCCCAGGACCGCTGTCCACAAGGACCGCTTCCGCATAGGAGATGCCTCGTGCCGTCCATTGATGTCGTCGTCGCCCGCGAGATCCTCGACTCCCGCGGCAACCCCACGGTCGAGGTCGAGGTCGGCCTCGACGACGGCAGCACCGGCCGTGCCGCCGTGCCGTCCGGTGCCTCCACCGGTGCCTTCGAGGCGCTGGAGCTGCGCGACGGTGACAAGAACCGCTACGGCGGCAAGGGCGTCGAGAAGGCCGTCCTCGCCGTGATCGAGCAGATCGGCCCGGAGCTGGTCGGCTACGACGCGACCGAGCAGCGGCTGATCGACCAGGCGATGCTCGACCTGGACGCCACCCCGGACAAGTCCTCGCTGGGCGCCAACGCGATCCTCGGCGTCTCGCTGGCCGTCGCGCACGCCGCCTCCGAGGCCAGCGACCTGCCGCTGTTCCGCTACCTCGGTGGCCCGAACGCGCACGTGCTGCCCGTTCCGATGATGAACATCCTCAACGGCGGTTCGCACGCGGACTCCAACGTTGACATCCAGGAGTTCATGATCGCCCCGATCGGCGCGGAGTCCTTCTCCGAGGCGCTGCGCTGGGGTGCCGAGGTCTACCACACGCTCAAGGGCGTGCTGAAGGAGCGCGGCCTCTCCACCGGTCTGGGCGACGAGGGCGGCTTCGCGCCGAACCTCGACTCCAACCGCGAGGCGCTGGACCTGATCACCGAGGCGATCAAGCTGGCCGGCTACGTGCCCGGCAAGGACATCGCGCTCGCGCTGGACGTCGCCTCCTCCGAGTTCTACAAGGACGGCGCCTACCAGTTCGAGGGCAAGCCGCTCTCGGCCGGCGAGCTGATCGACTACTACTCCGACCTGGTCGCCAACTACCCGCTGGTCTCGATCGAGGACCCGCTGGACGAGTCGGACTGGGACGGCTGGAAGACCATGACCGACAAGCTCGGTGACAAGGTCCAGATCGTCGGTGACGACCTGTTCGTGACCAACCCGGAGCGCCTGCGCAAGGGCATCGAGACCGGCACCGCCAACGCGCTGCTGGTGAAGGTGAACCAGATCGGCTCGCTGACCGAGACCCTGGACGCCGTCGAGCTGGCCCAGCGCAACGGCTACCGCTGCATGATGTCGCACCGCTCCGGCGAGACCGAGGACGTCACCATCGCCGACCTCGCGGTCGCCACCAACTGCGGTCAGATCAAGGCCGGTGCCCCGGCCCGCTCGGACCGCACCGCCAAGTACAACCAGCTGCTGCGCATCGAGGAGATCCTCGACGACGCCGCCGAGTACGCGGGCCGCGCCGCCTTCCCGCGCTTCCGTTTCGAGGGCTGACCTAGCCCCGGCCACGCGAGTGAGCCGAAGGGCGCGCCGGTGCTGAAAGGGAGAAGGGCCAAGCGACCGAGGTACGAGGGAGCGCAGTGCCCGCCGACCGTCAGCACCGGGTCCAAGCGCCCGGAGGCGAACCGAGCCTGAAATAAAGGGTGCCCCGCCGTTCGCCCCGTAGGGTGGACGCCGGGGCACCGGCGCGATGTGGGAGGGGTCGAGAGATGGCAGGCTGGAAGATGCCGGGCTTCGCGGTCCGGCCGCGGTTCACCAGCCGGGCCGCCGTGCTCGTCCTGGTCCTCTGCTCGCTGGTGGCGATCCTGGCCTATCCGACCCGTCAGTTCATCAACCAGCGCGACCAGATCAACGCCCAGCGGGTCAAGGCCGAGCAGGCCCGGGTGCAGGTCGAGGAGCTGCGCAAGGAGCGGGCCCGCTGGCAGGACCCGGAGTACGTCAAGGCGCAGGCCCGCGAGCGCCTGCACTACGCGATGCCCGGCGAGACCCCGTTCGTAGCGGTCGACCCCACCCCGTCGGCCGGTGCCGCGCAGCCCCGACCCACCAAGTCCTCGCAGTCCGCGGCCAAGGCGGACCAGCCCTGGTACGCCACCGTCTGGAGCTCCGTGGACGCCGCCGCCACCCCGACCCCCGTTCCGTGAGAAGACACCACCCACATGAGCACTGAAAACCAGTCCGCCGCATCCGCCGCATCCGCCGAGCCCGTCGCCGACCGCGACCTGGCCGCGGTGGCGGCCCAGCTCGGCCGTGTCCCGCGCGGCACCCGTGCGGTCGCGCACCGCTGCCCGTGCGGCAACCCCGACGTGGTGGAGACCGCGCCGCGGCTGCCCGACGGCACGCCGTTCCCGACCCTCTACTACCTGACCTGCCCCAAGGCCGCCTCGCTGATCGGCACCCTGGAGGCGGACGGCGTGATGAAGGAGCAGACCGCCCGGCTCGCCGAGGACCCGGAGCTGGCCGCCGCGTACCAGAAGGCGCACGAGGACTACATCGCCCGGCGGGACGCCATCGAGGTGCTGCAGGGCTTCCCGTCGGCCGGTGGCATGCCGGACCGGGTGAAGTGCCTGCACGTGCTGGTCGGCCACTCGCTGGCGGCCGGCGAGGGCGTCAACCCGCTGGGTGACGAGGCGCTGGCGATGCTGCCCGAGTGGTGGCGCAAGGGCGCCTGCGTCAGTGAGCAGGACGTCGAGGCCGGCATCGCGGCGCTGCAGGCCCAGCGCGCCGAGGCCGAGGACCACGCGGCGGTGATCGCCGCCAAGGAGCAGAAGGCCGCCGAGCGGGCCGCCAAGCGCCGCGAGCAGGAGCAGGCGGAGCAGCAGGAGCAGGCTCAGGCGCAGGAGCAGGGAGGGGAACAGCAGTGACCAGCACCAGGGTGGCCGCCGTCGACTGCGGCACGAACTCGATCCGTCTGCTGATCGCCGAGCTCGACCCGCAGACCGGCACGATCACCGACCTGGACCGGCGGATGATCATCGTCCGGCTCGGCCAGGACGTGGACCGCACCGGCCGGCTCGCGCCGGAGGCGCTGGAGCGCACCTTCGCGGCCTGCCGCGAGTACGCGGCCGTCGTCGCGGAGCACGGCATCGGCCCGGAGCAGACCCGCTTCGTGGCCACCAGCGCCTCGCGGGACGCCGAGAACAGCGCCGACTTCGCGAAGGGCGTGCGGGAGATCTTCGGCGTCGAGCCCGAGGTGATCAGCGGTGACGAGGAGGCCCAGCTCTCCTTCACCGGTGCGACCCGGGAGCTGGCCGGCGGCGCCGTCGCGGCGCCCTACCTGGTCTTCGACCTGGGCGGCGGCTCGACCGAGTTCGTGCTGGGCGAGGCGAGCGTGCAGGCGGCCCGCTCGGTGGACATCGGCTGCGTGCGGCTGACGGAGCGGCACTTCGCCGGCTCCGGGGTGCCGACGGCGGCGCAGATCGCCGCTGCCAGGGCCGACATCGAGGCGGCGCTCGACCGGGCCGCCGAGGTGGTCCCGCTGACCGAGGCCGGCTCGCTGGTGGGCCTGGCCGGCACCGTCACGACGGTCGCCGCGATCGCGCTCGGGCTCACCTCGTACGACTCCGAGGCGGTGCACCACGCGCGGCTCTCGCCGGCACAGGTCCGCGAGGTCGCCGAGCGGCTGCTCGCCGCCGACCACGCGGAGCGGGCGGCGATCCCGGTGCTGCACCCGGGCCGGGTCGACGTGATCGGGGCCGGTGCCCTGGTGCTGCTCGCGATCATGGAGCGGACCCGCGCGGCGGAGCTGGTGGTCAGCGAGCACGACATCCTCGACGGCATCGCCTGGAGCGTCGCGGGCTGAACCCGGCCGGGCTCCCACGCGCCGTCGAAGGGCGTGGGAGCCCCCGAAGGGGCTGTCGGACCCCTTCGCGGCCGCGTGTCGCGAGAAAGTTCGTGAATTTCTTCACATGGCGATCCGGTCATTCGTCGCACAGGGTTGTCCGCTCCGCCCGGATTGCGTGACCGAAGGTCACCGACCGGGCCCGGTCGATGGATCCCAGGCACGGCTCCTCATCGGCCGGTGAAATCGAATACACGAGCGCGGGAACCTCGGAAGCGGAGGGATCGTTGCTGCTCAACGAGGCCGTGTCGGTTCAAACCTGCGAGTGGACTGCGTCAGGTGCCCTCTTGACGCGCGCGTCACCCGGAGAGGGGGCGCGTAGTGTAGCAGGGGCTGTCCAGAGCCTTGTGACGGGCCTCACGCAGGGTGCTCCGAAGGGTGCTGGATACTTTCCGATATGAGCACCACGGAGCGTCCTCGCATCCTCATTGTCGGCGGTGGTTACGTCGGCCTGTATGCCGCGATGCGCATCCTCAAGAAGATGCGCTACGGAGAGGCGACCGTCACGGTCGTCGACCCGCGGTCGTACATGACGTACCTGCCCTTCCTTCCCGAGGCGGCCGGCGGCAACGTCGCGCCTCGCAACCTCGTCGCGCCGCTGCGCAGCGCCCTGAAGAACGCGGAGGTGCTCACCGGTCACGTGACCGCTGTGGACCACGCGCGCAAGGTCGCCACCATCGCGCCGCTGGCCGGCGACTCCTACGAGCTGACCTTCGACTACCTCGTCGTGGCCACCGGCTCGGTCTCCCGCACCTTCCCGATCCCCGGCCTGGCCGAGCACGGCATCGGCATGAAGACGGTCGAGGAGGCGATCAGCCTCCGCAACCACGTCATGGCGCAGCTGGACAAGGCCGAGTCCACGGCGGACCCGGACGTCCGGCGCAAGGCCCTCACCTTCGTGGTCATCGGCGGCGGCTTCGCCGGCGTCGAGACCATCGCCGAGGTCGAGGACATGGCGCGGGACGCGGCGAAGATCTACAAGACCGTCAGCCGCGACGACATGCGCTTCATCCTGGTCGAGGCAGCCAACCGGATCCTGCCCGAGATGGGCCCGGACCTCGGTCTGTGGACCAAGGAGAAGCTCGAAGAGCGCAACATCGAGATCTACATCGAGACCTCGATGGACTCCTGTGTCGACGGCCACGTGATGCTGAAGAACGGCATCGAGGCCGACGCCTCCACCATCGTGTGGACCGCGGGCGTCAAGCCCAACCCGGCCGTGGCCAACTTCGGCCTGCCGCTGGGCCCGCGCGGCCACGTGGACACCGCCCCGACCCTCCAGGTCCAGGGCTTCGACAACGTCTGGTCGGCCGGCGACAACGCCCAGGTGCCGGACCTCGCCGCCGGTGAGGGCGCCTGGTGCCCGCCGAACGCGCAGCACGCGGTGCGTCAGGCGATCGTGCTCGGTGACAACGTCATCTCCGGGATGCGCGGCTTCCCGCAGAAGAACTACGAGCACAAGAACCTCGGCGCGGTCGCGGGCCTGGGCCTGCACAAGGGCGTGGCGATCCTCTTCGGCAAGTACAAGCTGAAGGGCCGTCCGGCCTGGTGGTTCCACCGCCTGTACCACGGCAGCCGGGTGCCGACCATGAACCGCAAGATCCGGGTCTTCACGGACTGGACGCTCGCGATGTTCCTGAAGCGCGAGACGGTCGGCCTCTCCGAGATGGAGAAGCCGTTCGGCGCCTTCCAGGAGGTCACCGCGGTCGTGCCGCGGCCCGCCGCGGTCGAGGCGCCCGCCGAAGCCGAGAAGGCGCTCGCCAGCAGCAAGTAAGCGACCTACCCCGGCGGCAGGGAAGCCGGGGTGTGAGTCGGAGGCCCTCCGCCCGGCAGTGTCGCCGGACCACGACCTCCGTGGTGCTCAGCCGGCCGTGCGACCGGGCGGAGTACGAACGCATGACAGACAGGGGCCTCGGCCCGGTGGAGAGGACCACCGGGCCGGGGCCCCTCGTCGTTTCCCGCCGGCGCCGGCCTCGAAAGGCGGTGCCGAGCGGTGGATCAGCTGACCCGGCCCTTGGCGTCGAAGCGGCGCATCCGGTTCAGGACGGTGTCGGCGGTCGGGCCGACGAGTTCGTCGACGATCCGGCCGTCGGCCAGGAAGACCACCCGGTCCGCGTAGGACGCGGCCACCGGATCGTGCGTCACCATCACGACGGTCTGGCCGAGTTCGCGCACCGAGTTGCGCAGGAAGCCGAGGATCTCGGCGCCGGAGCGCGAGTCGAGGTTCCCGGTCGGCTCGTCGGCGAAGACGATGTCGGGGCGCCCGGCCAGCGCGCGGGCGCAGGCGACCCGCTGCTGCTGGCCGCCGGAGAGCTGGCTCGGGCGGTGCGAGAGCCGGCCCGAGAGGCCGACCGTGTCCACCACCCGGTCGAGCCAGGCCCGGTCGGCCCGGCGGCCCGCGATGTCCATCGGCAGCGTGATGTTCTCCAGCGCGGTCAGCATCGGGAGCAGGTTGAACGCCTGGAAGACGAAGCCGATCTGATCGCGCCGCAGCTTCGTCAGCTGTTTGTCCCTCAGGCCGACCAGTTCGGTGTCGCCGATGGTGGCCGATCCCGAGGTCACCGTGTCCAGTCCGGCCATGCAGTGCATCAGGGTCGACTTGCCCGAACCGGACGGTCCCATGATCGCGGTGAACTCGCCCTGCCCGAACTCGACGTTCACGTTGTCCAGCGCGACCACACGGGTCTCACCCGTGCCGTACACCTTGTTGAGGCCGACTGCACGGGCGGCCGCCCGGCCGGTGCGGGCGGCGGTCGCGGTCGTCGTGGTCACGGGGCACTCCTGTCGGTGGGGGACACCTCCATGCTCGGTCCTGCCGATCCCCGTCCGCGTCGCTCCGCCGGACGGTTGGGCCGCTCGACTCAAGTCCTACTGGAGTGACACTTGCTCCTCCTGCGGTATGACGTGGACCCTGATGGCCGGAACAGGCGCCTGCGCTGGCCGAATCGCAGACTGTTCGTCAGATGGCAAGGAAACATGACAACTTCCCTGGCTGGGAACATGCGCAACAGGGATCGGGGCGACTAGGCTCAGGGGTAGCCCACACACGGGCGGATCGGTTCCGGCCCGGATGGTGGAACGCAGACACGGGCAGCTTAGAGCGTCCGCCAGTAGGTCCGGTGATCGCTCGCGCTGGTGCTCTGTTCCGTTGTCGGCAGGTGGTGTGCTCCGGTTTGCCGCTACGCTCGGTATCGGCAGTGGGACAGCGATAGAGGGCTTGGGGAACTGGGTTGGGTAAGCGCAACCAGGAGCGTCGGCGGGCCAAGAAGAAGCAGCGGGACGCGAGAGGGCGGAGCGGGGCGGGGCAAGGGGCGGCTTTCGGGTTCGCTTCCTGCGAGTGCGGTGATCCGTTCTGCCTGGGTAGTGGCGGGCCCGTTCCTCGGCCGGGTGGTGCGCGGACTGTCGCGGATCTCCTGGATGAGGCGATGGCACGGTTGTGTGCTGTGCCGGCTGGAGACGCCGGGCGTCGCGCAGCGGCGCTTGAGCGAGCCGCTGCGCTGTTCGCCCGGCGCGGTATCGGCCGTGCGGTGCTCCAGGTGGGTGGAGTGGTGGTGCACGATCTGTGGCACCGTGGCTGGCAGCCAATGGATGTGGTGCGTGTCGCACGCCGGGAGCTGGCCGTGCGGCACGCGCGGATCGCCGCCGATCTGGTCGCCGCGGAGCACCGCGAGTATCCGGCGAGGCGGTTGCCCAATCGCTGGGCCGAGCAGCTTGCGGAGGCATCGGCTACGGCGTGGTGGGGTGACGACGACGCCTACGTCGACGGTGCGGCCGCGCGGGAGAAGAGCGATCCGGTGGTGCTGGGACGGGCCGTCGTTGAACTGTTCGAACTGCTGAGCCGGCTTCCCGAGGTGCCGCGGCTGATGCCGGTGCCCTGTGAGACCGGCAGCGCTGGGATGGTCGAGGCCGGCGGGGTGGAGTCTTCGCTGCTGGGCAAGATTCGGGCACTGCTCGCGAAGGCCGAGTCGACCTCTTTCCCCGAGGAGGCGGAAGCGCTGACGGCCAAGGCGCAGCAGTTGATGTCCCAGCACAGCATCGACATGGCGCTGCTGGCGGTGGAGCGGGGTGAGCGGCAGACGCCGGGCGGGGTGCGGGTGGCGGTGGATGCCCCGTATGAGGAGCCGAAGGTGGTGCTGCTGCAGGCGGTGGCGGAGGCGAACCGCTGTCGCACGGTGTGGTCGAGGAACCTGGGGTTCTCCACGGTGGTCGGCTTCGCCTCCGATGTGGAGGCGGTCGAGTTGCTGTTCACCTCGCTGCTGGTCCAGGCCCAGGCGGCGCTGCAGGCGGCGGGCGCGCGCAAGCGTGGGGACGGTAGCTCGCGCACCCGGTCCTTCAGGCAGTCGTTCCTGGTGGCCTACGCCGCCAGGATCGAGGAGCGGCTCGGGCGGGTCGCCGAGCAGGCGGTGAAGGCGGCCGGAAAAGTCGGCCGGACGGCAGGGCTGCTGCCGGTGCTGGCCTCGCGGGCCGAAGCCGTGGACGACCAGGTGGACGAGCTGTTCGGCGAGCTGTCGTACAGTCACGGTTCGGCATACGCCAACGACCGCGAGGGGTGGGCCCACGGCACGGCCGCCGCCGACCGGGCCGAACTGCACACCAGGGCCGGCGCGCTGCGCTGAACCGCCCGGGCGCGGCGCTGTGACGTCCGCGTGTTCGGGGAGGGCTCGTGCCTGTCGTTCCTGCCTGCATCCTGGATCCGCTGCGCAAGGAGTTCCTCGCGCTGCTGCCGGAACACCGGGACGACCACCCGCTGGGCTGCCACAACCCGCGCATCCCCGACGCGCTGGTCTTCGACAGGCTCATCCTGGTCCTGGTGTCCGGCATGGGCTACGAGCGCGTGGCGGACCAGGCCTGCTCAGCCACCACGATCCGACGCCGCCGGGACCACTGGATCGCCCTGGGGATGGGCGAGGTCCTGCGCCTGGCGGCTCTGGCCGCTTACGACCGCATGGTCGGCTTGGAGCTGGAGCATCTGGCTGCCGACGGCTGCCAGACCAAGGCACCGTCCGGAGGCGAATGCGCCGGCAGGAGCCCGGTTGACCGTGCCAAACAAGGCGTCAAACGCTCGCAGTTGACCGAGGCCTACGGCATCCCGCTGGTCACTCACCCGGCCCCGGCCAACATCCGCGACCACACGCTCCTTCCGACGACCCTCGACCAGTACCGCGACCTTGGCAAGGAACTCGGCCCGCTGCCCGAGCACCCCAGCCTCAGCCTGGACGCCGGATACGACTACCGCATCGTCTACGAGGACCTGACAGAACGCCAGATCGCTCCGCGGATCGCCAAACGCGGCCAGCAGACCCCGATCCAGGCGGACGGCCGCTGGGTGGTGGAGAGAACGAACTCGTGGCTGAACAACTTCGGCAAGCTCCGCCGCTGCACCGAGCGCCGCCGGGCGTGCGTCGAGTTCTACATCGCCCTGGCTACGGCCATCGTCACCATCCGCAGCCTGATACGACGAGCATGGTTCACCCACCGCTGGGACACACGCCCCCACAGCCCCCGCATCCGATGACCTACTGGCGGACGCTCT